>CAVRBN010000027.1:0-21317 GCA_963719255.1 uncultured Actinomycetota bacterium | reverse complement strand
CTCCTGGTCGCTGGTCATCACCACCACGACCCGGCCCTGCGGCTCGACGTCGACCAGGTCGCCGACCGCCACCCAGGCGACATCGTCGACAGGGCTGAAGATCACCTTCACGCCCCGCGGCGCGGGTTCACCGGGGGACGGGTCCAGCTCGTGGCGGCATCGAACACGCCGCCGTCCGGCGCCGCTGCGCGCGACCAGCGGAGCGATGCCGTCGAGAGCCGCATTCGTTGCGCCTCCAACTAGGACCCGGCCATGCCGCTTTGCTCACGTCTTAGCCGTCGACGATCAGCCGGGCCCGCGGCATCGCGACATAGCCTCGAGGAGGGCCGGGCTTGACGGCCCCACCGTGCCGGCCGTGGACGTCGTCTGCACGCCGGGTTTCGCCACCGACAGCTCCGACTCCAGCCGGTCGGCGGGCGCCCGGCGACGGTCGGGAGCCCAGTCTCGGCGCAGCCCCTGCGCCGACTCGAACACGTGTCGAGGAGCATCCGGCGCGCAGGCTTGCATCGCCCCTCGACGCGAGCGTCCCGGCGTACGGCGGTCGCCGAGGCCTCGAGCTCGGCAACCCGGCGCGGAGGCGACGTACCTCGTGTCGGACGACGCCGGACTCGCCTGGACCGCGCTCGCCGCTGCGACCGCCTCGGGCTCGGGCCTGGTCGGTCGCCTCCGTCGCGGCGCGCTCGGCAGCCCGGGAGTCGCCGAGCTTGCGGCGCAGCAAGGTGTTCTCCGCCTTCACCGTGTCGAGCTGCTCCTTCAGCCGGGCCCGCTGCTCGCGCGCAGCCCCTTCGGCATCGGCGAGCTTGGCTCGCAGCCGCTGCACCTCCTGGGAGTCCCGTTCGGTCCCCTCGGCCTGCAGCCGGGCCTCGACTCGCTCGAGAGCCCCCGCGAACAGCTCCTGCCAGCCCTCAGGTCGCAGCAGCCAGGCCAGGGCGGCGACCTCCGCCTGGTCCGCCGTCGGCGGAACCAGGCCATCCTGCAGCGAGGTGGCAAGCTCGGGTAGACGACCGCTGCCTGCACAGCGACGTTCCTTCGGAAGTCGTCGTCAACGCCGATCGCCAGCGCGATCTGACTACCGCCGAGCCGAGCCCGCCGGGCCGGCGCGAACTCGGCCACGTGTTTGAGCGCCGGCGGCAGCGGCGCGACCTTCGGCAGGACCTGGGCCGCCAGCGCGACGATCCGACGTCCGCACCGCTTCGGGAACAGCTGGACGTCGGCAGCCTTGGCTGACTCGCCGACACTTCGGCTGACTCTCTCGGCTGTCATGGGGATGTCTCACTCAACCCGCGGCCGCGTCGCGGTCCACGACCTCGATCGCGTCCGCGCGACCACACCAGCGACAGGACACGGCTTCGACGGTCTCCGCCTTGACCGCTGTCTCCTCGACGCGGTGTTCCCCCGCCGATCGAAGCGCCAGTACTCGGTCGTCCGACGCGTACGCGTGACGTCAAAGCGCGTGAGGTTGCCACAGCCGGCGCAGCGCCACCGGTGGGCGTCGTCGGGAAGTGCGTCCGTCACGTCTGCTCCTTCGCGGGGCGGTCGAGACAAGCCTATTCCGCTATTCCGCGCGCCGCCCGGGATTGTCGGTGCCCGCATCTACCGTCCAGGACAGTGGCTGGCCAGCGGCTGGTCGGCAGCTGGCAAGCAGCTGGCAAGGAGGACGGACATGGGCGGTGCCACCCACGGTGCGCCCTCGCGATGGGAGGTGCAACGCAGTTTCGACGAACTCGGTCGGCCCCTGCGCGATCTCACGTTCTGCGTTGTCGACCTCGAGACCACGGGCGGGTCGGCCGAGGCGGGGTCGATGATCACCGAGATCGGCGCGGTCAAGGTGCGCGGCGGGGAGTGGCTCGGCGAGTTCCAGACCCTGGTCAATCCGCACACCCAGATCCCGCCTTTCATCGCAGTCCTGACCGGGATCAGCAACTCGATGGTGGCCGACGCCCCGGCGATCGAGTCAGCGCTGCCCGCGTTCCTCGAGTTCGCGCAGGGGTGCGTGCTCGTGGCCCACAATGCGCCGTTCGACGTCGGCTTCCTCAAGCACTTCGCGGCCCGGCAGGAGCGGCCGTGGCCGAAGTTCGAGGTGCTCGACACCGCAAAGCTGGCCCGCCGCGTGGTCACCCGTGACGACGCCCCCAACTGCAAGCTCTCGTCGCTGGCACGGTTGTTCAACTCCTCGACCACGCCCAACCACCGGGCTCTCGCCGACGCCCGGGCGACGGTGGACGTGCTTCATGGCCTCATGGAACGACTCGGTGGCCTCGGCGTACACACCCTCGAAGAGCTGCAGACGTTCTCTGCCCGGGTGAGCTCCGCCCAGCGCCGCAAACGCCACCTGGCCGAGGGCCTTCCGCACTCCCCCGGCGTCTACCTCTTCCGCGACGAGCGCAAGCGCGTCCTCTACGTCGGCACGTCGCGCGACCTGCGCACCCGGGTCCGCTCCTACTTCACGGCGTCGGAGACCCGGTCCCGGATGGGCGAGATGATCGGACTCGCCGAATCCGTCACCGGCATCGAGTGCGCGACGCCGCTGGAGGCCGAGGTCCGCGAGCTACGGCTGATCGCGGAACACAAGCCGAAGTACAACCGCCGATCCCGCTTCCCCGAGAAGGTCCACTTCCTCAAGCTGACCCGAGACCTGTGGCCGCGGCTGTCCCTCGTCAGACGGGTCCTCGACGACGACGCCGACTACCTCGGTCCGTTCGCCTCGCGGAAGACGGCCGAGAAGTGCCTGGCCGCGCTGCACGAGACGTTCCCGGTCCGGCAGTGCTCCGACCGGTTGCCGTTGGCGCCCTCCCGCTCGGCGTGCGTGCTGGCGGAGATCGGGCGATGTCTGTCTCCCTGCGATGGGAGCACCGACCAGGCGGCGTACGCCGCGGTGGTGCGCCAGCTCCGCGACACCCTGGTCCGACGGCCCGACCAGGTCGTCGATGCGATCAACGCACGCATGTCACGACTCGCCGCCCGCGAGCGCTTCGAGGAGGCCGGCGTCCATCGCGACCGGCTCGCCGCGTTCATCCGGGCGGCGGCCCGCACCCAGCGGTTGTCGGCGGTGACTCGTTGTCCCGAGGTTGTCGCCGCCCGCCGCGAGGACGACGGCCGATGGGCGGTGCACATCGTCCGATTACGGTCGCCTGGCCGCGGCGGGGGTGATCCCGTCCGGTGGTGACGCGCACCAGTTCGTCGCGACGCTGCGCGCCTCCGCCGAGACGGTCCGGTCGGCGCCGGGCCCGACTCCAGCCGCCACGGCCGAGGAGACGGAGAAGGTCCTGCGCTGGCTGGAGTCCCCCGGCGTGCGCCTCGTCGACGTCGACGGCGAGTGGACGTGCCCCGTCGCCGGCGCCACCCGCCATCTCGCCATCCACGACGCCGTCAACCAATCCCGACTCGACCTGGTCCCCTTCGACGACCGCCGAGACATTTCCCCGGTGCACCGGCCGGCTCGCTAGCAGTCGCCACGTGTCGGCGCCCCACGCAGGGCGCGCACCGGTGCGCCCGACCGCAACCCAAGCGGGGTTGACGAAACTCCTCGAAAATACTTCTCCACAACCCCCCGTTTCCGCCTCGATTTCGGGGCCGAAATGTCGGTGCCGGCTGCTTGGATTGAGTCATGTTGGAGACGATGTTGAACGGCAGTCTGGTCGAGGTTTCGAGCCTCGACGCGCAGTGGCTGCTCGACTTCGCCGCCGACGCCGAGGTCCGGGAACGGCAGGCCGGACGGGCCAAGCTGCGGGCCGCCGCCCGGTGGTGTGTGCTGCATCCCGCGACCGAGGAGTCGGGGTTTGTGACCTGGTCCGACACCGGACTCCCGGGCTTGTGCCCGGACCAGGAGGCAGCCCTGGGTGGGGAGGGGACACCGTTGGTGGCGGCGTTCACGCCCGGAACCGTTCGCGGCCGCGCTCGGGGTGTCCACCCTGACCGGGTTGCAGTTGTTGGCCGACGCCCTGGACCTCCAACACCGGCTCCCCCGGATCTGGGCCGCCGTCGAAGCACTGGCGGTGGCGCCGTGGAAGGCCCGCAAGATCGCCCAGGCCACCCACCACCTCTCCCAAGCCGCCGCCGCGTCTGTCGACGCCCAGCTCGCGGACCGGATCAGCTCGTGTGGGTGGCGGGCGATCGAGTTCGCGGTCGCCCAGGCCATCGCCACCCACGACCCGCACCTGCTCGAGACCCGGGAGAAGCACGGCCGAGGACGCCTGGGGGGTGCGGCTGTTCCACCGCGGGGTCGGCACCGACGGTGCCGACGACTGGGTCGGCACCTCCCATCTGGAGGTCACCGGCGACACCCTGGACCTCACCACCTTCCACGACCTGGTCTGTGACCAGGCCGCCCAACTCAAAGCCCTCGGCGACACCGACACCCTCGACGTCCGCAAAGCCAAAGCCGTCGGCGTGATCGCCAACCGCCAAGCCGCCCTCGACCTCGGCACCCTCCTCGACGGCCCATCGGGAACAGACGACTCCGCGGCCGTCCAGACCGTGGAGACCGTCGGCGGCCGGTCGCTGGCGAAGACCAAGCTCTACCTGCACCTGTCCCTGGCCGACCTGCTCGGGCTCGACGGCTCCGGGTAGCGACGGGACTGGGTTCGGGACCGTGGAGAGGTTCGGGCCGGCCACCATCGCCCGGATCAAGGACTGGGCTAGCCGGTCCCGGGTCACCATCCAACCCGTCCTCGACATGACCCGCACCGACGCCGTCGACGCCCACGACCCGCCCGCCTGGATGCGGGAACTCGTCATCCTGCGCGACCAGCACTGCGTGTTCCCGTGGTGCACCCGAGACGCCAGAGCCTCCGACCTGGACCACATCACCCCGTACGAGGAGAACGGCCCACCCGGCCAAACCCGGCCCGACGCCCTCGCCGCCCTCTGCCGACGACACCACCGGGCCAAGACCTTCCGCCGATGGCGCTACCACCGCACCCCGACCGGCAACTACCAATGGACCGGACCCCAAGGCCAGACCTACCTGGTCACCCCCACCGGCACCATCCCCATCCCGACCCAACTGAGACGCGCCAAGCTCGACCACGACACCCGATCACCCGGCCACCACCCGGGTGATCCGGCATGCCCACACGGGGCGGCCGGTCCGGGGCGGCGCGGCGTACCGCGTCGGCGAAGCGTCAAAGCGACGCGCGGCGGGACGCCTCGAAGCAACCGCGACGGACCAGCCGACGGTGACGCGTCCCGACGCGGGGAGCCCAGCGCCGCCGACGTGGGAGGCCGCACAGCCCCGAACCAACCGCACCGTGGGAGCCCCCGAACCAACCGCACCGCGAGTCCGAACCGCACCAGCCCCGAACCAACCGCACCACTGAGCCACGACCCACAAGCGCCAGCGCACCCACGCAGCACCCCACATACGCCGCACAGCCCCGAACCAACCGCACCACGAACGGGCTGGCCCGGGCCGCAGCCACAGACGAGCAACGCTAACGTTGCCCCATGATCACCGCCATCGTGTTCGTGAAGGCCGACGTCGCCCGCATCCCGGAGGTGGCCGAGGAGATCGCCGCCCTCGACGGCGTCAGCGAGGTGTACTCCGTGACCGGTCAGATCGACCTGATCGCGCTGGTCCGGGTCTCCCACCACGACGATGTCGCGTCGGTGGTGGCCGACCGGTTGAACAAGGTTGACGGCGTGACCTCGACGGAGACCCACATCGCCTTCCGTACCTACTCCAAGCACGACCTCGAAGCGGCGTTCTCACTCGGACTCGACTGACCCGGAAAACCGTCGTCCGATCGGTCGCCGGTCCTAGTCAATTCGGACCCCTTTCCCGCGTTCGCCACGAACGCCACCGGTCCCGCTCATAGCGTTCTCTTGTTCTGTATCCAGCTTGAGGGGACCAATCGTGGCCAGAAGTCTCGGGAATTTTCGCATCGTAGGACTGCTGGTGACTGCCATTGCGCTGGTGTTCGGCATGCTGTCGTTCGCCCCATCCGTCTCAGCGAGCCCCGCACCTCCCACTGGGCTGTCGCTTGGCGCAATTCCGGCCGGAAGCCAGCCCATCCTGCAATGGAATCGGGTTTCCGGGGCGACGTCGTATGACGTAGAGATTTCCAACTCCTCCTCGTTCGACCCGGTGGCGTGGAAGGTGAGCACCACCAACCGGCGGGCCACACCCACCATTCAGCTGACGGCCGGGACCCTCTCGTGGAGGGTCAGGGCGGTAGCCGGCTCTGATCGGGGAGAATGGGCTGGATCTTCGTTCACGCGAGACGCTCTCGCCGGACCGATTCTTGTGTCGCCAGGAAACGGTGTAACCCTCCAGCAGCCGGGCGCCCCCGCCCTGCTTTCCTGGCAGCCGGTCAACGGTGCGAGTAGCTACGCCGTCGAGATCAGCTCGGATCCGAACTTCGTCGATCCGTCCCTGACAACGAGCTACACCACCAAGACTTCGTCGTCGGTCGTCCCGAACCCGCAGGTTGCGACGCTCTACTACTGGAGGGTCCGCGCCACCTTGGCGGCGGGAGTGTTTACCGAATGGTCGGCCGTGCGCACCTATCAAATGGGCGGGCTGGCGGCACCCGTATTGGTGCGGCCCGCAGACGGCCCATTCACCAACGTTGAGGACGTCGTCCTCCAGTGGCAGTCCGTTGCCGGCGCCAAGACTTATGACCTGCAGATCAGCACGGATATCAACTTCCTGACGCTTATCGAGGATCCCAACCAATGTAACCGGGACGAAGTACTCACCTCCGGTCACCGTGGCCAACGACCAGTACTACTGGCGAGTGCGCCCAGTCGACAACTTCGGCAACAAGCGCGACTGGAACGCAGTCACCACCTGGACCTTCCGTCGCCATTGGCCTGACCAGCCGGATCTCGAGTACCCGGAGAACGACTCCACCGTCGGCGACCCGTTCTTCTACCAGTGGAAGCCTGTCGACCACGCCAGTGAATACACCATCCAGCTGAGTCGGTCCTCAGACTTCAATGCGTTGGTCGACGCGTGCAGCACCGTGCACACCACCTACGTCCCGACCAAGAACACCGATTGCTGGCCGGGCGCCGCTGGCACCTACTTCTGGCGGGTAATCGCGACCGATGCGCCAGGCGAAACTGTCGATGGCGATGACATCGTGACTGACCGGATCTCTGCCGAGGTCGGACGCTTCACGTACTACCCCACTCTGGTGGCCCCGCAGTCCCCGGCGAACGGCGCAACGGTCTTCGTGCCGACGCTCCGCTGGTCACGCCGTCAGCGGGGCATCGACGTACCAGGTCACCGTCACAGCGACCAACGGCGGTGGCGGTGGCGGCAGTTGGGAGACCACGGGCACCAGCTACACGCCGCGTGCGCGTCTTACGGCGGGCAAGTCCTATCGCTGGACCGTCCAGACCGTCGGATTGACCGGTCGTGAAGGATCCGCCCTGACTCGCCGGCTCCCAACCGACCTTTACGGTCGGAGACCCCGGCGTGGCGACAGCCCCGTCTCCGGAACCGCTTGCCCCGGCTCCAGGCACCGGTCGAACAGGTTTCCGACCCTGAGTTGGACCCCGGTTGCAGAAGCGACGTCGTACCGGATCCTGGTCCGTCCGGTCGGGGGAAGCGGCTTCATCTATGTGCCCGACAAGTTCGCCTACTCTGCTGGCGAGGACGACGGCACGGACTGGCATGCCGCGGGAACGTACGAATGGATCGTGGAGGCTTACGACGGCAACGACTGGCTCAGCACATCGTCGACGTCGCGCACGTTCGTCATCAAGAACCTCACCCCAGTCACCGGCCAGCGTATTGCGAACAACGGGACCGCCCTGAGTGCAGTGGGCACCTCCTGCACGATCGCCCTTCCCGAGCGCTGCTCGGACATGCGACAGACTCCGGTCCTGAAATGGGCAAACCAACCGGACGCCGGAGCCTTCAAGGTCTTCCTGGCGCGTGATGAGGAGATGACGAACATCGTGGACGGGTATCCCGTCACAACAGAGACGAACCAGTTCACGCCGAACGAAGCCCTGATCGACAGTCAGGCAGGCTCCGCCTTCTACTGGTTCGTACAACCGTGCAAGGCGGCTCTCGGATGTGCTCCTCTCGCCCACGCGCATCATGCCTTCAACAAGATCTCCAACCCGGTGGAACCGACCTTGCCGCTCAACGGCGCGAGCCAGCAGAACGACGTGACGTTCACGTGGCGTGACTACCTGGCAACCAACCTGGACACGACGGCCGGCCACACTGATGACACGGGCGTGAACTCCCGTATCGAGGCGCGGCAGTACCGGATCCAGGTCGCAACGGACCCGGTTTTCCAGACGATCATCGAAACAGCCGTGATCGACCAGACGACGTTCACGTCCTACATCAACACCTATCCCGAAGGCACCATCTACTGGCGCGTGCAGGCCATCGATGGCTCAGAGAACCCGCTGGCTTGGAGCGCGCCGCGTTCCTTCCTCAAGGCATCACCGAAACCGATCCTTGTGGGCCCCCTCAACGGCGCCAACGTATCCGGGTCTCAGCCGTTCAGGTGGAAGCCGTTGAACTTCGCAGGTAGCTACGACATAGAGGTCTACAAGGACGGCGACACGACCGGATCAATCAGCAAGAGAGTGCTGGTTGGAAACAGCAAGCAGGTTGCGTTCTCTCCCGTCACTCCGCTCCCAGCCTCTTCCACCTTGTACACCTGGCGGGTACGGCGCGTGGATGGAAAGGGTCGCCCGGGCGCGTGGTCAGACCTCAACGTTGCCACGTCGAGCTTCAGAGTTGTGGGTGATCCCCCGACGCCCCTGTCTCCCGTGGCGAACGCCAACCTGTCCGCGACCGACAGTCTTTTCACCTGGGATGCAGCCACCGGCGCCACCTCCTACCGCTTCGAGCGCAGGAGTTCGGGCTCGTCAACGATCACGGAGACGGTCAATACCGTCTCGCTCGCTTGGGCGCCGACCAAGATCATCACCACCGGGGCCTGGCAGTGGCGGGTGAGTTCGTTTCGACTCCGCGGGGAAGCTGACTGCCAGCAGCCTCTGGACGGACTTCAAGGTGGACTCCACGCGGCCAACCGTTGTCTCCAAGACACCCACGACAACTGCCCCCAAGGGTGCGAACTTCCGAGCCACATTCAGCGAGAAAGTCCAAGGCGTGAGCTCGTCGACGATGAAGCTGTACGTCGCCGGTCGCACGACTCCGTTGTTGTCCGCGGTGACGCTGTCCGCAGACGGGCTCATCGCCACGTTGAATCCGTCAGCGAACATGGTCGTCGGCAAGGTCTACACGGTGCGGCTGAGCAGCGGGATCAAGGATCTGGCCGGCAACACCTTGGCCGCCACCTCGTGGACGGTCAAGGCAAGGTAGTCCCATCGCCCGACCGCGCCTGATCAACAGCTGGACACGGTTTGCCCGGGCAGCAGTGCAGACCCGAAGCGGCGTTGTCGCTCGGGCTGCGACTGACCGGGCAAACCGTCGTCCGATCGGTCGCCGGGCCTAGTCCATTCGGACCCCTTTCCCGCGTTCGCCACGAACGCCACCGATCCCCCTCATAGCGTTCTCTTGTTCTGTATCCGGCATAAAGGGGACCAATCGTGGTCAAAAGTCTCGGGAATCTACGCATCGTAGGACTGCTGGTCCCTGCCCTGGGACTGGTCGCGAGCACGATCGTGCTGGCCGCGCCGGCTCACGCCGTCGCCGCACCCACCGGGCTGACACCCACCGGCCCGGTGTCCAGCAGCACCCCGACCCTGTCGTGGACGAAGGCCGTCGGAGCCACGAGCTACGAGGTCCAGGTCGACAACGCGTCCGACTTCAGCAGCCCGAACTTCTCGGTGTCGACCACCAACAACCGCGCCGTTCCCACCGCCCACCTGCCCAACGGCGACGTCTTCTGGCGGGTTCGGTCGGTGGCCAGCGGCAGCACCAGCATCTGGGCAGGCGAGCAGATCACGATCGATGCCTCGGCGCCCCCGACACCCATCTCCCCCGTTGGTGACACGACACTGGAGCCCAACGAGCCAGCCCTTCTCAGCTGGTCGGCCGTCGTTGGGGCGGTCGGCTACGACATCGAAGTCGACGTCGACGGTGACTGGATCAGCGCGTCGTCCTACACCGCCTTGGGCACGACGTTCATGATCCCGACCCCGCAGGCTGCGGGCGCGTGGTCGTGGCGAGTCCGGGCCCAGCGCGGCGGCGGGATGGTCACGCTCTGGAGCGACGCAGCGACCTACCAGGTGCAGTCGCTTGACGACGTGCTCATCGGTCCGGGCTCGCACAACCGGCTCCACGGTCCAGGACGTCGTGCTGGACTGGCTGCCCGTGTCCGGCGCGACGAAGTACGAGGTCCAGGTCGGCCTCGACGAGGACTTCACGATCCCGGTGGAGACCAAGACCGTCTACGGCACGCGGTATTCGCCCGTCACGACCTACGACAACGACCAGTACTTCTGGCGGGTCCGTGCCATCGACACCGGCGGCATGAAGATGGCTTGGCCCGCCGTCCCGTTCGAATTCCAGCGGGATTGGCCGGACCGGCCGACGCTGCTGCATCCGGTGGACCAGATCGCCCCACCGACCGGAGACGACCTCTACTACCAGTGGACCCCGGTCCCGCACGCAACGCGCTACCAGCTCCAGGTCGGCACCGACCGCGAACTTCTCGCCCGGCACCTATGACACCTGCACGACGGCGAGCACGACCTACACGCCACGTCGAGCCCGGCAACGGAGACTGTCTTCCCAGCGAGGGGAGCGTTACGCACTGGCGTGTCCGCGCGCTCGACGCGCCGCACAGCCCAGTCGATCGAAGGCATCTACTCCGAGATCCACAGCGTTCATCTACAGCTCCGGAGCGGTCACCCTCAGCTCGCCGGCCAACTTTGCCTCAGTCGGAGTGCCCACGCTTGAAGTGGGCAGGCCGCGACCCACGCGGAGCAATACTTTGTCGAGATCCGCGACAACACCGACAACGTGGTGGACAGCCACCAAGACCTTCTCGCTTTCGTGGACACCGGAGGACGAGCTGGATCCGGCCGACGGTCCGTTCACCTGGACGGTCCAGGGCATGGACAAGGGAGCCTCGTCGCCGACCTCACCGCAGTACGCCGGCCGCAGCTTCAGCCTCACTGGCGTGCCGCCCGACACCGGCGCTCCTCACGCTGACTCCGTTGACGGGAGTGTCCGGAGCGGAGTCAACGTCGGTTCCCGGCGCTCACCTGGGAGCCACATCCGGACGCCGTCCAGTACAGGATCCAGATCGGCGTTGCCGGATCCGGTTTCTGGGACAGCGACGACCGCGTCGCACATCAACAACACGACTATCCCTACCCCGCAGCGACCGACACCTTCGACCACTACCTGAACCCCGGCACCTACGTCTGGAGGGTGCAGGGCGTACAACGACGACGGAAGTCTCCTTGGGGTACGGGACAACTGCCACGTTCGAGATCACCGACCCGCCGGAGGTCACGGGACAATCGCTCGCCCTCGACGGCCAGGCGCTGGACGCCGAAACGACCTGCGACGCCCTTCTGGGACCGGATCGAGACCAACGAGCTCATCTGCCTCGGTGTCCCCGCGACGCCGGTGCTCGACTGGGACCCGGTGCCCGAAGCGCGTCGCACTACATGATCTACCTCGCCAACGACCGCGAGCTGACCAACCGCGTGTTCGGCAACTCCGCCCCCATCCCGTTCACGACGAACACGCGGTGGACACTCACCTCAGCGATGCCGAAGGAAGCCCTCGCCGACAACCAGGCCGGCCAGTCCTACTACTGGTTCGTCCGGCCTTGCAAGGCCGCAGCCAGTGCGGTCCCGACCCGATCTCGACGCACGCGGCGGCGACCAACGGGTTCCGCAAGATCTCGCCTGCTGTCCAGCTCCAGACACCAGCTGACGGCAGCGCACAGTGCCGACGACATCACCTTCGACTGGGCGGACTACCACGACACCAACCAAGCAGCCCCGCGGTACCTGGGCGGCGCCGCGCGCCCGCACCAGACCGCGCAGAAGTACCGCATCGAGATCTCCCAGTCGTCGACGTTCGCGACGCTCGTTGACTCCCGCGAGGTCGACCAGTCGACGTACACGCCCTGGGACGGGACGCTGCCCGAAGGCGCGCTCTACTGGCGGGTGCAGGCCATCGACGCCGAGGGCAACCACCTCAACTGGGGACAGACCCGGCAGGTGACCAAGGCGTCTGGTGCGGTCGCGCTGAGCTCGCCTGTCAACAACGTCGCCGCCGGCGGTTTCACCCCCTTCCAGTGGCAGGCCAAGGACTTCGCGGCCAGCTATTCGATCGAGGTCTACAAGAACGACGACCTGACCTTCTCGACTGCCAACCGGGTGATCTCGGCCACGTCGAAGCAATCGGCGTATGTCTGGACCAAGTATCTGCCAGCTTCCGCCGCGGCCTACCTGTGGCGGGTCCGCTGGACCGACGGCGACGGCCACGTCGGGCGCCTGGTCGGCTCCCGGACGCTTCTTCGTGAAACGAGCGCGTGGTCCCCCAGGTCTCCCCGGGCACCGGGGCCTACCAGCCCGCGGCGGGCCCTTACTTCACGTGGAAGCCGGTGCCCTCGGCAGTGAAGTACTACGTGGAGGCCCGCAAGGTCGGCACCACCACGAGCACGGTGAAGATCACCACCGTCGCCCAGGCGGCTGCCGCCAGCACGACCTTCCTCGACGGTGACTACGAATGGCACGTGACGGCCTACGATCCCAGCGGTGCTGTGCTCGCCCAGAGCATCTGGCGTGGGTTCAAGGTCGACACCACCAAGCCGATCGTCACATCGAAGACTCCCGTGGCCACGGCTCCCTTGGACGCCAACTTCGTGGGCACGTTCAGCGAGAAGGTCAAGGGCGTGAACGGGTCGACGATGCGGCTGCGGGTCCAGGGCAGTACGACACCCTGTGCCTGCCGCGGTGACCCTGTCCGCCGATGGCAAGACGGCGACGCTGAACCCGACTGCGAACCTGGTCCCCGGCAAGGTCTACACGGCCTGGTTCGCTGAACGGGATCAAGGACATGGCCGGGAACCCACTGACCGCACTCTCGTGGAAGGCCACCGCCCAGTAGCGTGACCTCGTGACCCTGCCTGATCTGTTGCTCGATGCGATGGGCTGGGGCGGCAGCGCCCTGCTCGTCTTCTCCCTGATGCAGGCGAGGGTGCTGCGCTTCCGGCTGCTCAACCTGGTGGCCAGCGCCCTCTTGACCGCGTTCAACCTGATCCTCGGCATCTGGCCGATGGTTGCGATGAACGTGGTGGTCAGCGCCATCAACGTGAGGTTCATCGTCAAGCTGATGCGCGAGAGCCACGACGAGGCTGCGTTCGACGTGCTGCGCGTGCGACCAGACGACACCTACCTGGCCCACGTGCTGCGCGTGCACGGCACCGACATCGCGAAGTTCCAGCCCGACTTCGACGGGTCGACACCAGGCAGCACGGCGTACCTCGTGCAGAAGGGTGACGAGACCGTCGGTGTCGTCGTACTCAGGGTCGACGGCGACACCGCTCACGTCCAGCTGGACTACGCCACGCCGCGCTACCGCGACTTCTCACCCGGTGAGTTCGTCTGGCGGCGCAGCAGCCTGCTCGAAGAGTTGGGCGTACGCCGCGTGGTCACCTCGCCCGCCATGGTGAACGCCTACTACGACAGCGTCGGGTTCCACCGCGAGGGCGAGTCCTACGTGCTCGAGGTCTGACAGTCCTCAGCGGGGATCAGCTGGCGGCCGAGCTCGCGGCGATCCACCGCTCCAGGATGTCCTTCGCGGCACCCGAGTCCAGCGACTGGCGCGCCAGCGCCATGCCCTCGCTCAGGGCCTGACGGACGTCGTCGGTCGCGGCGGCGTAGACGGCAAGCGCGGCACCGGCGTTGAGCACCACCGCGTCCCGGACCGGACCGGTCTCACCGTCGACGAGCCGTCGGATCACGGCCGCGTTGTGGACCCTGTCGTCACCCCGAAGCCCCTCGGCGGTGCCGATCGGGACGTCGAAGTCAGCGGGATCGACCGACACCTCGATGACGTTGCCGCCGCGGACCACCCACACCGATGACGTCGTGGTCGTGGTGAGCTCGTCGAGCCCGTCGTCGCCCCGGAACACCCACGCGTCCACGCCGCGGCGCGCGAACACGCCGGCCATCAGCGGAGCCATCCGGCGGTCGGCGCACCCGACCGCCTGTGCGTCGGGTCGGACCGGGTTGGCGAGCGGGCCGAGGAAGTTGAAGGTCGTGCCGATGCCGAGCTCGCGCCGCGGGATCGCGGCATGTCGCAGGGCCGGGTGGAAGGCGGCTGCGAAGCAGAACGAGATGCCGACCCGCTCGGCGATCTCGGCAACCGTCGGCGCCGGAAGGTCCAGCCGGATGCCGAGCTCCTCGAGCACGTCGGCCGTGCCCGTCTTCGAGGACGCGGACCGGTTGCCGTGCTTGACCACCCGGGCGCCCGCGCCGGCCGCCACGATGGCGGCCATCGTGGAGATGTTGACCGACATCGACCGGTCACCGCCGGTGCCGACGACGTCGAGCAGCCGGCCGGGGACCGAGATCGGGGTCGAGTGGGCCAGCATCGCGTCGGCGAGGCCACTCAGCTCGTCGATGGTCTCGCCCTTGGCGCGCAGCGCCACCGCGAAGCCGGCGATCTGCGACGGGGTCGCCTCGCCGGAGAGGATCTCGGCCATCGCCCAGGCCGTCTGGTCGGCGCTCAGGTCGGTGCCGGCCACGAGAGGCGACAACACCTCTGGCCAGGTGTGGGTCACAGGAGCTCCTCGGGTCGTGGTCTCGACAGGCTCGACCACCGAGTGGTCAGACGGTCGCGCGCGGCCGCAGCAGCGCGACGACGGTCTCGGCGAGCTGGATCGGGTCGAGCGGATGGGGTACGACGGCTTCGGCACGCGACCAGGTGGCCAGCCAGGCGTCCTGCGGTCGGCCGATCAGCACCACGATCGGGGGGCACTGGTAGATCTCGTCCTTGAGCTGCTTGGCGATGCCCATCCCGCCTGCGGGGACGGCCTCGCCGTCGAGGATCGCCAGGTCGATCCCGCCCGCGTCCATTTGCTGGATCACCACGGGCTCAGTGGCCACCTCGACGTACTCGAGCTCGGGCAGGTCGGGATGAGGGCGGCGGCCGAGGGCGAAAATCACCTGCTGGCGGGTGTTGACGTCGTCGCTGTAGACGAGCACCCTCATCGGCTTGGCTGTCACGGCGAGCACTCTACCGGTCGTCTTTTGTGGTCTCGACAGGCTCGACCACCGAGGGACCAGGCTCGACCACCGAGGCGGGAGGCTCGACCACCGGGGCCACAGGATCGGCTGCGGCGCGTTTGGCTCGGGCGTCCAGCAGGTCGAGACGCCGATCCTCGCGGGCACCCTCACGCATCGAGGAGCGCACCCACTGCGTGAACAGGATCCCGAAGAAGACCAGACCGATCAGGTCACCACTGGCCCACAGGATCCCGCCCGCGAGGTGCTGGTCGTCCAGCGGGTCGGGCAACCACGCTCCCATCGGGCCGTTGTGCAGGGACGGGTACCACGCACCGCCGAGCAGCGTGTTTCCGCTCATGATCGTGATCCCGAGGAAGGCGTGGAACGGCAGCGTGAGCACGACCAGGAGCACCCGGAACGGATAGCCGACCTTGCCCGGGATCGGGTCGACGCCCATCAACGGCCAGAAGAACAGAGCGCCGACGGTCACCAGATGGAGGTGCATCATCTCGTGCACGAACTCCGAGTGCAGCGATGCGCCGTACCAGCCGGAGAAGTAGAGCGCCCACGGCGAGACGACGTACAGCAGGAACGTCAGGGGCGGGAACGCCAGGACCTTCGCCACCCGCGAATGCAACGCCGTCAGGAGCCAGTGGCGCGGACGGACCGGCAGGGTGCGCAGGGCGAGCGTCACCGGCGCGCCCAGCGCGAGGAAGAGCGGCACCACCATCGACAGGAGCATGTGCTGGACCATGTGCACGCTCACCAGCGTCGTGTCGTACGCCGCCAGCCCGGACGAGGTCGCGACGTAGAAGGTGCCCATGCCGACCCCGACGAACGCCAGCGTCCGCCCGACCGGCCAGTCGTCGCCGCGGCGTCGTAGGGCCACCACTCCGACGACGTACAGCCCGACGATCCACACCGTCACGACGAACAGAAACGGGTCGAGTCCCCACTCGCTGAAGACGCTCGAGAGCGTGAATCGGGGTAGCTCGGCGACCGTCAGCACCACGTTGTGAACCTTATGTCGCCAAAACACGGGGGGTAGGGGTGCCCTCCGGCCCCGGTCTGGCCATAATGGGGTCCGTGGCGACCGCAACGGCTATTCCCGCATCCCGTCTGCACGGGCATCACGACCGTCCGAGCATGGTCAGCGTCGGCACCATCATCTGGCTTTCAAGCGAGTTGATGTTCTTCGCGGCGCTGTTCGCCTCCTACTTCACGATCCGCGCGGTCAGCGAAGAAACCTGGGCCACGAACACCGCACTGCTCAACGTGCCGTTCGCTGCGGTCAACACCACGATCCTGGTCCTGTCCTCCCTGACCTGCCAGTTGGGCGTCTTCGCGGCCGAGCGTGGCCAGGTCGACCGCACTGGGTCGATGCTGAACATGGGCGGGTGGGGGCTGCGCGAGTGGTTCATTCTCACCTACGTCATGGGGTCGGTCTTCATCGCCGGTCAGGCCACCGAGTATGCCGCCCTGATCCATGAGGGCGTGACGATCCAGCAATCCGGATACGGCACGATGTTCTACCTCACGACCGGCTTCCACGGCCTCCATGTCACCGGCGGCCTCATCGCATTCCTGTTCGTGCTCGGCCGCACCTACGTGGCCAGGCGATTCACCCATGAGCAAGCTGTCACCGCCATCGTCGCGTCGTACTACTGGCACTTCGTCGATGTGGTGTGGATCGGACTGTTCGCCACGATCTACCTGATCAAGTAGCCCCGGACCCGGCCAAGAGAACCAGGACTGAATCTGTGCGTTTCTTGAATCGCTCCGCAGGACGGATCTCGCGGTATCGCCGCAGGCCGGTAGCGGGCTTACTCCTGATCATCGTCGGCCTGCTTCTCACCGGCGGACTGTACGCCGCCTTCGCGCCGGCCACGGCCGAGCAGGAGCAGACCGACACCGAGCTGGCGGCACAGGGGCGCGAGCTGTTCATCGTCGGCTGCGCGTTCTGCCACGGGCAGAACGGTGAGGGCGTCCTCACCAGGGACGGCACCCAACAGCTCGGTCCCAGCCTGGTCGGAGTCGGCGCAGCCGCCGTCGACTTCCAGGTCGGCACCGGACGGATGCCCGCCGTGACGCCCGGCGCCCAGATCCCGTCCAAGAAGACCTCCTACAACGACGAGGAGATCGCCCAGCTCGCGGCGTACGTCGCCTCGCTCGGTCCCGGTCCCGCGATCCCTGACGAAGGCGACTACACCAGCGAGGGCATGTCCGATGCAGAGAAGGAGGAGGCGGTTGTCCGGGGCGGCCAGATCTTCCTGACCAACTGCACCGCCTGTCACAACTTCGCCGGCAACGGCGGCGCGATGCCCGAGGGCAAGAGGGCACCGGCGCTGCACGACTCGTCGGCCAAGCACATCTACGAGGCGATGCTCACGGGCCCCGCCGAGATGGATGTCTTCTCCAACGGCAACCTGTCGCCGGAGGAGAAGCGCGACGTGATCCTCTACCTGCAGTCCCTCAAGGACGACCCCGGCTACGGCGGTTTCAGCATGGGTGGCCTCGGACCGGTCAGCGAGGGCCTGTTCGCCTGGCTCGTCGGCATCGGCGTGCTGGTCGGCTTCGCGGTCTGGATCGCGGCCCACACGACACGCTCGGAGAAGACCAAGACCACGGACGAGGTGGAAGCGTGAGCGACGACCGCGACGACAACCTTCCGGCGATCCCGCCCGAAGATCCGGGCGAAGAGCCGATCCCGAACCCCGGTCTGCCCGCACACGTCTGGCGCCCGACCGATGTCGATCCGAAGGCCGACAAGCGGGCCGAACGCCAGGTCGCGGCGTTCTTCGGGCTGTCGATGCTCTGCACGGTGCTGTTCTGTGTCGCCTACTTCGCGTTCGAGGTCGGCGAGGAGCCATCGGTCTTCGCCGGATTGGGGGCCTCGACCGTCGGGCTCGGCCTCACGCTCGGACTCGCGCTGGTGTTCATCGGCATCGGCATCATCCAGTGGGCGCGCAAGCTGATGAGCGACCACGAGATCTTCGAGGCGCGGCACGAGGCCGCGTCCTCCCCAGCGGACCGCGCCGAGACGGTCGCCATCCTGGCTCAGGGGCTCGAAGAATCCGGCCTCGGCCGCCGTCCCTTGATCCGCAACACCATGCTGGGCGCGATGGGCCTGGTCGGCGTACCCGTCATCCTCGGTCTGCGTGACCTGGGTCCGCTGCCAGGCGACAAGCTCTACCACACGATCTGGAAGCCGGGCATGCGCATCGTCCGAGACGTGATGGGCACACCCGTGCACGTCTCCGACCTCGTGATCGGCGACCTGATGAACGCCGAGCCGGAGGTGTTGTTCCCCACCGAGGAGAACGGCTACCCCGAGATCGAGGGGGCGGAGCTCCAGGTCGGCAAGGCCAAGGGCGCGGTGATCCTGCACCGGATGGAGCCGAACGAGATCGCCCCGGACCGCCTGAACTGGTCGATCGAGGGCATCGTCTGCTTCTCGAAGATCTGCACCCATGTGGGCTGCCCGATCTCGCTCAACGAGCAACAGAGCCACCACCTGCTGTGCCCCTGCCACCAGTCGACGTTCGACCTCGCAGATGGCGGCCGAGTGATCTTCGGGCCGGCAGCGCGTGCCCTTCCGCAACTGCCGATCGAGGTCGACGACGAGGGTTACCTGGTGGCCACTAGTGACTTCAGGGAACCAATTGGTCCAAGTTTCTGGGAGCGTGGCTGATGAGTGACGAGAACGGCGTCGCGGCTACCAACGGCAAGAGGGCCGCCTCCGCCAAGAAGCCCAGCAAGGGCGCGGCCGCGGTCGAATGGGCCGACGAGCGGCTTGGTCTGGCGACGATGGCCAAGAAGAACCTGCGCAAGGTCTTCCCCGACCACTGGTCGTTCATGCTCGGTGAGATCGCGCTGTGGAGCTTCGTCGTACTCCTCCTGACCGGGGTGTTCCTGACCCTGTGGTTCCGGCCGAGCATGGCCGAGGTCGAGTACATGGGCTCCTATGACCAGCTCCGTGGCATCCACATGTCGGAGGCGTTCGCGTCGAGCCTGGACATCTCGTTCGACGTACGCGGTGGCCTGCTCATGCGCCAGATGCACCACTGGTCGGCCATGTTGTTCGTCGCCTCGATGATGGTCCACATGATGCGGGTGTTCTTCACCGGCGCCTTCCGCAAGCCACGGGAGCTCAACTGGGTGATCGGCGCCCTGCTGCTCCTGCTCGGCACGCTCGAGGGCTTCACCGGCTACTCGCTTCCCGACGACCTGCTGTCCGGCACCGGCATCCGGGCTGCGGACGGGTTCATGAAGTCGATGCCCGTCGTCGGCACCTACATGTCGTTCTTCCTGTTCGGCGGCGAGTTCCCGGGCGAGTCGATCATTCCGCGCCTCTTCACCATCCACGTGCTGCTGATCCCCGGCCTGCTGCTGGCTCTGATCGCGGCCCACATGGTCCTGCTCGTCTACCACAAGCACACCCAGTGGCCCGGCCCCGGACGGACCAACGACAACGTCGTGGGCTTCCCGATGCTGCCCGTCTACATGGCCAAGGCCGGCGGCTTCTTCTTCATCGTCTTCGGCGTGACCGCCCTGATGGGCGGCCTGTTGTCGATCAACCCGGTCTGGAAGTTCGGCCCCTACGATCCGTCCAAGGTGACCGCGGGCTCGCAGCCCGACTGGTACATGGGCTGGCCCGACGGAGCGCTACGGATCATGCCAGGGTGGGAGACCCATCTGTGGGGCTTCACGCTCTCGTGGAACGTGTTCCTCCCGATCATCGTGCTCCCCGGACTGGCATTCACGATCCTGCTGATGTTGCCGTTCATCGAGGCCTGGATCACCAAGGACAACCGCGTCCACCACCTGCTGCAGCGACCCCGCGACGCCCCGACGCGGACGGCGACCATGGTTGCGCTGATGACGTTCTACGGCCTGATGTGGGCGGCCGGCGGCAACGACATCATCGGCATCGTGTTCGACGTGAGCATCAACCACATCACCTACTTCATGCGCGCGGCGGTCTTCATTGGGCCGGTGATCGCATTCGTGATCACCAGACGCTGGTGCATCTCGCTGCAGCGCAGCGATCGCGAGAAGCTGCTCCACGGCTACGAGAGCGGCATCATCATGCGCTCCGCCGAGGGCGGCTACTCCGAACGCCACCTGCCGCTGCCTGAGGCCCGGGCCTACCGACTCGCTGCGCGTGACCGCGAAGAGGTGTACACCGGTCCAGGTGAGGTCGATGCCAACGGTGTCGCGGCGCCGGACTCGAGATCCCAGCGGCTGCGGGGCAAGCTGTCGACGTTGATGTTCGCCGACAACGTGCAGAAGCCGACGGTCGAGGAACTCGAGGAAGGCCACCACCACGCCGAGCATGAGCACGAGCTCGAAGCGGGGCTCGACCACTCGGCCGACGGGCACCAGTTCGACGGCCGGCACCCCATCGACGACGAACCGCTCCGCGGAGGTCACTGACCCGGGCCTGTTGTCCCCTGGGGGAGGTCCCGGGTGATCGCCGGTGTGATCGCCGGGGTGGTCTTCGACCTCGACGACACGCTGTTCGACCATCCGGGTGCAGTGCTGGCCGGCGTCCGGTCCTGGGCGGGCACGCTCGGCCCGACCTCGCTCACGCCGGCCCAGGTCGAGGACCTCTGGCGCGCACTCGAGGAACGGCACTACCAGCAGTACGTCGACGGCCTGGTGTCCTACCAGGGCCAACGGCCGAGCCCGGATCAGCGACTTCCTGGCCGGGCTCGGCCGGCCGCCGCTCGACGAGGCCTCGGCCGAGCCCGTCGAGATCCAGCTGGACACCATGTTCGGCCACTACCTGGCGGCGTACACGAGTGCGTGGCAGGCGTACGACGACGCCGTACCCACTCTCGAGCGGGTGCGCGACGCCGGCCTGGCCGTGGCGGTCCTGACCAACGGCGACAAGGCGCAGCAGACCGCCAAGCTGCGGGCGACCGGGTTGCTTGACCTGTGCGGCCCGGTGCTGGCGTCGTCGGCGCTACCGGCCGCCAAGCCGTCCCGGGTGGCCTACGACGCCGTCTGCGACGTCCTGGGGCTCTCCCCCGCCCAGCTGCTGATGGTCGGCGACAACCTCGAGGTCGATGTCCTGGGCGCCCGGGCGGCCGGCTTCCGCGCCGTCCACCTCGACCGTTCTCGCCCCACCGGCCCCGACAGCATCGAGACCCTTCACGACCTCACCTGGTGACCGGGTG
>CAVRBN010000026.1:0-159434 GCA_963719255.1 uncultured Actinomycetota bacterium | reverse complement strand
GGTCGGAGGAGCCGCGTGGGCACCGTTCCTCGTAGCCTTCGCGGTCGCGACCGTGACCGCCATGTCCTACCTCGAGCTGGTCACGAAGTACCCGCAGGCGGCCGGCGCCGCGCTCTACACACACAAGGCGTTCGGCATTCACTTCGTGACGTTCATCGTCGCCTTCACCGTGATGTGCTCGGGCATCACGTCGGCCTCGACTGCGTCGAATGCGTTCGCCGGCTTCCTCAACGACGGCTTCAACCTGGGCTTCGAGGTGGGTGGCACCGGCATCATGCTGCTGGCTCTGGCGTTCATGGGACTCGTCGCGGCCGTGAACTTCCGTGGTGTCGGCGAGAGCGTCAAGGCCAATGTCGTGCTCACCCTTGTCGAGCTCTCCGGGCTCCTGCTCATCATCTTCATCGGCCTGTACGCCGTCACCCAGGGTGACGCGGACTTCTCCAGGGTGACCGTGTTCGACAGCCCCAGCGACAAGAGCACGTTCTTCGCCATCACCGCCGCGACGTCACTTGCCTTCTTCGCGATGGTGGGCTTCGAGGACTCCGTCAACATGGCCGAGGAGTGCAAGGATCCGATCCGCGACTTCCCGAAGATGATGCTCACCGCCCTCGGGGTCACCGGCACCATCTACGTCCTGGTCTCGATCACCGCGGTCGCCCTGGTGCCGGTGGGCGACCTGACGAACCCCGACAAGGGGTCTGCGCTCACCCAGGTCGTCGCCGCGGGAGCACCCGACTTCCCGTTCGACACGCTGTTCCCGTTCATCGGCATGTTCGCGGTGGCCAACTCGGCGCTGATCAACATGCTGATGGCGAGCCGGTTGCTGTACGGCATGGCCAACCAGGACGTCCTGCCCAGGGTGATGGGTAGCATCCACCCCGGCCGCCGGACACCGTGGGTCTCGATCCTCTTCACGACCGCGATCGCGTTCGGCCTGATCATCTACGTGGTCCGCGCCAGTGCGTCGGAGTCCGGTGCCAACGCCATTACCCTGCTCGGCGGTACCACCGCCCTGCTCCTGCTGTGTGTGTTCACGGTCGTCAACATCGCGCTCCTGATTCTGCGCCGGCAGCCGGTCGACCACGAGCACTTCCGCACGCCGACCTTCCTGCCCCTGATCGGTGCTGCCGCGTGCGCGTTCCTGGCCGGGCCGTGGGCGCGCAGTGACGAGCAGCAGGAGCAGTACCAGATCGCGGGCGGGCTGCTGGCCGTCGGCGTCGTACTCTGGGCGATCACCTGGCTGATCAACCGCGGGGGACGCGCGAAGAAGACCGGGTTCCGCGACATCGACCACCTGGGTGAGTAGCCTCGGCCTCTGGGTATATACTGGCATCGATCTGGCTATATATACTTGAAGGCAGGGCGGCGTGACCAAAACACTCATCGACATCCCTGACGAGCTCATGGAGCAGGCTCGCCAGGCACTGGGCGGGGACGTGACCAAGGCCGACGCCGTCCGGACCGCCTTGGCTGAACTCGTACGTCGGCACCGCCAGCGAGCGGCTGTCGACTGGTTGGTCACCACGGATCCCCTGAGCGACCTGCGTGATCCCGTGGTGCGCGCGGCCGCCCGACGGTGACACGGCTTCTGGTCGACAACTCGGTCCTGCAACGACTGGCCCGGTCGGCCGGGGTCGCGGCCGCCGTTCGTTCAGCGCTTGAGAGCGGCGGGATGCTGTGTTCGTCCGAGGTATCCCGGCTGGAGGCCGGCTACTCCGCCCGGTCCGTCCGCGAGCATGCCGAGATCAACGACCGGCTGACCATGGACTTCGAGCTTCTCCCCCTCTCCGCGGAAACGGGCGTGGTCGCGGCTGAACTCCAGAGTGCGTTGTTCGAGGCCGGACAGGGCCGCGCGGTCGGTGTCGTCGACCTGCTGCATGCCGCTACCGCGATCTGCCACCATGCCGTCGTGCTGCACTACGACGCAGACTTTGAGGTCCTCGCCGACGTGGACGGCCGGCTCCGTCATCGTTGGGTCGTGCCCCGGGGCTCCGTGGACTGACTGACGCGTAGGCTGGGCCGGTGACTCGCGCCATCCCCGATCTCGACACACTGCACGCTCTCGGAGCGGCGCAGCAGCCGTCGTACCCCGACCCGGTCGCCGTCGAGGCGGCAGTCGCGAAGCTGCGGAAGGTGCCGCCGCTGGTGTTTGCCGGCGAGTGCGACGACCTCAAGGCGAAGATCGCCGCGGTCTGTCGGGGCGACGCCTTCCTCCTCCAGGGCGGCGACTGTGCCGAGACCTTCGACGGAGTCACCGCGGACAACGTCCGCAACAAGCTGCGAGTGCTGCTGCAGATGGCGGTCGTGCTGACCTATGCCGCCTCAGTCCCGGTGGTGAAGGTCGGCCGGATCGCCGGCCAGTACGCAAAGCCGCGGTCGTCCCACGACGAGACCCGCGACGGCATCACGCTGCCGGCGTACCGTGGCGACGCCGTCAACGGGTTCGAGTTCACTCCCGAGTCCCGTACGCCGGACCCGCAGCGGCTCGTCGACGTCTACAACTCGTCCGCGGCCACCCTCAACCTGGTCCGCGCGTTCGTCACCGGCGGGTACGCCGACCTGCGTCAGGTGCACACCTGGAACACCGACTTCGTCCGGGAGTCGCCGATCGGCCAGCAGTACGAGGCGTTGGCCAACGAGATCGAGCGCGCGCTGACGTTCATGAAGGCGATCGGAGCCGACCCCGACGAGTTCCATCGCGTGGACTTCCACTCCAGCCACGAGGCGCTGGTGCTGGAGTACGAACACGCCATGACGCGCATCGACTCGCGCACGAACGAGCCGTACGACGTGTCCGGCCACTTCATGTGGATCGGCGAACGGACCCGCCAGCTCGGCGGAGCCCACGTCGAGCTGCTCAGCCACATCAAGAACCCGGTCGGGGTCAAGCTCGGTCCGACCACCAGCCCCGACGACGCGCTGGAGCTGGCGGCCCGGCTCAACCCCGCAAACGAGGCCGGCCGGCTGACCTTCATCACCCGGTTCGGTGCCGGCCGGATCCGCGACGGGCTGCCCGACCTGGTCGAGAAGGTCACCGCCGCCGGTGTCCAGGTGGCCTGGGTGTGCGACCCGATGCACGGCAACACCTTCGAAGCGTCGTCGGGCTACAAGACCCGCCGATTCGGCGACGTGATCGAGGAGGTACAGGGCTTCTTCGACGTGCACCGGTCTCTCGGCACCTGGCCCGGCGGCATCCACGTCGAGCTGACCGGCGACGACGTGACCGAATGCGTCGGTGGCGGCGAGGACCTGGCCGAGATCGACCTCGGGCACCGCTACGAATCGGTGTGCGACCCACGCCTCAACCGGGTGCAGTCACTCGAGCTGTCGTTCCTCGTGGCGGAGATGCTCCGCAAGGCCTAGTCGCGTGAACCCCGTGATCGACCTGCGCAGTGACACCCTGACCCGTCCCACCGCCGCGATGCGTGAGGCGATGGCGCGGGCCGAGGTCGGTGACGACGTGTATGGCGAGGACCCGACGGTCCGTGCCCTCGAGGAGCGAGTCGCCGGGCTGTTCGGCCACGAGGCGGCCCTGTTCACCCCGACGGGGTCGATGGCCAACGTGCTCGCCGTCCGCACCCTGGTCGGGCCCGGTGAGGAGGTGTTGTGCGAGTCCAGCGCCCACATCGCCCGCGCCGAACTCGGCGCGCACGCGGCGTACACCGGCATCACGATGCGGACCTGGACCGGCGACCGAGGCGCCGTCGACCTGCCGATGATCCGCCGGATGTTCGCGCCGGACATGGGGCCGTTCTTCGTGTCGACCAAGGCGTTGTCGGTGGAGAACACGCACAACTTCGGCGGCGGTTCGATCCAGCCCATCGAGGCTCTGCAGTCGCTCCGGGAGTACGCCGACGAGGAGGGCGTCGCGATCCATCTCGACGGGGCCCGGATCTGGAACGCCCATGTGGCGACGGGGGTGCCCCTTGCGGACTACGGCCGGATCGCCGACGTACTCGCGGTGTGCCTGAGCAAGGGGCTCGGCGCGCCGGTCGGATCGCTGGTTGTCGGCTCGCAGGCTGCCATCGACGAGACCCGCATCTGGCGCAAGCGGATGGGCGGCGGCATGCGTCAGGTCGGCATCCTCGCGGCGGCCGGCCTGCATGCGCTCGACTACCACCTCGAGCGGCTCGCCGAGGACCATGAGCACGCCAGGATCCTGGCCGACGCCTGCGGCGTCGACCCCGCGACCGTCGACACCAACATCGTGGTGGTCGACCGGCCAGACGCCGGTGACTTCGTCAAGCGTGCCGCGGCCGAAGGCGTCGTCGTGGCCCCGGTCGGTCCCACCGCCGTTCGGATGGTCACCCACCTCGACGTAGACCGGGCCGCCATCGACCGGGCCGCCGAGGTCTTCGCTGCCATCGCCTAAACGGATAGTCCGAGAGGAAATGGCTCTCGACACGCCGTTGCGAGGAGCCATTTCATCTCGGAGTATCACGGCAGGCGGCTAGGCAGGTCGACGTACGCTGCTGAGGTATGACCGCTTTCAACCGTTGGTGCATCGTCGCCTTCGGTGTGGTCCTCCTGATCGGCGTCCCGCTGGCCGTCCGACAGCTGCCGGCGCACGACGAGGACATCAGCGCGACCGACCTGTTGGCGAGGATCGAGGCGTTCCCGCAACCATCCCTACTCCGGGTACGTCGAGTCGCAGGGCAACCTCCAGCTCCCGATCACCGACCGGTTCACCGACATCGGGGCCCTCTTCGGGGAGCAGACCCGGATGCGGGTCTGGTGGCGGGGCGCGAAGCAGTGGCGGGTGGACAAGCTGCTCGTGGCTGGGGAGACCGACCTGATCCACAACGCCGGCAGGACCACCGAGTGGAGCTACGAGGCGGCCGAAGCCACCGTGAGCCGGGACCCGGACATCCGGCTGCCGCGCACCGCTGACCTGACACCGCCCGAGCTCGGCGCCCGGCTCCTGGACGACGTCGACCCCGCCGAGCTCAGCCGGTTGCCCGCCGCGGCGCGTGGCCGGCCGGGACGCGTTGGGCCTTCGGGTGGCCCCTGCCTCGCCGCAGTCGAGCATCGACCATGCGGACCTCTGGGTGGACCCCGCGACGGGCATTCCGCTCGCCGTCGCCGTGCACGCGCGCGCGGACGGCCAGTCCGCGTTCACGTCCGAGTTCCGCGAGTTCTCCGACGCAACCCCGGACGTCGGCCGACACGAGATTCACCGCGCCGCCGGCTGCAGAGGTCAGCTTCGACGACGTGCTCGACATCGCGGACGCCGCCAACCAGTACGCCCGCGTGCTCCCTCCAGTGACTCTTGCGGGACTGCGAGAAGTCGCCGGCCGCCGACCGTGCGGTCGGCGTCTACGGCGCCGGCGTCACGCAGATCATCGTGATCCCGCTCGCGGGACCGTGAGGCGCACCCGCTCCGCGAGCAGCTCGGGAGCTGGCCGGGCTCACGTCTGGTGCGCGAGGGCGTCGTGCTGAGCGTCGGACCGCTGGGTGTCCTGCTCACGGGAGGACCATGACGACGACGGCTGGCTGCTCGCGGGCACCGTCACCGAGGACACGCTCGCCACCGCGGCCCGGGAAGCTCGTTCGCAACGCCGTGTACTTCGGACATGTCCAATGATCCGCACCACCGGGCTCACCAAGCGCTTCGGCCGGATCCTCGCGGTCGACGACATCGACCTCGACGTGCGAGACGGCGACGTCTACGGCTTCCTCGGCGCCAACGGGTCGGGCAAGACCACCACCGTCCGGATGCTGCTGGGGCTGGTCCTCGCCACGTCCGGGTCGATCGAGCTGCTGGGCCGGCCGATGCCGAAGTCCCGCCGCGACGTGCTGCCCCAGGTCGGAGCGCTGGTCGAGGGTCCGGCGGCGTACCCGCACCTGTCCGGCCGCGCGAACCTCGCGTTGTACGACGCCATGGGGCCCGCCGGGGCTCGATCCACCCGCGCCGGCCGCGTGGACGACGTGCTCGACCAGGTGGGGCTCGGAGGCGTCGACAACCGGCCGGTGCGTGCCTACTCGCTCGGCATGCGGCAGCGCCTCGGCCTGGCCAACGCGCTGCTCCGCCGGCCACGGCTGCTCGTGCTCGACGAGCCGACCAACGGCCTGGACCCGCAAGGGATCCGCGAGATCCGGCGGCTGCTGCTGGACCTCAACGCAGCAGGGACCACGGTCTTCCTCTCCAGCCATCTGCTGGCCGAGGTCGAGCAGATGTGCACCCGGGTCGGGGTGCTCGACCGCGGCCGTCTGGTGATCCAGGAGCAGCTCGAGGTACTCCAGCGACCGACCGGCCGGATCTACGTCCGGACCCGGGACGTCGCCCTGGCCCGCGCCCTGCTCGACGGCCAGGTCGAGCAGCACGACGAGGACAGCCTGCTCGTCCGGGTCGACGACTCCGCCGCCCTGAACACGCTGCTCGTCGGCGCCGGCGTCCGGGTCGAGATGCTGACGCCCGAGCGGCACACCCTGGAAGACGTCGTACTGGCGGCGACCCAGGCGGGGTCCGACCGGCTGGAACGCGACCGTGATCGCCGTCGAGCTGCGCAAGCTCGTACGAAGCCGGCGTACCTGGGTGACGATCCTGCTCATCAACACGCTGCCGACCCTGGTCGCGGTGCTGCTGGCGCTTACCGACCTCGGCCCACGGCCCGGGACGGGACCGGCGTTCCTGTCGGCCGTGCTGACCGACGGCACCCTGTTCCCGCTGGCTGCGATCGCGATGATCGTCCCGCTGTTCCTGCCGATCGCAGTGGCGATCGTCGCGGGCGAGGCGATCGCCGGCGAGGCGCAGGCCGGCACGTTGCGCTATGTGCTGATCCGGCCGGTCGGACGCACGCAGCTGCTGGTGGCGAAGCTGGTCAGCGTGATGGCGTTCGTGTTGCTCGCGGTCATCGTCGTGGCCGCCACGGCGTACCTCACCGGGACGCTACTGCTCGGGCAGGAGGAGATCGCCGCGAGCGCTGGCGGGACCGCCAGCAACAGTGTCTCCGGTACGTCGCTGTCGACCCAGGAGCTGCTGCTGCGCACGCTGCTCGCGCTGGTCTACGCGATGCTCTCGATGCTCGGTGTGGCGGCGATCGCCCTGTTCCTGTCGACAGTTGTCGAGTCGCCGCTTGGCGGCGGCGCTCGGCACCCTGGCCGTGCTCATCGCCTCGTCGCTGCTGCTGACGCTCGACGCGGCCAATGCACTCCAGCCATTCCTGCCGACGCGGTACTGGCTGTCGTTCGTCGACCTCTTCCGGGACCCGATCCTGTGGCGTGACGTCGTGCGGGGTACGGAGCTGCAGCTGCTCTACGTGCTCGTCTTCCTGGCTGCCGGGTGGGCGAACTTCACGACGAAGGACATCACCGACTAGCCGTTGCCGGCGCAGACCTCCGACGTCGGAAGAGCCGGGCTCCGCGCGTCCCAGCTCGACGAGCACGATCTCCAGCACCGACGGCGTCCTCGGGATGTCCGCGTGCGCGATCACCTCGCCGGGGCAGACCGACTGCACGGAGAAGTCGAGGGCGCCCTCGAGGGATGCGGAGTCCGGCGGCACGACCGTCTGGTCGTCGGTCGTCCAGATCGAGACCCACAGCGGGCCGTCGGGGGTCTCGTCCCTCGCGTTCAGGGCGCGCAACAGGTCGCTGTCGGTCGCCAGCTGCTGACACGCGGTCGGGCACTTGTCCGGCGTGACGTCGGCGGCCAGCCCCGCGAGGTCGGTGCCGTGGTGGGGCGACCCGAGCGTCACGATCCGTCGGGCGAGCCGCCGCCGCCGAAGTCGCGCGCCCACAGCCGCGCGGTGACACCGCCGGCCGAATACCCGACCAGGTCGACCGAGGCCGCTCCGGTTCGCTCGAGGGCCCGCTGCACCGCGTCGTCCAGCACCTCGGCCTGCTCGCGGAGGTCGCCGGTCCCGTCTCCCGCCAGCGCGACGACGGTGGCGTCGCGTCCCGACTGCCGCAGGGCGTCGGCGAGTACGTCGAGGGCCGCGGTCGCGCCGCCGTACCCGGGGACGAGCAGCACCGGCCCCAGCGCGTCCTGTGACACCGGCCTTCGGGGCCGGCTCGCGGCGGATCAGCGCGGCCGCGACAGCGGCGATCACCGCAAGCGTCGCCAGGCCGCACAGGCCCAGCACGAACCGCCGCCGGGCGGGGGAGAGGGCATCGAACACACCATGATCCTGTCCCTCGTGGCCAACTTTGATGGTCGGGCGTCAGCTTTGCGGCGGCGGCGGACCCTGGTGGCTAGCCTGACCGCCCGGGGCGGTTGCGGCGGCTGGTCCCATGGCGGCCGGCTGGTCGGCGGTGGGCGCGGCTGCTGGCGGCGGCGGCGGTCGGTCGGCGGCTGGTCTCGGCGGGTAGCGGCTGCGGTTGCTGCGCGGGTAGGGCTGCGGCGGGTAGGGCTGCGGTGGGTTCGGGGCGATGGGTGCGGCTGGGGTGCTCTGGATCTTCGCGCCCACCGCGGACAGCTGGGCCTTGATCTGGTTGAGGTCGATCGCCCGGCTGATCGCGGCCACGATGACCGCGCACACGAGCCCGATTCCGGCGAGGAAGAACGTCGTCTGCACGCCGTCCGGGCCGACGAAGCCGCTGCCTTTGTAGTCGCCGTCGTCGCCTTCGCTGGAGAACCCGGCATGCACCGAGGCCAGCCGGAGCATCAGTGGGATGAACACGAACAGCAGGCCCACCCAACGCAGCAGGTTGCCGACGATGTGGGTGGGGTGGGCGGACTTCCGGGCGACCACGAACGCGCTGACCACCATCACGACCAGTGCCACGACCGGCGCCGCCCACAGGCCGGGCTCATCCTCGGCGAAGAACTTGAGGCGGTGCATCTCGCTGTCAGACTCGTGCTCGCCCTCGCCCCGGTACTCACCGCTGACGCCGTACGACGCCCCTGCGCCCAGCGAGATCAGCCACATCCCGCCGTTCGCCAGCAGGCTGAACGCGAGGGCCACCGCGGCCATCCAGTCATCGGAGTTGTTGAGGTCCTCGGTGTTGCTCTCCCCGAACAGCAGTAGCAAGCCGATGCCGATCAGGCCGGCTAGCGGGAGCAGGAGCAGCGTCGTGGCCCCGCCGTACAGCGGGGCGGCAAGCCATTCGTGCGCCTTCTGCATGCGTGGCCCCCACCAGTCGCGCCGCCAGAACACGCTGACCGCGAGGGTGCAGAACACGGTGAAGAAGCCCAGGAACAGACAGCCGACGACGCTCGAGCCGAAGGCGGTCTTCACGCCCAGAAAACTCATCAGTTCCGCGCCCCAACCGCTCCCGACCTTGCGGGTGTTGCTGCGGAAGACCAGGGCGAAGACGAGCAGCGGGACCGCGACGAGCAGCGCGGTCCGGGCTGCGTCGGCGAGGGCGGCGGTTGGCTCGGGGTAGCGGGCGGTGACCCTGCGGAAGACGAGGAACCCCGCGACGGCGGTGACCAGGCTGACGGTCAGCGGGAAGATGCCGAGGTGGCCGTGGACGTCGGTGCCCTGAGCTCGTTGCCGAGCCGACCGCGTCGGCCCCGAACGTGGCCCCGAGGATCGAGGCGATCAGGGTCAGGGTGTTGTCGATCCCGAAGTTGTTGGGTTTCGCCAGCAGGCCGAGGGCCGTCGAGAGGATCCCGGCGGTCGCCAGGATCGCGGCGGCCGTGATGGCGGCCCCGACCCAGTTGCCGACCACGAACGTGCGCCAGTCGAAATCGGGCAGTCGCGGTGCGCCGTACTCGTAGCCGGGGCGGGGCTCCCCTGGCTGTGCCTGCGGCCAATCCTGGGGCTGCTGTCGGGGTTGCGAATGGGGCTGCGGACGGGGCCGCGCTGGGGTTGTGGAACCGCTTGGGTGCTGTCGGCCGGGAGCGGGGTGCCGCAGGCACCGCAGTAGGCCTGGCCGTCTGTGCCTTCGGTGCCGCAGTTGCCGCAGTAGCGCATCGCAGTCCTCTTCGAGTGGGGAGGTCAGCCGCCGACCAGCGTGACGTCGCTGATCGCGGTGTAGTCGCGGCCGTTGCGCGCGCCAGGTGCGGACACCGACAGCAATGTCAGCCGGACGGTCGTGGTCTCCTCCGGCTGGATCGGGAGGGTTTGCATACGGTCGCTCTGGACAAGTGCCTGTTTCACCGTGGTGCCGTCGTCGAAGCCCCATTCGACCTCGGTGACTCGCCGATTGCGGAGGTACCAGTTGACCTCAGGACCGTCTCCGGCGCGATCGATCTTCGCGTACCCGTTGATCAGGCCCACTTCGGTCAGCACCGACTCGGCATCCAACGTGAAGGTGAGGGTCTGGCCGGTGCCGTCGCCCGGCATCCGCCACGTCGTGGAAGGTACGCCGTCAAGCATGTTGTCGGCGGTGTACGGCACGATGTTGCCCCTGATGTCCTGGCCCGGCGGAGCCGTCATCGGCACCGACGCCGACGCCGTCTGCGCAAGGTCGGATGTGTCCGCGGGGGCACGCACGGGGTCCGACGCGCTCCCCGACGGCGTGCTGGTGCTGTCGGCCGGGTCGTCAGCGGGTCGTCAGCAGGGTCGTCGGCAGCGGTGTCGGCCGAGTTGTCGGTCGGCGTCGGCGAGGCGGACTCAGGCTCGTCGTCTCGACCGCCGAGCAGCCAGATTCCGATCACCATGATCAGGACGAGGATGACGCCGACGGCGACGAAAACCGGCCACATCGTGCGGTCGCGACGTTCGTTCGGCTCCCACGGCGGGATGGCGGTCTGGGTGGGCCACGACCCGGGGGCGGGTCGTTCGGCGGTCTCGAATCCGCCCGCCGGTTGGGCCGCGGCCTGTGGGTAGCCGACGACGTTGTCGTCACTGCGGTGGGCGGGAGGCCTCGCCGGTGGTGGCATCGGCGGCGTCACGGCCGGAGGAGTTGCGCGGATGGCGGGCCGCTCAGCGGTGTCGGTCAAGCTGTCGGTCGAGCTGTCGTCACCGCCGGCCTCGACCGGGCTCCCGCACTGCGTGCAGAATCGGACGGCGCCCAGTTCGTGGCCGCACGCTGTGCAGAACCTCATGGCTTCCTCCGACCCTTGCGCCAGTCAGGCTATTGCACCCCTGCGCCGGAACCGGTTAAGGCGAGCCGGTCAGGCTGGCGGCGGCGACCCGTCCCACCGCGGCCGGAAGGCGACGGACCACCTGCGCGAGCTGGCGCAGGTCCGACCCGACCAGCGACTGTGGCCCGTCGCAGAGTGCCGACTCGGGGTCGGGGTGGATGTCGACGATCAGGCCGTCCGCCCCCACCGCGATCGCAGCCCGGGACAGCGGGAGCACGAGATCCTTGCGGCCTGCTGAGTGGGACGGGTCGACGATGATCGGCAGGTGACTCGTGGCCTGGACCACCGGCACGGCCGAGATGTCGAGGGTGTTGCGCATCGACGGCTCAAAGGTCCGGATTCCCCGCTCGCAGAGCACCACGTTGAGGTTGCCACGCTGGGCGACGTACTCGGCTGCCATCAACCATTCCTCGATGGTCGCGGTCATGCCGCGCTTGAGCAGCACCGGTTTGCCTGCTTCCCCGACCGCCTGGAGCAGCCCGAAGTTGGCCATGTTGCGAGTGCCCACCTGGAGCATGTCGGCGTACTCCGCCACGATCGCGACATCGCGGGCATCGACGATCTCGGTGACGATCGGCAGGCCCGTTGCGGCGCGGACGTCGCCGAGGATCTTCAGGCCGGCGCACGCCCAGTCCCTGGAAGGCGTGGCGCGAGGTGCGCGGCTTGAACGCGCCGCCGCGCAGGATGGTCGCACCCGCGGACTTGGCCATCCGGGCGGCTTCGAGGGTCTGCTCAGCGGACTCCACCGCGCACGGGCCGGCGATGAAGGTGAACGAGTCGGGCCCGATCGGCACCTGGCTGCCCACCGGCCCGACCCAGACGGTCGACCGTTCGGGGTGGGGCTGGCGGCTGACCAGCTTGTAGGGGTCGGAGATGCGGTGCACGTCCGCCACGCCGGGCAGCGTCCGCAGGTTCAGACCGTGGAACGAGTCGATGTCTCCGACCAGACCGATGATGGTGCGGGCGACGCCCTTCGAGACGAAGGCCTCGCCGCCGACCGCCTCCACTTTGGCGACGACGTGGGCGACATCATCGTCGGTGGCGTCCGGACTCATCACGACGACCATGCGTTCCTCCAAGGTGCGTGAGTCGAGGACGCTAGTGACTCCCGATAACGATTCGGCACGCGATATCAGGATGCGGACCTACTCGTTCGATCGAGCTCGCGGAATTAGCGACGACTCGGCGTCGGGTCAGACCGCGATGTGCGGTGACCTCGCCCTCGATCTTGCGGCCGGGGGTCAACTCGACGATCAGCATCGCGCCGAGGACGAAGGCACCGCCGCCGAGCAGGCGAACGGTGGCCGACTCGCCGCCGAACAGGACCGCGAACAGGGCGGCGAAGACGGGCTCCATGCTCATGATGATCGCGCAACGGGTCGGCGAGATGTGGGCCTGCGCCCAGGTCTGCGCCGCCATCGCGAACGCGCCGGCGATCAGGGCCATGTAGGCGATGGAGAGCCAGTCGACAGGACGATCCGGGAGATCGATGCCGCCGGGTGCGGCGCCGGTAAGGCAGACCACCGAGATCGCCGCGAGCTGGACGATCGACATCCCCATCGCCTCGCCGGGCTTGGACCAGGCCCCGAGCCCGACGATGTGCAGCGCATAGCCAACGGCGGCAACCAACGTCAGGGTCTCGCCGTACCCGAACGCGAGGCCGCCGGGCTGGAGCGTCAGCACCCCGATCCCCGCGATGGCCAGCAGGACGGCGAGCCAGGTCATCGGGCCGATCCGGGTGCGCAGGATCACCGCGGCCAGGAGCGGGGTGAACACGACGTACATCCCCGTGATGAAGCCGGACACCGAGGCCGCGGTGTGAGCCAGTCCGATCGTCTGCAGGATCTGGGCGCCCGCGTACAGGCTGCCGAGTACGACGGCGCGCCGTCGGGCCTGCGCACCCAGCCGGCCGACCGCCTTCGGGAAGATCAGGAACAGGCCGACCGTCGCGATCGGGAACCGGATGGCCAGGAAGTCGATCGCGCTGACCCGCGAGGACAGGTCGTGGATGAGGAAGAAGGTCGATCCCCAGCACGCAGTTGTGCCCAGCAGGGCAGCGGTGGCGATGAGTCCCGTACGTCGCTCGCGGCGCACCTAGATCACGAAGACGCGGACCGTCGACCCCTTGCGAGCCTCGGTGCCGGCCGACGGATCAGTGGCGTAGACGCCTCCGAAGTTGGGTGTGCCGGCGATCTCGACCACGAAGCCCGCGGCCTCGAGGGTCTGCTTCGCATCCTGGTAGCCGCTTCCGATGACGTTCGGCACGGCAATGAGCTCTGGTCCCTTCGAGACGACGAGCTCGACCTCGTCGCCCTTGAACAGCGTGTCTGAGTTGGGGGACTGGGACACGACCCGGCCTTCCGGGACCGTGTCGTCGAACTCGTCGGTGCGCTGCACGTCGAACCCGAGGTCCGCAAGCTTCGACTCGGCCTTGTCGCCGTCCTTGCCGGTGAAGTCCGGCACCTTGATCGGCTTGGGTCCCTTGGAGACGAAGAGGTCGACGGCGGTGTCCGGCTTGACCTCGAGCCCGGGCTCCGGATCGGAGCCGAGCACGGTCCCGGCAGGGAACTCATCGCTGTACTTGCCGATGGACCGGCCGAACGTCAGGTGTGCGTCGCTGAGGGTGTCCTGGGCTTCGTCCTCGGACTGTCCTCGCAGCGTGGGGATCGCGTAGCGCTCCTTGCCCAGGGAGAGCACCAGCGTGACCGTGCCGCCGTCCAGGACGTTGTCGCCTGGATCCGGGTCCGTGCTCACGACCTTGCCCCTCCGGCACGGTCTCCGAGTAGACGCCGTCGCCGACCTCGCCGCTCAGCCCGGCGTCCTCGAGCTCCTGTTGGGCCGCGGACTGGGTGAGGCCGAGGACGCCCGGGGTCGGGGTGTAGCGACCCTCACCGAACCACCAGGCGCCCGCGCCGAGACCAACGGCCAGCAGCAGTGCGGCCAGGAAGAGGGCCAGGCGCCGGCGGGAACGACGGCGGGGCACGGTGGTGATCGAACCGGCCCGGACCGGTGGGCTCGACCGCACCGGCACCGGCACCGGGGCAGTGACGGAGCGCATCGTCGCGGTGTGCTCGCGGCCGGCGGCGGTCATCTCCTGGGTGTCGGTAGGCTCCTCGATCGCGAGGGCGAGGTCGTCCGGGACGCGGAGCGCTGTCGTGGCCGACGGCCTCAGGTCCGCGGTGAGCTCGGGGTCGTCGGTGACACCTTCGGTCAGCGCCTGGCGGACCCGGTGCACCTGGTGCAGGAACACCCCCGCGTCGGCGGGACGGTTGTTCCGGTCACGCGACGTGGCCCGGGCGACCAGCGCGTCGACGTACGGCGGGAGGTCCGGCATCTCCTCAGAGGGAGGCGGCACGTCCTCGTGGACGTGCTTGTAGGCGATGGCGATCGGCGACTCGCCTTCGTGGGGCTTGCGGCCGGTGAGCATCTCGTAGAGCACCACGCCCGCGGCGTAGACGTCGGCGCGGGCGTCGGACTTGCCGTCGATGACGAGCTCGGGGGCGAGGTAGGACACGGTGCCGATGAGGACGCCGCCCGTCGCCGTGTGCTGGGTGTCGCTGCTGATCGCCTTGGCCAGCCCGAAGTCCGCGACCTTGACCCGGCCGTCGTCGGCGATGAGGACGTTCTCGGGCTTGACGTCGCGGTGGATCAGCCCGGCCCGGTGAGCGGCCGCCAGAGCCGAGAGCACCGGGTCGATCAGGGACAGGGCGCGGGTCGGCGACATCGGGGCTTCCTTGCGGATGACGTCGCGCAAGGTGTGACCAGGGACATACTCCATGGCGAGGAAGACGGTGCCTTCGTCGTCGCCCTGGTCGAAGACGCCGACGACGTGGGGGTGCGAGAGCCGAGCGGCCGCCCGGGCTTCGCGGACGAAACGGGCGGCGAACTCGTCGTCGTCGCCCAGCCCCGGATGCATGACCTTGACGGCCACGACGCGGTCGAGCCGCAAGTCGGTGGCCTCGTGGACACTGGCCATCCCGCCGCGCGCGATGCGCGGCCCGATGCGGTAGCGACCGTCGAGGACGCGGCCGACCAAGGGGTCGGCGAAGCGGCTGTCCCTGGGCTGCCCCGGGGTATCGACGTCCACAGTTGAGTCCTCCATACGGCCGGACGGGGAAGGATCCGGACACCCCATCGTACGGTCGGGGGGCGCGCAGGAACGATTTCGCGCGCCCCGGCGGCGTGGCGGTGCCTCGATTTCCGGACGCCGCCGAGGGGTGGAAGAGTATGCGGAATGAGCGAGCAGGACACTTCTCCGGACCTCGGTGCCCTGGTGCCGGAATGGCTCGACTGGGCTGCCGCCGCGCAGGCTCTCGGCGCCAGCGTCAACCAGATCCGGACCATGATCCGCGAGCACCAGCTGGCGGCCGCCGTACCCACTCCCGGTGCCGGCCAGCAGATCCCGGCCGAGCTGATCAAGGACGGCGAGATCGTCAAGGGCGTTCCGGGCCTGTTGACGGTCCTGCACGACCACGGCTTCGACGACCGCGAGTGCATCGAGTGGATCTTCACCGACGCCGATCTCCCCGGGCGGCCGATCGACGCCCTGCGGGAGAACCGCGGCGCCGAGGTGAAGCGGCGCGCGCAGGTCCTGGTTTGAGGAGGGTCTGAGCAGCTCGATGAGCCGGACAGATCCGCGACGAATCGTCGTCGACGCCGACGGTGGGTTCTACTACACCGACGACCACTATCAGTCCTTCAGGAGGATCGCGCGATGACGGGGTTGGCAGCACTCATGGCCGGACGGCGGCCGCCGGGGATCTATCGCTGGCATGCAGCCTTCGAGGTCGCCGACGTCAAGCACACCGTCGAGCACGCCGGTGGGCGGTTCGCCCACCTCGACGGGTGGAAGACCGAGACCAAGGACGAGTTCCTGACCGCCATCGGGGAAGCTCTGGACTTCCCCGACTACTACCACCACAACTTCGACGCCCTGCTCGACTGCCTGCGCGACGTCGGGAGCTATCCCGAGGATCCCGACAGCGAGGCCGGCGCCGTCCTGTTGTGGGACGGCTGGGGCCCGTTCGCCCGCGCTGACGAACGCGCGTTCTCGGTCGCCTTGAGCGTGCTGTCGCAACGGGTCGACGAGCACGAGGCCGGCCGCTTCAGCGTGCTCATGCGTGGCGAAGGCCCCGAGCTGGACGACGTACCCTCGCTCGACTGATCCTCAGCCGGCGCGCTGGGTGGCCGCCGCGGCCAGGCGGCGCAGCGCCGTACGCGCCTCGTCCCCGATCGGTGCGCGGTCCAGCGCGTCCAGCGACAGCCGGGTGAGCTCGTCGATCACCGACTCGACCTGCCCGTGCGCGCCGGAGTCCACGATGATCCGGCGCAGCCGTTCGACCTGTTCGGTGCTCAGGGCGGTGCCCAGCGAGCCGTCGAGGTGTACGCCGTCCTCGGCCGGCGCACCGTCGAGCGCGAGAGCCACCAGGACCGTTCGCTTCCCCTCGACCAGGTCGTCGCCGGCGGGCTTGCCCGTCGTCGCCGGGTCACCGAACACGCCGAGCTGGTCGTCGCGCAGCTGGAACGCCTCGCCCAGCGGCAGCCCGAACGCGGTCAGCTGGGCCAGCTCCTCGTCACCCGCACCGGCGAGCGCGGCTCCCACGTGCAACGGACGCTCGATGGAGTACTTCGCCGACTTGTAGCGAAGAACCGTCATCGCCGTCTCCACGTCTGCCTTTCCGCGAGCCTGCACGGACACGTCGAGGAACTGCCCCGCGATCACCTCCGACCGGCACAGGTCGAACACGTCGAGCGCGTGCGAGACCTTGTCGAGCGGAAGACCGCAGCGGCGCAGCAGCTCGTCGGCCCAGGTGAGCAGCAGGTCGCCGAGGAGGATCGCGGCGGCCGCGCCGTACTGACGGGAGTCGCCGCTCCAGCCGGCCTTCCGGTGGGCCGCGTCGAACGCGACATGCGTGGCGGGGCGGCCCCGGCGGGTCGCGGAGGCATCCATGTAGTCGTCGTGCACCAGCGCACTGGCGTGCAGGACCTCGAGGGCGGCACAGGCGCGAAGCAACGCCTTCTCGTCGGGTACGTCGTCCGACACCGCCCGGAAGCCCCAGTAGCAGAACGCAGCCCGCAGTCGTTTGCCCCCGGTGACCGTCGTCCTCGCCTCGTCGATGAGGGCGGCGGCGTCGGGACCGAGGGGAGCGAGCCGGGCCGCCTGCTCGGTCAGGAACTCGTCGAGAACCTCCTGGATCCGGGCGGCGAAAGCTGCGGTATCGAAGGGCTCGCTCACGCAGCGAGCGTATTCCCATGTGGCGCCTGCGCCCGGAGTCGGGGTGGGCTTCCTAGACTTGCGGGATGGACGACCAGAAACGGCGCGGCATCGGACAGCGGATCCGTGAGGGAGAGCGGTCGTTCTCGTTCGAGTTCTTCCCACCCAAGGACGCCGAGGGTGAGGAACAGCTGTGGCGGGCCATCCGCGAGCTCGAGCCGTACCAGCCCACCTTCGTGTCCGTGACGTACGGCGCCGGCGGCACCAGCCGCGACACCACGGTCCGGATCACGGGGCGGATCGCCCGCGAGACGACCCTGCTTCCGCTCGGGCACCTGACCTGCGTCGGCCACACCCGCGCGGAGCTCGAGTCGATCCTCGCGTCGTACGCCGACGCCGGTGTCCACAACGTCCTCGCGCTGCGCGGCGATCCACGGGACGGCCCGCGGGCCCCCTGGACGCCGACGGCTGGGGGTCTCACCTATGCCAGCGAGCTCGTCGAGCTCGCATCGGGCGACTTCTCGGTCGGGGTGGCCGCCTTCCCCGACGGGCATCCCTCGGCCGCGTCGCTGGACCACGACGCCAGGGTCCTGCTTGCCAAGCAGCGCGCGGGGGCGGAGTTCGCCATCACCGACATGGTCTTCAGGTCGGCCGACTACTTCGGTCTCGTGGAGCGAGCCGAGGCCGTCGGCGTCGAGATCCCGATCCTGCCGGGCATCATGCCGATCCTGAACCTCGGCCAGGTGCGCCGGATGGCCGAGCTCTCCGGACGCGAGATCCCGCCCGAGGTCGTCGCCCGGGTGGCGGTCCACGCCGAGGATCCGGCCGCGCTTCGTGCCGAGGGGATCGCGATGGCCGCGGAGATGTGTGTGGAGCTGCTCGACGGCGGCTCCCCTGGCCTGCACTTCTACACCCTCAACAGGTCCAAGGCGACCCGGGAGATCTTCGCTGCGCTGCGCATCATCGTGTGACCGCTCGCTGGCGAGCTGGGTCGTGGTCGAGCTTGTCGAGACCACCAGCCCCACCCGCCAGACGGCGTTCAGAGAACCGAGAATCCCTGAACGCCCGGTCGACCCGTCGCGGCGAGCAGGAGCGGCCCGGCAAGGCCGTCGGCGACGGCGAGCTCGGCGGCGAGGTGGATTGCCTGCGTCGCTGCCGTTGCCGGCACGTCGAGGGGTACGCCGAGTGCTGTGGCGAGGTCGGAGGTGTGGACGGCGAGCTCGAACGTCCGCGTGGGGAGGTAGTCCTCGAGCCGCATGCCGCCCGCAATCGTCGTCACGAGCGCGGTGCCGTCGCAGCTCTGGATCAGGGGAACCACCCGTGCCGCGATCTCCGCCACCTTGGCAGCGGGATCGGCGCCCAGAGCACTCCCGGCTTCGCGTCCGCGCGCGGCGACAGCCGGGCTCGCGGCCATCGCCCTCGTGGCGCGAAAGTAGTCCGCCGCTGACGCGACGTCCACGGCTGCGGCGGGGCGCGCCAGGTACAGCTCGACTGTCAGCAGCGAACGGCTCGTGTGCCCGACGAGACTGCGGACGTCCCACTCGCCCAAGCCGGGCCGGTTCCAGCGGTCACCCACCTGAGTGGCCGTGCGCACGAACCACTCCGCGGCGTCGCTGAACGCCCGGCGCGAGTCGTCCCACGAGAAGGACATGCGGCTCAGGGTAGACGCTGCTTGCGTGGTGGAGCATGGACGGCGCGCAGCGGGCCAGCACTCGTCACGTGCCCTAGCCTCGACGTCATGACCCGCACCGTCACGGTCACCGGCCAGGGCACGGCCCGGGTCGTGCCCGATTCCGCCGTCGTCAACGTCGCAGCCGTCTTTCGAGCTCGCTCGGTCGAGGAGGCGTTCGCCGGCGTCGCCTCGGCTGTCGAGGCGATCGGCGCCAGAGCACGCACGTTCGTGGATCCGGAGAACGTCGGCTCGCGCGGACTGAACGTCTGGCCGGCCCACGACGACGCTGGGCGCCAGGCGGGCTTCGAGTGCCGGCACGCAGTCCAGGTCCGGTGCCCGTCGCTGGACGTGGCGGGTCCACTGCTGACGGCCCTGATCGCCGAGGTCGGCGACCGGCTCGAGGTGGAGGGGGTCTCGCTGGAGGCCAGCGACACCGTCGGCTGCTCAGGAGGCCGCGCGTGAGGAGGCGTACGCCGACGCCGTGGCCCGCGCGACCCACCTGGCCGGCCTTGCCGAGACCGTGCTGGGGCGGCCCGTGGCCATCTCCGAGGGCGGGGCCGGCGCAGCCGGTCGGCCGGGAGATGCTGGCGATGGCCTCCAAGGCAGACATGTCCTTCGAGCCGGGTGAGCACACGATCGGCGCCAGCCTGACCGTCACGTTCGCGCTCGGGGACGAATAGGAGCGACTAAGCCGGCCCGACCGCCTGCGCCACCAGCGCCGCGGACAGTCCGACGAACGGCAGGCCGGCGCCCGGCGTGGCGTGTGCGCCCGCGGCGTACACCCCGGAGATGGGGGTCCTCGGTCCGAGCCTGGCGCGGATGGTCGCGCGACCCTGCCACAAGACACCCTCGGGCGAGCCGGACCAGTCCTCGACCAGCTCGCGCGGCGTCCGGTCCAGCCGAACCCGCACGGCGTCGCGGATGTCGATCCCGTAGCGCACCAGCGTCGTGACGAGGTCCTCCGACAGCCGGCCCCGGCCATGCACCGTCCAGGCGTGCCCGCCGTCGGGTGCCCGACCGCCGTTGCGTACGACGAGGGTGGGGTCGCCGTGCAGAACCGTCTCCGGGCCGAGCTCGGGAACATCGCCGGCGAGCCCGAGACGAGTGGTCATCGGCGGGATCGCCGGCATCGTCCGCTCGACGTACGGACTGAGCGCGGGCAGCCGACGCGGGTCGATCGCCACCACCACGATGTCGGCGTCGAGGTCGGCCGGACTCGGTGCGGACGGCGACCACCCCGCCCTGGCGCACGACCAGGTCGACCACCGTCCTCCCGGTCAGCACGCTCACGCCCCGCGTCGACAGCCGACGCGTGAGCGCGTCCGCGAGCCCGGACATGCCCCCGGGCACGGTCCAGGCCCCGAACGCCTGCTCGACGTACGACATCATCCCCAGCCAGGCCGGCACGTTGCGCAGGTCGTGGCCACCGAACTCGTGCGGGAAGCCCGCCACCAGGCGCAGCCGCTCGTCCCTGAACGACCTCCTGATCCGCTTGTGCAGGGTCTCCCGCGTGAGCAACCGGGGAGCCAGCTCGCGGGGGGCGAACTCGGGAGACCAGGGTCGCTCGAGGTACTCGCGCCGGATCAGCTCCCAGTCGTCCGCGTACGACGCGACGTACTCGCACCACTGCCGGCCAAGACCCGCCCCGAGCTCGTCAAAGGCCCGGAGCTGGGCAGCGCGGGAGCCGCCGGGGAGCTGCACGACGCTGTCGTCCTCGAACCGGTGCTCGCGAATCACCGGCAGCGCGACGAGCGCGATCTCCTTCTCCAGTGGACGGCCGGACTTGCGGAACAGGTCGCGGATGACGGCGGGGAGCAGCGTGTACGTCGCCGCCGCGTCCCACCGGTAGCCGTCGGCTTCGACGCTGCCTGAGCGCGCCGCCAAGGTGGGGGCCCTGCTCGACCAGGGTGACCTCATGGCCGAGCTTGGCCAGTCGGGCGGCCGACGCCATGCCGCCGAAGCCGCCGCCCACCACCACCACCCGCGCCATGGCCCGAACCCTACGACCCGACCGGGCATGACAGAACCGCCCACGGTCTCGGGTCCGCGGGCGGTTCTATGCACGATTGTAGAAGTCTCAACTTTCCGGTTCCATGGCCCATTTGGGCTATTGCGCCCTTGGGGTGGTCCGAGTGCCGCTGGACCGGTTGTCTACGATCGCTCGGGGGTCGTACGGAGGACACTTTGGTCATCGCAGGCAGGTACCAGCTCGAGCGTGAGATCGGGCGGGGCGGCATGGGCTCGGTGTGGCTTGCCCACGACCGGGTCCTGGACCGGACCGTGGCCATCAAGCGGATCGGCCGGGCGCCCGGTCCCGACGGCGACCCGGATCTCAGACGGGCCATGCGCGAGGCCCGGCTGGCCGCGACCCTCAGCCATTCCCACGTGGTCGCCGTCTTCGACCTGGCAGTCGAGGACGACCAGCAGTGGCTGGTGATGGAGTACGTCGAGGGTCTGACCCTGGCGCAGCTGGTGCAGCGCGACGGCCCCCTGACCCCCGACCGGGCAGCCGGCCTGCTGAAGCAGGCCGCCGACGCCCTGGCGGCCGCGCACCAGTCCGGAATCGTGCACCGCGACGTGAAGCCGTCCAACATCCTGGTCACGGCCGACGGCCATGTGAAGCTCACCGACTTCGGGATCGCCCGCGCCACCGGTGACGACACCATGACCCAGACCGGCATGGTGACCGGCTCCCCGGCGTACCTCGCACCCGAGGTGGCGTCCGGCCGGCCGGCCAGCGCAGCCAGCGACGTCTGGTCGCTCGGCGCAACCCTCTACTTCGTCCTGACCGGCACCACGGCGTACGACGCCGGCGGAAACATCGTCGCGACGCTGTACCGGATCGTCCACGAGGACCCGCCGCGACCGGAGGAAGCCGGGTGGCTCGCGGCTCTGCTCGAGCACACCATGGCCGTCGAGCCGGGGGATCGCTGGTCCATGTCGGCGGTCCAGGCCTTCCTGGGGAGCGGCGGGTCGACTCCGACTGCCGTGAGCCCGAGGCCACCGGTCGCCTCCGAGGGCCCGGCGACCGGCACCCAGGAGCTCACCGGGGTCGATCCTCCAGCTCCCGCACCTCCACCTCCCGCTCCCGATCCCACGCCCGGTCCACCCCATGGCTCTCCAGACCCATCGCAGCCGTGATCGCCGTGGCTGTCGTGCTGGTCTCGGTCCTCGCGTGGGTGCTGCTCGGTGGGGAGAAGGAGCAGGCCCCGCCGGACTCCGGTCCACGAATCACCCTCGAGCCCCGTCACCTCGGAATCGAAAACCGAGGGCCCGACCGCAGCGGGTATGCAAGCGTTCATCACGACCTATCTGGACACCGTGACCCAGGATCCGACAGCCAGCCTGGAACATGCTCACGCCCGGGTTCCAGGCCAAGAGCGGAAGCTTCCAGAACTACCGCAAAGCCTGGAAGAAGCGCGCGAGCGCGGACGTCAGCAACATCGAGGCCGACCCCGACAACCTGACGGTGAGCTACGACGTCACCTACTTCGACAAGCAGGGCAAAGTGGTGCTCGAGGACCGGCCCACCCTGACCCTCACCTTTCAGGACGGTGTCTACCTGATCGCCGGTGAGGCCTGACCGTTGTCGGCCCGGCCCTGTGCCCGCCACTCGTCGGCGAGCAGCGCGTAGGCCATGCCGTCCAGCCACTCACCCGACCTGTGCAACGAGTCCCGAATCGAGTGCGCCTCGCGGCGCATGCCCAGTCGCTCCATCAAGCGCCACGACGCCACGTTGTCGGCGAAGCAGTTGGCCGTGACCCGGCGTAGGGCGAGTTCCTCGAAGCAGAGCCGGATCAGCGCCGCGACCGCCTCGGTCGCGTAGCCACGCCCGGCCTGCTCGGGGTCCAGGCACCAGCCGAGCTCCGCCTGCACGCCACGGGCCTGCGTCCGCGACCTCGGCCTGGGCCCACGCGTCCTCGATCGAGAGCATCAGGTCGCCGATCACCAGCCCGTCGAGCTCGATGAGGAGCGTCTTGGCCAACCGTCCGGGATCCTCGAACAGCGTCCGGTAGGACTCGCGGTCCGTTGGCGCGGCGGTGATCCACTGGTTCACGGCGTCGAGCCGGCGGATCCGCCAGCTCGCGTCGAGGTCCGCCTTGACCGCGGGACGAAGCGTCAGCCGCTCGGTGCGGATCGGCCACGCGACGTCCTGGAGCCTGGTTGCGGTGGAAGTCTCGCTCATGGCGTGCCGGCGTCGAGGCGAAGCAGCGCATCATCAGGAATTTCATGGGTTCGAGGCTAGCGATGGACTGGTCGGCACCGTCTGAAAGCATCGGCTTGATGGAGTTGCAGGAAGCGCTTGAGTGGCGCGGTCGCCAGGTCCGGTGGGGACGGATGGGCTCCGGGCCCGCGGTGGTCTTCTGCCACGGCACGCCCTGGTCCTCCGCCCTCTGGCGGCCCTACGCCGAAGCACTCAGCAGCGAGTTCACGGTCTACCTCTGGGACATGCCGGGCTACGGGCAGTCATCGAAGAGCCCCGAGCACAAGGTGTCGCTGGACGTGCAGGGCGAGCTGTTCGCCGACCTTCTCGACCACTGGGGTCTGGAGTCCCCGCATGTGGTGGCGCACGACTACGGCGGTGCGGTGGCGCTCAGGGCACACCTGCTGCATCGTCGTCGGTTCTCGTCGCTCGCCCTGGTCGACGTGGTCGCCCTGGCACCGTGGGGATCGGACTACTTCCGCCTGGTGCGCGACAACCCGGACGTCTTCACGGCGCTGCCCGGCGTCGTGCACGAAGGGTCCCTGCGTGCCTACATCGCCGGGGCCAGCCACGTCGGGCCCACCGCGGCACAGCTGGACGCATTGGTAGCCCCGTGGCTGGGCGACGTCGGGCAGGCGGCCTTCTACCGGCAGATCGCGCAGGCGGACCAGGCCTTCACCGACGAGATCGAGGGCCTCTATCCGGAGCTGGACCTGCCCGTTCTCGTCGTGTGGGGCGTTGAGGACACCTGGATCCCGGTGGACCGTGCCCAGCGGCTCGCCGAGCTGATCCCGAAGGCCCGGCTCGAGCTGATCGAGGACGCCGGCCACCTGATCCAGCTCGACCAACCGGTCGCGTTGGCGACGACCTTGCACCGCTGGCTCGGATCCCTCAGGTCGGCAACGCCGGCGGTCCGCCCCGGCGCCGGAAGCGCCGCCAGCCGCGGCGGATGAGCTTGGCCACGAAGTAGAGCATCACCAGCCCCAGGGCGAGGAGTACGGCGGCGATGGCGGCGGCGGCCCGAGGGTGCTCGATGGCGAACCAGACCACGGCCAGGACGGCCACGTCCTCGGTGATGCTGGCGACGACGTTGGTGACCGGCTCCGGTGAGGAGTTGATGGCCAGCCGGCCACCCATCTTCACCAGGTGGGAGGCGAGCGCCGTACCGCCGCCGACGACGCCGGACACGGCCTGGTCGAGCGAGGTCGGCTTCGCCGGCGAGGAGTACGCCGATCACCGACGCCGACCGTGGGCCGGATCGCGGTGGAGATCGCGTCCCACGCCGAGTCGATGAACGGGATCTTGTCGGCGATGAACTCCATGGCATACAGGAACGCGGCGACCGCGAGGACCTCCCAGCGGCCGAGCACGTCGGGGACCTGCGCGAGGTCCCCGACCCGGTCCGCGATGCCGAGCACCAGCACCACGAGATAGCTGTTGATTCCGCTGGCCCAGCCACTCGAGAAGGCCAGGGAGACGGATTCCACGCGGTCAGCATACGGAGCCCGCCTCCCAGGATCGGTGAGTCGATCAGGGTGCCCTCAGTTGGGCTGTGCAACTCGTTGAGCCGTTGACGAGCACGCGGCCTGGAACTTGCCCTCTCGTGGCTCGACGCGGAGGGTCCAGGTGCACCCGGTCTCCGGGTCGATGGGCGGTGGTGGGAACTCCAGGTCCGGGTGCGTCGCGATGCGCTCGAGGTCGGCCACCGGGACCCGCCACTCCTGTCGAGCCGACTCCAGGTCGGCTGCCTTGACCGTCTCGGTGCTGCGGACGACCAGGGTCGCCGAGCGGATCGTCTCGACCTGTCGCTGGAACCACAGCGTGTCCGGGTCGGCCGTGCTCAGGTCCTGGACCGTCCTCCACCACCCCGAACGGTCACGCTGGAGAGCGCCGGTGCGGGTCACCACGACATCGCCGTCGGACCATGTGCACCTCACAGGTGAGGTAGACGCCCGCTTCGACGTCCTCCGCGCAAGCTCTGCTCGTGGTCACCCTCCGCCTCGGAGCCGGCGTGGAGGAGTGATGTGGAGAACAGGTGGTGCTTCGTCCCAGTCGTAGGTGCCCTCCCAGCTGTTCGCCTTGTCGTAGTGCTCGGAGGGGAGCACGCGCCCCTCGACGTCGTGGGCCCTGACCGTGCCGTCGGGAAGAGCCGGGACGCCCGGCGACAGCGAGTTGCGGACCGCGTCGTCGATGATCTGTGGCATCGCCTGCGGGTCGTAGTCGGCCTGCTGACCTGGAGGCGTGGCCCGGACTCCGGCGCTCGTCCCCAGCGCCGAACAGACCGGGTCCGGAGAAGGTGGTGAATGCCAGGACGCCGGCAACCGACGCGGCGGCCACGCCGACCATGGCGCGACGCCCGCGCTCACGGCGACGCCCTCGGCGGATCGTGGCGTCGAGCGAGAGCCCCAGGTGCGGCTCGTCGTGGGTGACGTGGTCGCGGATGAGGGTGCTGAGGTCGTGTTCGGTCATCGTGACTCCTCGGAAAGTGTGAGCTCGGGCAGGTGGCGGCGCAGCGTCTCCAGCGCGCGTGAGGTCTGGCTCTTCACGGTGCCCTCGGCGATCCCGAGGACGTCGGCCACTTCGGCGACGCCCAGATCGTCGAGGAAGCGCAGCGCGACGATCGCTCGCTGACGGGCAGGAAGCATTTCGAGCGCCTGGCCGAGGTCGAGCAGTGACGACGGCTCAGTGACCGATCGTTCCGGGAGCAAGTTCGTCACGGTCTCGCGCCGGTGCCTGCGGAGGTGGGTGAGGCACTCGTTGACGAGCATCCGACGCGAGTAGGCGTCGAGCCCGCCCTCGCGGACGCGTGGCCATGCGGCGTAGAGCTTCACGAACGTGACCTGGGTCAGGTCCTCGGCCGTGTGCCAGTCGTGGAGGATGAGATACGCGGTCCGTCGAAACCCGGTAGCTCGGGCGGAGAAGTAGTCCGCGAACTCAGACTCCCTGCTGCTGCGGCGCATGTGGTCCCCCTGTGATCCCTGCTGGAGATATGTGTCACTCCTACTACTCGGCAGGGCAGCTCCGAGGTTCGCATGGACCGCGCAAGTTTTTCGACCCTACGTCGCGGAAGCCTGGGCGTCGATGGCCCGGGCGAGGGATTCCGCGTCGCGCGCGACCACGGCGGTGCCGTCGTCGAGAGTGATGATCGGCCGCTGGATCAGCTGCGGATGCTGCACCAGCGCCTCGACCCAGTCCGCGCGGTGCGCCTCGTCCTTCGGTACGTCGCGCAGCGCGATCTGCTTCGCGATCGGCTCACCGAGCCGGGTGACGTCCCACGGCTCGAGCCCCAGCCGGGCCAGCAGGTTCTCGAGCTCGGCCGTGGTCGGCGGGTCGTCGAGGTAGCGCCTGGTGTTGTACTCCGCGCCCGAGCCGTCGAGGGCCTTGAGGGCGACCCGGCACTTCGAGCAGGCGGGGTTGATCCAGATCTCCATCAGCTCACCTCCAGTTCGGTCGCGCCGGTGAGGGCGAGCAGCTCGTCGTACGACGTCGAGAACACGGCGGCGGGATGGCCGGCAGCAGCCCAGATCTCGTCGTACTGGCGCAGAGCGACGTCCAGCCAGGTCGGCACCGGGGTGGGGTGGCCGATGGGGGAGACCCCGCCGATCACCTGGCCGGTGTAGGTGCGCACGAAGTCCGGAGTGGCCCGCTTGAGCGGTCCGGTGTGCGCGGCGACGAGGTCGGTGTCGACCCGGTGCGCGCCCGACGTCAGGATCAGCGCCGGCGAGCCCGAGCTGTCGAACAGCAGGCTGTTGGCGATGGCCCCGACCTCGCAACCCAGCGCCTCGGCAGCCAGCGCCGCGGTGTGCACCGAGTCGGGGAGGACGACGATCCGCCCGGTGCCACCGCGGCTCTCGAGCTCGGCGCGGAAGTGCGCGATCGAAGGATGTTCGCTCATTCCAACGACCATAAGACATTCCCCTATGGGCGCAACGACCTGGCTGCCGTCGCGACCACCACGGCCGTGAGGGCGTCGAGAGCGGCCGGCGCGACCCGCCAGGTCTGCCAGAACAGCGGTACGTCGAGGTGTCGGTCGGGGAACAGCAGGACCACGTCCCCCGACTCGAGCAGCTCCTGACAGTGGAGCTCGGGCAGCACGCCCCAGCCGAGGCCGCGGACGACCGCGCTGCGGAACTCCGTCGACCCGGGCACGACGCGACGACGCGTCCGGAGGTCCCGTTTGGTGAGCCTGCGGTAGAACCTCGCCTGCAGCTCGTCGCGACGGTCGAAGCCGATGACCGGCGCCCGGCCGAGGCCAGCGGGTGTGATCGCCGTCGGGAAAGTGTCGGGCGACGAAGGCCGGGCTGGCACAGGGGAGGTAGCGCATCGTCCCCAGCCGGGTCGTCGTACAGCCCCGGACGTCGAACGGTCGGGCACTCACCGCCGCCATGACGGTCCCGTCGGCGAGGTACCTGGTCGCGTGGAACTCGTCCTCACGCAGCACCTCGACGTCGAGATCGTGCTCGCGGTCGGCAACGACGAGGGCGTCGAGGAACCAGGTGGCCAGGCTGTCTGCATTGACCACGACCGTGACCGTCGGTGTCGGGTGGTCCCCGGGTCCGAGTCCCAGCTCTGCGAGCACCTCGGCCTCCAGCAGCGCGAGCTGAGTCGTGTGGCGGAGCAGCACCCGCGCCGAGTCTGTGGGTTCCAGCGGTCGCGTGCGCTTCAGCAGCACCCTGCCGACGGCCTGCTCGAGGGCCTTGATCCGCTGGCTGACCGCCGGCTGGCTCACGTGCAGTCGCTTCGCCGCCGCGTCGAAGGATCCGGTCTCCAGCACCGCCTGCAAGGTGGCGAGCTGGTCGCGGTGGAGTTCGAACATAAGTAGATCTTATCGAAGTCAAGAATACGTTGCTGTTCTTATGTCGCTGCGGCTCGTAGCGTGCCCAGTTGTGACGATCCTGGCAGCCCTCCTGGCCGGTCTCGGCGCCGGCCTCGCCCTGATCGTGGTGATCGGCGCCCAGAACGCGTTCGTGCTGCGGCAGGGCGTGCTTCGCCGGCACGTCACGCTGGTCGTGGGCTTCTGCATCGCGTCGGACGCGGTGCTGATGGCGCTCGGGACGCTGGGCGTCGGCGCGGTCACGGGGCGAGAACCCGTCGTGCTGGACCTGGTCCGCTGGTGCGGCGTCGCGTTCCTGGCGGCGTACGCCGTGTTCGCGCTGCGGCGGGCCTTCGGCAGCTCGGCCCTGACGACCGGTGGGACCGCTGCCGGATCGACGCGGACGACGGTCGCGACGGTCGCTGCCTTCACCTGGCTCAATCCGCACGTCTATCTCGACACCGTCGTGCTGCTCGGCTCGCTGGCGAACACGCACGGACCGTCGGGGCGCTGGTGGTTCACCTCTGGCTCGGTGCTGGGCTCGGCAGCGTGGTTCTGCAGCCTCGGGTTCGGAGCCCGGCTGCTGGCACCGCTGTTCGTCCGGCCGGTCGCCTGGCGGGTTCTGGACGTGGCGGTCGCCGCCATGATGGCCGTCCTCGCGCTGACCCTCGCCGTGGGGCGTTGAGGTCGACGGGTTTTCCAGCCTGATTTCCCAGGGCCTGGCTCAAAGGGATTGACGGACTGTCGGCGGGCGGGTGTACCTTGGAGGTGTTCGAACAAACGTTCGAACCATCAGCTCCGGCGGAGGCGACCTCGACCCCCGCCTCCGCCGGGGCTGCACAGGGGTCGAAGTCCGGTTCACGAGGTGCTCGGGGGAAGGAGCAGACGGTGCGGCGATACGACGATCCCGTAGAAGTGCGCAAGGGAGTGGTGGGGGACTCCATCAATGGGGGAGAGATCGAGGCCCCCGAACAGTTCCTGTGGCACGGACGACTGTGGAAGGTGCGCGACGTGCTCGCGCACTGGGTGGAGACCGGGCCCTGGTGGCAGTCCAGTGGCGTCCGGGCGGTGATCGGCTCCGACGAAGCCGGTTCCGCGGTTCCTGGCGCGGGTCGGCCGGGTCGACCTCTTGGGGGAGCGCGAGCTGTGGCGGGTCGAGGCCGGTGTCGGCCCCACCTCGTCCGGGATCTTCGACCTCTGCTTCGACTGGTCCGACGGCCACTGGCAGCTCGTCGGCTGTGTGGACTGAGGTGGTCGTGATGAGCGCCCCCACGGTCCTGCCCGCCACCACCCACTCCTATCTCGCCCGGGCAGCGGAGTCGCTGCGCGAGGCCATCGGCTCGACCGAGGTGCCGACCCGCTACGCGGTTGCCCATGTGTCGGCGCTGCGCGCGACCGCGGCCCTCCTGGCCGCCAGGGCGCAGCCGGCTCCGGCGCGGCGAAAGGCCCAGAAGAACGCCTGGGTCCTGCTTGCCGAGGTGGCGCCCGAGCTCTCCGAATGGGCGGCGTTCTTCGCGGCCGGTGCCGCCAAGCGGGCGGCTGCCGAGGCCGGCTCGCGGCGGGCGGTCACGGCTCGCGAGGCCGACGACCTGATCCGGGACGCCGACCGGTTCCTCGGCGTGATCGAGGTTGCGCTCGGACTGGCACCACACGCTCCCTTCGAGGAGCAGCTGCCCTGGCAAATGGCGGGGCAGATGGTCGGGCGGGTCGGCCAGATCGGTGAGCTCAGGGGAGGGCTGAGTGCCTGACCCGTTCGTCCATCTGCACGTGGCGTCGGGTTATTCGTTGCAGTACGGCGCCTCCCATCCCCACGTGCTCGTCGAACGCGCCGCCGAGCAGGAGATGGACACCCTCGCGCTGACCGACCGCGACGGCACCTACGGTGCGGTCAAGTTCGCCAAGGCCTGCCTGCGAGCGGGGATCCGGCCGGTGCTGGGCGTCGACCTCGCCTACGAGCCCTCGGACCCGGACCCTCGCCGGTCGAGCCCGCCCCGACCCCAGCGGAAGTCACCGGTGCGGGGCGGCGCCTTCCGCGACCCGCGACTGCCGCGGGTCACCTTCCTGGCCCAGGGCAGGGACGGCTGGGCGGCGATCTGCCGGTTGGTCTCGGCCACCCACCTGGCCGGGGAGCGCGGTCGGCCCGTGGTGTCCCTCGATCGGATCGCCGAGCACCTGTCCGGTGGCGATGTGGTCGTGCTGCTCGGCCCGGCCTCCGAGGTCGGGGCGGCAGCGACCCTGCGTCGCGACGACCGGGCCCGGGAGGCACTCGCGCCGTGGCGCGAGATCGTCCCCCGGGAGAACCTCCTCGTCGAGGTCGTCTCCCACCGGTTGCGCCCTGCTGCCGGGCAGTCGGGCGCGTGGGGGCCGGGCTCCTCACCCCATGCCGCCCGGATGGCCGGGCTGGCCCGCGGGCTCGGGCTCGGGGTGGTGCTCACCAACGCGGTTCGCTACGCAGACCGGCTCGACGCACCGACCGTCGACGTACTCGACGCGGCCCGCCGCCTGGTCGCCCTCGACCATCGTCACGTCGACCGCAGCAACGCCGAGGGGTTCCTCAAGTCCGGCAAGCAGATGCACGAGATGGCCGAGGAGATCTGCCGGTCCGCCGGGCTGGGGGAGCGGGACGCCCGCGACCTGCTGGCCCGCACCCGCACGGTCGCCGACCGGTGTGCGCTGGACCCGCGCCGCGACCTGGGCCTGGGCGAGGTGCACTTCCCGGAGTTCGAGATCGCTTCTCGGTGGTCGAGCTCGTCTTCTCGGTGGTCGAGCTCATCTTCTCGGTGGTCGAGCTTGTCGAGACCACAACGGAAGTGATCTCGACAAGCTCGATCACCGAATGGGACGCAAGCTCGATCACCGAACGGGACGCAAGCTCGATCACCGAGATCACCGAACGGGTGCCGACTCGGCAGATGCCTTGCTGCGGGAGCGCTGCGAGGGAGCGATCGGCGACCGCTACGGTTCGGCTCCCCGCCAGCGGATCTGGAAGCGGCTCGACGACGAGCTGCAGATCATCGAGAAGCTCGGCTACGCCTCCTACTTCCTCACCGTCGGTGACGTCACCGACCTGATCCGCGAGATGGGGGTTCGGTGCGCCGCCCGCGGATCGGGGGCCGGGAGCCTGGTCAACTACCTGCTCGGCGTCTCCGGGGTCGACCCGATCCGCCACGGCCTGCTCATGGAGCGGTTCCTGTCCCCGCTGCGCGGAGCCCTTCCCGACATCGACATCGACGTGGAGTCCGCGCGCCGGCTCGAGGTCTACACGGCGATCCTCGACAAGTACGGCGGGGAGCGCTGCGTCTGCGTCTCGATGATGGACACCTACCGGGTCCGCCACGCGGTCCGCGACGTGGGCGCCGCACTCGGGATGCCGCCCGGCGAGACCGACGCGATCGCCAAGGCGTTCCCGCACATCCGGGCCCGCGACGCCCGGGTGGCGCTGCGCGAGCTGCCCGAGCTCCGGGCCAGCGGGCTGGGCGAGGAGCGGCTCGACCTGATGTTCCGGCTGGTGGAACGACTCGACGGGCTGCCCCGCCACATCGCCGTACACCCGTGTGGGGTGCTGCTCTCCGACGCGACCCTGCTCGACCGGACCCCGGTCGAGGCGAGCTTCGCGGGGTTCCCGATGAGCCAGTTCGACAAGGACGACGTCGAGGACCTCGGCCTGCTCAAGCTCGACGTGCTCGGCATCCGGATGCAGTCGGCGATGGCCCATGCGCTCGACGAGATCAAGCGGGTCGACGGGGTGGAGATCGACCTCGACGACGAGGCCCAGGTGCCGTTCGACGACGCGGCGACGTTCTCCATGATCAGCCAGTCCAAGACCCTCGGCGTCTTCCAGATCGAGTCACCCGGTCAGCGGGAGCTGGTCGGCAAGTCCGGGATCGAGAGCTTCGAGGACATCATCACCGACATCTCGCTGTTCCGGCCCGGCCCGGTCAAGAGCGACATGGTCACTCCCTACCTCGATGCGAAGCAGGGCTGGAATGCGCCGGCCTACCTTCACGACGACCTGCGCCCGATCCTCGGCCAGACCCAGGGGGTCGTGGTCTTCCACGAGCAGGTGATCGAGATGATCGCCCAGTTCACCGGCATCTCCTACGCCGAGGCCGACGAGAAGCGGCGCGCCCTCGGCGACGAGGAGGGGATGGCCGACACGAAGCTGTGGTTCTTCCCCCGTGCCCTGGGCCGCGGCTACTCCACCAAGGTGGTCGAGCAGATCTGGAAGGTGCTGGCCGCCTTCGCCTCGTTCGGCTTCTGCAAGGCTCATGCGGCGGCGTTCGCGCTGCCGACCTACCAGTCGGCCTGGCTCAAGGCGAACTGGCCGGCCCACTTCCTCTCCGGCGTGCTCACCCACGACCCGGGCATGTACCCCAAGCGGCTGATCCTCGACGACGCCCGCCAGTTCGGCATCGCGGTGCTCGGGCTCGACGTCAACAGCAGCGAGAAGACCTACGTCGTGGAGCCCATGGGCCCCCTCGACGAGCCCACCGCCGTCGGTGCCTGGGCTCAGGTCCCGCGCGAGGCGCCGGGCGACGGATTGCCCGACGGCCGACACTGGGGGATCCGTCTCGCCCTGGCGGAGGTGAAGGGCATCAACGAGGCCGAGGTGGACCGGATCATTGCGTCCCGGCCCTATCACTCGCTCACCGACTTCTGGCATCGCGCCCGGGTGTCCCGGCCGATCGCCGAACGGCTGGTGCTGGCGGGCGGGTTCGACGCCGTCTACGGCATCGGGTCGACCCTCGGAGCCGGCGTACGCCGTCGTGGCAAGGTCACCCGCCGCGACCTGCTGCTCCAGGTCGCCGAGCTCGACCGGCACGCCCGGGCCGTCGAGCGGGCCGGCCGGGGGCGTGGACTGGCCGCGCGCCGGGTGGCCCTCGGTCCGTCGGTCCGTCCCGCCGACGTCACGGCAACCGAGGCCGGTGAACGCAACAGCAGCGATCCGCTGACCCGCGATGGGTCTCGACAGGCTCGACCGACGAACGCCGAGGGCAACTTCGTCGACGGGCGGCCGGCCCGCGACGGCGTGTGGGCGAAGGCCGCCGCCCAGTCGAAGGCAACCAGGACACCTCCGCCGGTGACCTCGGTCCAGCTCACCCTCGACCTCGGCGACGAGCCAGGAGACGGCGAGGTGAGCGGGCTGCCGGAGATGGATGCCGAGGAGCGGATGAAGGCCGAGCTCGAGATCCTCGGCCTCGATGCGAGCCGGCACGTCGTGGACTCCTTCGCCGAGTTCCTCGACGAGCTCGGCGCCACCCGCAGCAGGGACCTGCTCTCGAAGCGGAGCAAGTCCGAACTGCTGGTCGCCGGGGTCAAGGTCGCCACCCAGACCCCGCCGATCCGGTCCGGCCGCCGGGTCATCTTCCTCACCCTCGACGACGCCACCGGGCCGGTCGACGCGACGTTCTTCGAGGACGCCCAGGGCCCGTACGCCGCAACGGTGTTCCACTCCTGGCTGCTGGTCGTGCGCGGCGAGCTGCGCCGTACCGGCCGGCGCGGAGTGTCCTTGCGGGCCACCGGTTGCTGGGAGCTCCCCGAGCTCCATGCGCTGTGGCAGGCCGAGGGGATGGAAGCGGTTCGTGAGTTCATGGCGACCGTGCCTGAAGGCTTCCCCGCTGCCAGTGAGGAGGCCATCGCCGGTGCCGCCGAGAGCCACAGCACCCGCCCGGTCATGGCACCCACCGGAGCCCCTGCCGATCACGAGGACCGGGGCGCTGCTGGCGGGATGGGCCGGCGCCGGGTCCTGGTGCACTCCAGCGGGTTCAAGATGTCGCCCTACTCCGACATCAAGCCCGCGGGCGAGGAGACCCGCGAGGTGGCCCGCAAGCTGTGGCACCGCAGCTCGGGAAGTGCCGGATGAGCGCTGGTCTGAGCCCGCTGGCACTCGCCGATACCGTGATGAAACGCCACCACCCAGCGACCCACAGGACAGCCCCGCAGAGCGGCCCGGCGCACCCCCTAGGGTTGGGTCCATGTCGAGCGACCGTTCCACCAGTGAGCGCAGAGGTACCGCCCGCACTGCCGTCATCTGGGGTGCCCTGGACCCGGTCCTGGCTGCCGGGGCCCAGTCAGGTGCACTCGACGTCCTCGACATCGGCGGCGGCACCGGCGGGTTCGCCGTCCGGGTCGCCGAGCTCGGACACCAGGTGGTCGTGGTCGACCCCAGCCCCGATGCTCTGGCCGCACTCGGCCGCCGCGCCCAGGAACGCGGGGTCGCCGATCGGGTCACCGGCCACCAGGGTGACGCCTCCAGCCTGCTCGAGGTGGTCGCTGCGGGCAGCGTCGACGTGGTGCTCTGCCACGGTGTCCTCGAGTACGTCGACGACACCGCAGCGGCCCTCGCCTCGATCGCCGAGGTGCTTCGCCCGGGCGGCACGCTCAGCCTCCTGGTCAGCCAGCGCCACGCTGCGGTCATCGCCCGGGCGATGGCCGGTCATTTCCAGCAGGCCCGGGCCCTGCTCGACGGCGACACCACGTCGACCGGCCCGACCGGCGGCCCGACTGGCGGCAGGGGCACCGGCCGCCGGTTCACCCACGAAGAGCTCACCGCGTTGCTGCCCGCTGCCGGGTTCAGCGTCGCCGCGATCCACGGCATCCGCGTCTTCGCAGACCTGGTCCCCGGCTCGCTGCTCGACCTCGAACCCGGTGCGACCGCTGCCCTGGTCGAGCTCGAGCAAGCAGTCGCCGAACGCAGCGAATACCTCCCCCTCGCCACCCAGCTCCACGTCATCGCGAAGCGGTAACTGGGGCTGACTGCAGAAGCGCTTGTGGTTGCGGTTCAAGCAAACCCTCTGTGGTTGCGCCCGTGCGTAGTCGCTGCGTGCGTGGACGGGGTCGCCGACCCGGCGCTTGTTCGCATTGGTCGCTGCGCTCCCTCGCAAACAACCGCCGGGTCGGCTCCTTGCCGGCAAACCCTCTGTGGCCGCCCGGGCGTACGTCGCTGCGTGCGTGGACGCGTCGCCGACCCGGCGCTTGTCCGCATGGCCGCTGCGCTCCGTCGCAAACAACCGCCGGGTCGGCTCCTTGCCACGGGGGACTGTCATGGGTGACTCCCTGCGTGAGGCCTCCCGAAACTGCCACATCCTTCATGTCGACATGGATGCGTTCTATGCGTCGGTGGTGATCCGGGAGCGTCCCGAGCTCCAGGACGTGCCGGTGATCGTGGGTGGGGGCAACCGGGGCGTGGTGCTCGCGGCCAACTACCTTGCCCGCGCGCACGGAGTGCGTTCGGGGCTGCCGATGACCAGGGCCCGGCGAAATTGTCCGCAGGCGGTGGTGGTGCCGCCCGACTATGACACGTTCACGCTGGTCTCCTCCTCGGTGATGGAGAACTTCCGGCAGGTCACTCCGTTGGTGGAGGTGCTCTCCCTCGACGAGGCGTTTCTCGATGTCAGCGGCTCGACGCGTCGCCTCGGGACGCCGTACGACATCGCCGAGGACCTGCGGGCGAAGATCCACGACGAACAGGGCATCACCTGTTCGGTGGGGATCGCGGCCTCGGTCTCGGTGGCCAAGCTGGCCAGCCGTCGTGCCAAGCCCGACGGACTGGTGGTGGTGCCGCCGGCCGCTGTCACGTCGTTCCTGCACCCGCTCGACGTCGGTGAGCTGTGGGGAGTGGGGGAGAAGACCCAGGGGATGCTGCACCGGCTCGGCCTGATCACGGTCGGCGACGTGGCCCACACTCCGCTGCCGACCCTGCGGCGAGCCGTCGGCGCGGCTCTCGGCACCCAGCTGCACGAGCTGGCGTGGGGCACCGACCGCCGGGTGGTCAGCACGCGGGGTGTCGGCTTCTTCGGCCTCGGCGGCGAACCCGACAAGAGCATGGGCGCCCAGGAGACCTTCGGCCGTGACATCGACGACCGCGAGCTGGTCCTGCGCGAGGTGCTGAGACTGACGGCCAAGGTGACGGGCCGGATGCGGACCGCAGGAGTTGCCGGCCGGACGGTCACCCTGACCGTCCGGTTCGCCGACTTCACCACGATCACCCGGTCCCGGACAATGCCCGAGGCGACCGACGTGACCCAGCAGGTCTACCGGACCGCGACCGGTCTCTACGACGCTCTCGGATTGCAGCGGGCCCGGATCCGGTTGGTGGGGGTGCGCGTGGAGGGGCTGATGGTGCGCACCAGCGTGCATCGGCAGCTCGTCCTCGGGGAGCGCGAGCACGGCTGGTCCGACGCCGACCGGGCTGTGGACCGCGCCGTACGACGCTTCGGGCCGGCCGCGATCGGGCCGGCAAGTCTCATATCGTGACCAGTTGGAGATGAGAATTTCTTCTGGTTGGGTACCCCATCCGATGATGGCCTGCCTAAACTTGTTGACAGACCCCGTGCGGGTGGGTCTCCGCGACAACAGGGAATCAACCCGGGGAGGATGAAGTGCCGCTCTCGGAAGAAGAGTTGCGACTGCTCGAGCAGATGGAGCGCGCACTCGTCGAGGAGGACCCCAAGTTCGCCTCGGCCTTGCGAGGAACGTCGTTCCGGCGTTCGGCACGTCGGCGCGCCGTCGTGGCCGGCATCGTCTTCCTGGTCGGCATCGCGGGCCTGATGGGCGGCGTGATCCTCAACATCTGGCCACTCGGCATTGCCGGGTTCGTGGTCATGCTGCTGTCCGCCACCGTCGGTCTGACCGCGATCCGTGGACGCAGCCGGGCCACGCCCACCGAACCGGCCGAGGGCCACCCGGGGCTGCGGGTGGTCGAGGGCGGTCGCATCCGTGCCCGTCGGCCCCGCCGTCAGAGCAACGGCCAGTCGTTCATGGAGCGGATGGAAGAGCGCTGGCGCCGTCGCCGCGACACCGGCGGATTCTGAACGCTCCGACCTGCTCACGAGCCTGTCAACGGCCAGTCAGCTGTCAGGTCAGTTCTCAGTCAGCGGCCGGCCGACGTGCTCGACGCTGTGGTCCTGCTCGGCCGACGGCTCCACCTCTCCCATGTCCTCGCGCGCTCTGCGCTCCCGACCACGTCGCAACGAGGCCGGCAGCCAGTCCGCCCGTCGCCGAGCTCGCTCCGAGACTCCGTTGCGGAGCGCGGTCACGCAGGTGGTGACGTCGGCGGCGCAGGTCCTCGACCACCGCGTCCTGCGGTCGCGGCGAATAGCGCGCCACCTCCACGGCGAGCACCAGCCGGTCGAGGGCGGCCGCGGCCTCCGGGTTTGTGTCGCGACCAGTTACCGGCCGCGGGACCGCGCCAGGCGCGGCGAAATGTTCGGACAGGAAGTCGCCGGCGGCCCGAGGCGAACGGCCCGCCGGCCAGGCCCTGCCCAGATCCGTTGCCGCATCACGTAGCTCGGCCCACGCGGACTCAGCCGTGCCGGCGCGCCATCGCGACTCCCGCCGCACTCGACGCACAGACCGCGGCACCAACAGCAGTGCGCCCAGCAGCAGGAAGCCCAACACGCCGATCACCACCCGAACCCACGGAAAGCCGCCCGCGCTTCCACCCGCGGCCGACCCCGCAGGGTCCAGAGCCGACGTTCTGGCCGAGTCGGCGGCTTCGGTCGCGTCCGTGCTGGACGTTTCGCTGGAAGCCGTCGGGGACTGTCGTCTCGATCGGGGGGAGCTCGCCCTGGGTGTAGGCCGGGGCGGCCCCGGTCCGCCCGCCGGGTGTGGGGTCGAACATGACCCAGCCGGAACCGGGGAAGTAGAGCTCCGTCCAGGCGTGTAGGTCGCGCGCGGAGTAGACGTAGGTGTCGGCTCCGGTCTGCTTGGGGCGCAGGAAACCGACCGCGACCCTGGCGGGAATGCCCAGAGCTCCTGGCCATCACGGCCATTGCTGAGGCGAACTGCTCGCAGTACCCGGTGCGTCCGTCGCGGCCTTCGGTCAGGAAGGCCTCCAAGTCCTGGGAACCGTTGCCGCTGGGCGCTTCGAGGCTGTAGGTGAACTCACCCGAGTCGCGGAACCAGTCCTGCAGAACAACCGCCCGCTCGAAGGAGTTGGTCCGTCCGGCGGTGACCTCCAGGGCCAGCTCCCGGACGATCGGCGGAAGGTCAGTGGGCAGCTTCGTGTTAGGCGTCGACGAATGTTGCTGGGTGGGACGCCCGCCGAGGTCAGCTCTCTCCTGGGTGTAGTCGAGTTCGATGCCGGTGGCGCGTAGCTCAGGCCGCTCGCGGTGTCGTCGTTGCCGGACAGGAAGTCCATCGTGGACGTCGTCGTACTTCCAGATCCCGGGAGCATCGACTTCGGCCGCGGGGGCGGGGACCGGCAGCCAGCGCGACTCGAAGTCGTCGGTGGTCTGGTAGGACGCGGTGTATTCGGTGCGGGCCATGCTGGAGTCGACGCCGAGTGGCGGCGGCAGGGCCTCGACCGTTGGCAGTCTGGTTGTCTGGGATCGAACGGTTGCCGGTCGTCCACTCCTGGCCGTTGAAGTTCGACAGCACCGCGAAGCGAAGATGATGGGGCGCGACCTGGTCGGTCGTCAGCGACACAAGGTCGATGTCCTCGCCCTGCTTGAGGTCGCGGCGGAGGTCGGTCATGGGGTTGACGATCGTCAGGTCGTCCCCGGAGCCCGGACCGTCGCCGTTGCCGAACAGGCTCAGATTCAGGGTCGGGATCAGCACGGGCAGCAGTACTGCGGCGACGGTGGCGACGCTGCCGATGGCCATCGCGTTCCCGCGAGCGGATCCGGTGCGGACCCCGAAGCCTCCGAGGTCACCCTCGTCGGACTTGCCGGTGACCTGGCGGCCCCACTGCCAGAACCGTTCGTCCTCACGCAGGAACATCATGACAGGAAGCCAGCGGCCGAAAGCATGAACACCACAGACGAGACCTGTCGATCCCACACGGTCACCGGGAGGGTGTAGACCATGAGCAGGACCAGGCCGCTGAGCGGGACGCGTCCGAGCCCTCCGGCGAAGAGGTCGACCATGATGACCGCGAGAGCCCCGGCCATGACGAGCAGCGGAGCGACGCTGGCGGCGCTCTCGGGGACAGGTGCGGCGAACGATCGGGCGGTCTCGATGGCATCGCCGAACGCGTCGAGGGTGCCGCGCACCTCGCCGGTGGTGGGGAAGAGCCAGGCCCGGTTGCGGCCGCCGTACATCGTGACCAGCACGAGTGCGGCGACCAGCAGTTGCGCCACCGGGACGACCGCGACCGGAAGTCTCAGCCAGCGCAGGACCGCGCCGCCGAGGGTGAGGAGAAGACCCAGCACCAGCAGCGGACGAGTGTATGTCGCCATGGTTATCGGCGAAGCCGCTCCAGTTCAGCACCGTGAACCAGGTGGTCATCGCCGACATGGTGGCGAACTGCAGTCCGCGGCCAAGCGAGACGCGGGGACGGCTCACTGCGCCACCTCCTCGGTGACGGTCGTGGCGCGCGCCTTCGCCAGCGACAGGTTGGAGGAGACGCGGCCGAGCTCCTGCCAGACCGTCGGGAGGCGGTCGCGGGGTGAGAACGTCACCGCGCGCCAGCCCAGGCTCGCCAGCGAGGCCACCTTGAGGTTCCCGCCCGCGACGGGAGGACTGCTCCAGAGGTGTACGTCCAGGGCGACCGCCAGCGCCGAGCTGGCGTGCAGCCGCATCCGGCGCAGCGCCGGTTGGTCCCGTTCGTAGATCGCACCCAGGACGGCGACAGTGAGCCCGGAGTGGGTCCCCTCGGGAAGCCATCTGGTGTCGATGTCGACCTGCCTGGCGGGCTCGAGGATCGCCAGCGACTCGAGCAGCGGGCCGGTGTTGATGACCGAGGCCCGGTCGTGCCACACGGTGCCCGGATCCTCACCGTCGGCGGTGACCAGCCGGACCGCGAAGCCGCGCTGGCTCAGGTGTACGGCGATGGACGCGGCCGCGGACACGGCGGCCTCGAGTGACGACGCCACACCGTGGCCCCGATGGGCGCCGAGTCGGTTGTCGATGAACAGCGTGGCCCGAGACTGCCACGGCTGCTCCTCGCGGCGCACCATCGAGCTCGCCCATCCGAGCACTGCTGCGCCAGTGCACGCGTCGCAGGTCGTCGCCTCGGCGGTACTCCCGCACCGTCACGTCCTCCGCCGATCCCATGGCGAACGCCCGCGGCCGGTTGTCACCGGAGCCGGTAAGGGCACCGCTCAGCAGGATCGGGGGCAGCGGGACGGTGCGCGGAGTGACCACCAACGGCACAGTCGTGTGGAAGGAGCGGCCGAGCTCGACGAGTCCGAAGGGATCGTTGACGCGCACGGTCATCGGGCCGATCTCGAACTTCCCGCGGACGTCGCTGCGCACCTGGTAGGCGACGTGCCGTCGCCAGCCTTGGCCGATGCCCTCGAACACGAACCGGGGCCGGTTGCCGAGGACGTAGGGCAGATGCTCCTCGAGCAGGAGTACGCCCGTGGGTGCGCGACCCTCGTTGATGAGCTGGAGCTCGACGCGTGCGGGCCGGCCGGCCTCGACCAGCTGCGGGCTGAGGTTGCGCACGAGGGCGAATCGGTAGCGGGCGCGGCCGATCACGAAGGCGCTCACGAGCGGCAGCGCGATCACGAGTACGCCGACCCGGGTCACGGCCGGCTGGCCGAGCACGATCGCGCACATGACCGCGGAGATTCCCGCCGCGATGAACGCGCGACCCCGGACAGTCAGCCCGGAAAGTCCAGCTCTCACGTCGTCCTTCCCCCGGCCCGGGCCGTCAGCCCCTGGCTTCTGGAACCGGGACCGCTGCGATCACCTGGTCCAGGATGGTGGTTGCGCTCCGCCCACCCATGGCCGCCTCCACCCCCGGAAGGATGCGGTGGACCAGCACCGGCTTCGCCAAGTCGTGCACGTCGTCCGGCAGCACGTAGTCGCGGCCGGACATCGCCGCCGATGCCTTGGCTGCCCGGACGAGGTGCAGCGTTGCTCGCGGTGAGGCGCCGAGAGTGAGGTCGTTGCTGCGCCGGGTCGCGGTGGTCAGGGCGACGGCGTACCGCTGGACGGCGTCGGACACGTGCACCTGGGTCACGATCCCGACGAGCTTGGCGATCTCCGCAGCGTCGGTGACCGACTCGAGGTCGTCGAGCGGGTTCAGTCCGGTGTGGTTGTTGAGCATCGCGATCTCGGCGGCCTCGACCGGGTAGCCCATCGACACCCGGGCCATGAAACGGTCGCGCTGCGCCTCGGGCAGGGCGTAGGTGCCCTCCATCTCGATCGGGTTCTGGGTCGCGATGACCATGAACGGCGCATCCAGGTGGTACGTCGTGTTGTCGACCGTGACCTGCCGCTCCTCCATGCACTCGAGCAGAGCCGACTGGGTCTTGGGCGAGGCGCGGTTGATCTCGTCGCCGACCACGATGTTGGCGAAGACACCGCCGGGCCGGAACTCGAACTCACGCGTGTTCTGGTTGAACACCGAAACGCCGGTGACGTCGGAGGGCAGCAGGTCCGGGGTGAACTGGATGCGGCGGACGGTGCAGTCGATGGAGCGGGCCAGGGCCTTGCTGAGCATGGTCTTGCCGACACCGGGAACGTCCTCCAGAAGCAGGTGCCCCTCGGCCAGCATGACCACCAGCGCGGTGGTGATCACCTCACTCTTTCCCTCGATCACGCGCTCGACGTTGGCACGCACGTTGTGGGTGATCCGCGCGAGCGTGTCGAGATCGGCCCCCTCCGAGGTCCTGTCTGTCACTTTGTGCCTCTCCGTCTGCTACCCGCTGGCTCTGCCCCTGGTCTCCTTCCGAGGTCGTTCTGCCCTGCGACTGCGTCCAGTCAACCGTATGGGAGCGGCCAAGGCGGCACGTTCCCCACCACTCGCACCACTTTGCTCCACCGCCGCACCCGCGGGCGAGTCGCCGGCCGGGACCGGGCCTCGCGTGGCCGGCTGCGCGTCTGCGCGTTGACGGGCGCTGACCTGCAGGAACGCCCATTGTGCTGCCGGATCCCGCCCTCGCCCACCCCCGCACGTCACAACCTGCATTTCAATCCAGGACGGGTGCGAAACGCGTGAACAATGGTTGACCGTGGATGAAAGTGGAGTAAGGTGGGGCGCAGTGGAGGAACTTGGTCAGTTTGGGGAGGAGCCGGATGTTCTTCGGCACCTACACGCCCAAGCTGGACGAGAAGGGCCGGCTGTTCCTCCCAGCGAAGTTTCGCGACGATCTGGTGGAGGGGCTCGTGGTCACACGTGGGCAGGAACGGTGTCTCACCGTCTGGTCCAACGCGGACTTCGGCAGCCTGACCACGCGGCTCGGCGAAGCCTCGCTGACGAACAAGGGCACCCGCGACTACGTCCGGATGCTCTTCTCCGCCGCGGCGCAGGAAGTCCCGGACAGGCAGGGCCGGATCTCCATCCCCCCGGTCCTGCGGGAGTACGCATCGCTCCGCAGGGACGTGATGGTCATCGGGGCCATGAACCGGATCGAGATCTGGGACCCGGCGTCCTGGCAGCAGTACTCCGAGGAGCAGGAACAGAAGTTCGCCGAGCTGAGTGACGAAGTCTTCCCGGGCATCTGACCCAGCACCACCCAGCACCACGACCAACACCACCAGCCACAAGAGCAGAACGGATTCGCAGGACGAGGTCTCGTGCCCGCTCCTGGCCCCGCCATCTGGAGCCACTTCCCCGGCGCCAGACGGACCTTCCCCGGTGGGGGCGGGCAGGGACCTGGTTCGGCGAATCCCCTGATCAGCCACAACCGTGCATCAACTGATTCATCGGGGTCGAGACCATGAGCACCACACCAGTTGCGTCACAGCTGGCGGCCGGCAGTGCGCCGGGTGCGCCACCAGGCGCGCGACGTGGTGCTGCTGATGGCGTTCTCGGCCGGCACGTCCGTCGCCATCGCCGCGCTGATGCTGCTCCTCGTCACACGTGGGCAGGTAGGCACGTCGATGACCATCCCCAGCCACGTCCCGGTGCTCCTCGACCGGGTCGTCGCCCTGGTGTCGCCCGCCCTCGACCGTCCGGGCGCCGTCCTGGTCGACGCCACTCTCGGCCTCGGCGGCCACACCGAGGCGATCCTGGACAGCTGCCCCGAGGCGCGGGTGATCGGCGTCGACCGGGACCCCAACGCCCAGCGGTTGGCGGGGGATCGGCTGGGCCGTTTCGGCGACCGGTTCACCGGAGTCCAGGCGGTGTACGACCAGATCCCTGACGTGCTCCAGGAGCAGGGCCTCGACGAGGTCGCCGCGGTGCTGTTCGACCTGGGTGTCTCGTCGATGCAGCTCGACGTTCGCGAGCGGGGGTTTGCCTACGCGCACGATGCGCCGCTGGACATGCGGATGAACGACGAGGAGGGCGACACCGCCGCCGACGTCCTCAACACCTATCCGGTGGGCGAGCTGACCCGGATCCTGCGCGAGTACGGCGAGGAGAAGTTCGCCGGCCGGATCGCCCGCGCGGTCGTCGCGGCCCGGGAGACCGAGCCGTTCACCCGGTCGGGCCGCCTCGTCGCCCTGCTGTACGACGTGATCCCGGCGCCGGCACGTCGTACCGGGGGACATCCGGCCAAGCGCACGTTCCAGGCGCTGCGGATCGAGGTGAACGACGAGCTGAACGTGCTCCGCCGTGCCATTCCCGCTGCCATCGAAGCGATCGGTGTCGCCGGGCGGGTGGTGGTCGAGTCCTACCACTCGCTCGAGGACCGCATCGTCAAGCACGCGTTCGCCGCCGCGACCAGGAGCGACGTGCCCGAGGACCTGCCGTTCGTCCCGGAAGGTCACGAGCCCACCCTCCGCCTGGTCACCCGCGGAGCAGAGCGGGCCGACGCGGGCGAGATAGCCGCGAACCCGCGGGCCGCCAGCGTCCGGCTGCGGGCCATCGAACGGATCCGACCCCGAACAGGAGCCACCAACAAATGAGCAGCCCCGCACCGCAGTTCCGCAGCCGGATGCCGCGCCTCGCGGAGGCGGCCGTCGAACGCGTCCGGCTCACCGTCGTACCTCGGGCCCGGAGCCACGCTCCGCGGGTTCCGTTCGTGACCCTGGTGACGCTGCTCCTGCTCGGCGGCGTCGTGGGACTCCTGCTGTTCAACACGTCGATGCAGCAGGCGTCGTTCGCGACGACCACCCTCGAGCAGCAGGCGGCCAGCCTGAGCTCGCGGGAACAGACCCTCAAGATGGAGTTGGAGAACCTGCGCGATCCGCAGCGAGTCGCGCTGCGGGCGCAGCGCCTGGGGATGGTTCGGGCCGACACGCCCGCGTTCCTGGACCTGCGTTCGGGCAAGGTCCTCGGCACCCCCACCGCGGCCACCGCGACCGACCCGCTCCGGATCCGGCCGTATCCCGCCACCAAGCCGAAGTCGCTCGACCCCCCGGTGAAAGTCGTGAAGGTGGAAGCTCCGCCCACGCACCGCAAGTCGAACGGCGACACGGGCACGACCTCACCGAACGGGCGCACCTCCGACGGTAGGAATGACTGACCGGCCCACCGCCCGATGACCCAGCCGACCCCCTTGCCGACCGCAGCCGACCTGGAGTGAACCTCGTTGACGCCGACCCGAAACCAGCGCAGAGCCCGTGGAACAGGCACGTGGGCGCGGGACGGCCCGCAGCTATCGCGGCGGCTCCCGCGGCTCGTCGATGCTGCGGCTGCGCTTCGGGTTCGTGATCATCGCGATCGTGCTGTCGGTCTTCGGGGCCCGGCTGGTCCAGCTGCAGGCGCTTGATCCGCACGCCTACGCCGCGGCCGCCGCCAAGGAAGGACTGGTGAACGCCGTGCTGCCCGCCCGCCGCGGTGCGATCCTGGACCGCAACGGCGAGCCGCTCGCCAGCTCCGTCGACGGACTGATGGTCGTGGCCGATCCGGTTCAGACCAAGGACAAGGCGCCGGAGATCGCCAAGCTGCTCGCCACCCGGCTCGGGATCGACTACCTCGACGCCAAGGCTGCCCTCAGCCGGGAGGACACCAGGTTCGCGTACGTCGCGCGGCGGGTGCCCGCGACGCTGGCCACCGACGTCCTCGCCGAGGCAAAGGAGCTCGGCTACAAGGGACTGGACACCCGCGTGGATCCGGTCCGCGACTACCCGGCCCACGATGTCGCGGCCAACATCGTCGGGTTCATGGATGCGTTCAACCAGCCGTTGGCCGGCTTCGAACAGGCCTTCAACACCTCTCTGGCCGGCAAGGACGGCTGGGAGCGCTACCAGGTCGGCGGCGGCAACCGGATCCCGTTGGGCGTCAATGACAGCGCCGATCCGGTGAACGGCACCGACCTGCACACCACCCTCGACCGGGACACCCAGTGGTACGTCCAGCGGGTTCTCGCCCAGACCGTCAAGGAGGCACGCGCCGACTCGGGCACGGCCGTGGTGATGGACAGCCGCACGGGCGAGATCATCGCGCAGGCCGACTATCCGACCTACGACGCGGACGACCCCGGGGAGTCCTCGAAGGAGCTCCGCGGCGCGCCGTCGGTGAGCGCGCCGTACGAGCCCGGATCGGTCGAGAAGGTGCTGACCATGGCTTCGCTGATCGACCAGGGGCTGGTCGACCCGCACACGCGGATCCTGGTGCCGAGCGAGAAGGTCGTCGACGGCGAGACGATCCATGACTACTTCGAGCACGGCCGCCTCGACCTGACGCTGGCCGGGGTGCTCGCGAAGTCGTCGAACATCGGTACGGTGCTCGCCGCCGAAAGGATCACGTCGGGGCTGTTGCGCCGCTACCTGGCCAGCTTCGGTCTCGGCCAGAAGACCGGGATCGGGGTGCCGATCGAGAGCGCCGGGCAGCTGCCCGACGAGAGCCTCTGGACGGACCTGAGCCGGGCCACGATCGCCTTCGGACAGGGCCTCTCGGTCAACGCCGTCCAGATGACGGCGGCCATCAACACCATTGCGAACGGCGGCGTCTACGTCTCGCCGAGCCTGGTCCAGGGTCAGGCCACCACCAACACGGGCGAGACGGTCGGCACCGACACGACGAGCACGCATCGCGTGGTCAGCGCCCAGACCGCCCGCGACGTCGCCATGATGATGGAACGGGTTCTCGACCCCGACAGGGGCGTTGCGGAGAAGGCCTCGATCCCCGGCTACCGGGTGGCCGGCAAGACCGGAACCGCGCAGGTGGTCGGCAAGAAGTGCGGCTGCTATCTCGACGGGGTGTTCACGGTGTCCTTCGCCGGCTTCGCGCCCGCCGACGACCCCCGCTTCACCGTGTACGTCGTGGTCAACCACCCGCGCAACGGCGGCGGCGGTGGCTCGATCGGAGGCCCGGCGTTCCAGAAGATCATGAGCCACGTGCTGACCCGCTTCGGCGTACCTCCGACCGGCACCGAGCCGTCGACGCTGCCCATCTGTGGTGACCCCAAGGCCCGTGACTGCTAGTGCCGGCCGGCACAGTGCTGCTGCACCGGTAGCTGCGCCCGGTAGCCTCAGCGACGTGGTGAGCACGTGTTGACCGACGAGGAGCTGGCGGCGACGCGACCCGAACACCTCGTCCCGACCCGTCTGTCGGAGCTGGTCGACTGGCTCTCCGCCACCCCCATCACCGCCTCCGGGCTGGCCGAGTTCAAGGTCGCGGACCTGAGCTCAGACCCCGACATCAGTGGGGTCTCCCTGAGCTCACGACGGATCCTCGCCGGCGACCTCTACGCCGCCCTTCCGGGGTCGCGCGCACACGGGGCGACCCACGCCGAGGCGGCGGTGGCCGCGGGCGCGGTGGCCGTGCTGACGGACCCGGCCGGGGCCGGCATCTGCGCCGGTCTCGAGGTTCCCGTCGTCATCGTCGACGCACCGCGGGCCGTGTTGGGCCGCCTCGCCGCCCGGGTGTACCGCGATGCTGCGGCGGCGCTCGGCCTCATCGGGGTCACGGGGACCCAGGGCAAGACCACGACCACCCGACTGCTCGAGACCGGGCTCGAGGGGTCGGGCACCAGCGCCGCCGTGATCGGCACCGTCGGGACCCGGATGGCCGGGCGCGACATCAAGACGGCGTTGACCACGCCCGAGGCCCCCGACCTGCACGGGCTCTTCGCCCGGATGCGCGAGGACGGCGTCACCGCCTGCGCGATGGAGGTCTCCAGCCATGCGCTGGTGATGGGCCGGGTCGACGGTGTCGTCTTCGACGTGGCGGTCTTCCTCAACCTGGGCCGCGACCACCTGGACTTCCACAGCGACGTCGAGGACTACTACTCCGCGAAGGCCTCGCTGTTCACGCCTGCGCGGGCCCGGCTCGGCCTGGTGAACCTCGACGACGCTCACGGTCGGCGGCTTGCTGACGAGGCGAGGATCCCCACCAGGACCTTTGCCCTGCACCACCCGGCCGCGCAGTGGCGGGCCGTCGACCTCGACCTGGCCGCGGACGGATCCACGTTCACCGTGGTCGGCCCGGGCACCGAGTTCCGCGCACACTGCCCGCTGCCCGGCGACTTCAACGTGTCCAACACCCTGGCCGCCCTGGCGGCCGCAGCGGAGGCAGGCTTCGACCCGGTTGCCGTCGCGGGCGGCATCGCCGCGGGGGGCGGCGTACCCGGACGGCTGGAGAAGGTCGACGCGGGCCAGGACTTCGTGGTCGTGGTCGACTACGCGCACAAGCCGGACGCGGTGGAAGCCACGCTGCGCACGCTTGCGGCCGCTGACCGACGGCCGGCTCATCGTGGTCATCGGCGCCGGCGGTGACCGGGATCCGGGCAAGCGCCCGTTCATGGGTGAGATCGCGGCCCGCCTCGCCGACGTGCTCGTCGTGACCGACGACAACCCGCGCACCGAGGACCCAGCGAAGATCCGCGCCGCCGTCCTCCAAGGTGCCCAAGGTCTCGTGCAGGACCCGGCGGAGATCCTCGAGGTCGGCGACCGCAGACTGGCGATCCGCGAGGCCGTCGCCCGCGCCCGTGCCGGCGACATCGTGTTGGTCGCCGGCAAGGGCCACGAGACGGGTCAGGAGATCGAGGGTGTGGTGCATCCCTTCGACGACCGCGTGGTCGTCCGCGAGGAGGTGACGCGCCGGTGATCGCGATGACTCTCTCCGAGATCGCCTCGGTCGTCGGCGGCAGCGTCGACGGCGACCCGGACGTCGTGGTCAGCGGACCGGCCTCGGTCGACAGCCGCGAGGTGCCCAGCGACGGGTTGTTCGTCGCCGTGGTCGGCGAACACGTCGACGGGCACGAGTACGCCGCCGGCGCCGTGGCTGCCGGCGCGGCGGCCGTGCTGGGCTCCCGGCCAACCGGGGTGCCGACGGTCGTGGTCGACGACCCGGTGGTCGCGCTCGGACGACTCGCCGCCCACGTCGTCGGGGCCCTGCCCGACACCACGGTCATCGCCCTCACCGGATCCCAGGGCAAGACCGGGACCAAGGACTATCTCGCCCAGGTGCTGGCCACGGCCGCCCCGACGGTCGCCACGGCCGGCAACCACAACAACGAGATCGGGGTTCCGCTCACCGTCCTCAAGGCCACGCCGGACACCCGGTTCCTGGTGCTGGAGATGGGCGCGCGCGGGATCGGCCACGTTGCCTATCTCTGCGACATCGCGCGGCCCCGGGTCGCGGCCGTGCTCAACGTCGGCACGGCCCACGTGGGCGAGTTCGGCAGCCGCGAGGCGATCGCGGTGGCCAAGGGCGAGATCCTCGAGGCCCTGCCCGCCGACGGCGTCGCGGTGGTCAACGCCGACGACCCGCTCACCCGCGAGATGGGCTCACGAACCGACGCCCCGGTCATCAGCTTCGGACAGGCCGGCGACGTCAGCTGGACCGAGGCGTCGTACGACGACCTCGACCGGCCGACGGCGACGTTCCGCTACGCCGGCCAGGCCGTCACCGCCGCCCTGCGCCAGGTCGGCGAACACCAGCTGTACAACGCTGCCGCGGCGGCCGCGCTCGCCCTCGGGGCGGGGCTGGAGTTCGGCGAGATCGTGGGAGCGCTGGGCGAGGCCGTCGGCCAGTCGAGATGGCGGATGGAGCTGCACGAGAGCGCCGACGGGGTCGTCGTGCTCAACGACTCCTACAACGCCAACCCGGCGTCGATGCACGCGGCGGTCGACGCGCTGGCCACGATCGGGGCGCGGCGCGGCGCCCGCACCATCGCCGTACTCGGCGAGATGCGTGAGCTCGGTGCCGAGTCGGCCGAGGGGCACACCGAGGTCGGGGCGCACGTGGCCAGCCGCGGCGTCGACGTGCTGCTCGCCATCGGGGACCCCGGGCGGCAGCATGCTCGACGGCGCGGCGAGGACCACGGGATCGTCGACCACAGGGGTGTTCGCGGCGGACCGGGCCGAGGCTCTGGCATGGTTGCGCGAGAACATGGCGCCCGGAGATGTCGTCGTCGTCAAGGCTTCCCGAGGGGTCGAGCTCGACAAGCTGGCAGCAGTCTTGGTGGAGGAGAACCCGTGAAAGCGATCCTGTTGGGTGGCGGACTGGCCCTGATCATCTCGCTGCTCGGCACCCACTTCGCGATCCGCGTGCTGTCGAGCAAGGGCTACGGGCAGGAGATCCGCGACGACGGCCCGACCAGCCACCACACCAAGCGGGGCACGCCCACGATGGGTGGGATCGTCATCATCTCGGCCGCGGTGATCGGCTACTTCTCGGCCAAGCTGTTCAGCCAGGACGCACCCTCCGCCAGCGCGCTGCTGTTGCTCTTCCTGTTCGTCGGCATGGGCTTCGTCGGGTTCCTCGACGACTTCATCAAGATCTACAAGCAGCGCAACCTCGGCCTGCGCAGCAAGGCCAAGATGATCGGTCAGACCGTGATCGCGGTGGTGTTCGGTTGGCTGGCGCTGTCCCCGATGCTCGAGGACGATCGCGGCGAGACCCCGGCGTCCGACCACATCTCGTTCATCCGCGACTTCGGCTGGCTGGTCCTGCCGGCGGCTGCCGCGGTGATCCTGATCTGGCTGTTCATCACCGGCTTCAGCAACGCCGTGAACCTGACCGACGGGCTCGACGGGCTGGCGACCGGTGCAGGCGTGATGGTGTTCGGGGCGTACACGATCGTCAACATCTGGCAGAACAACCAGTCGTGTGGCCAGCCGATCGTCGCGTCGGCAACACCTGCTACGAGGTGCGCGACCCGCTCGACCTCGCGATCATCGTCCGCCGCGATCACCGGAGCCTGCTTCGGCTTCCTGTGGTGGAACGCCTCTCCCGCGGCAGATCTTCATGGGCGACACCGGCTCGCTGTCCCTCGGTGGCGCCCTCGCCGGCCTGGCCGTCCTGACCAGGACCGAGCTGCTGCTGGTGATCCTCGGCGGGCTCTTCGTCGTGGAGACCCTGTCGGTGATGCTGCAGGTCGGGTACTTCAAGGCGACCAAGGGCAAACGGGTCTTCCGGATGGCACCGTTGCACCACCACTTCGAGATGCTCGGCTGGGAGCAGATCACGGTCGTGATCCGCTTCTGGATCATCACCGGGCTCTGCGTCGCGGCTGGTCTGGGCGTGTTCTACGCCGAGTGGGTCGCCGGTGCCTAGGAGCCGCGATCTGGACTCCCTCGGGCGGGAGGACTCCTGGGACGGCGTCCGGGCGGTGGTCGCCGGATTCGGCGTCTCGGGCTTCGCTGCCGCCGACAACCTGAACCACATGGGAGCGGCCGTGACGGCGCTCGACGAGATCACGACCGACGAGCGGGCCGAGCGGGCCGAGCTGCTCGAGGTCCTCGGCGCCACGATCCGCCTCGGCGAGGGCGCGACGGCAACCCTGCCCGACGACGTCGACGTGGTCGTCACCTCTCCCGGGTGGAAGCCGTCCGCGCCGCTGCTCGCCCAGGCCCGCGACCGCGGCGTCCCGATCTGGGGCGAGGTCGAGCTCGCCTGGCGCCTGCGCGACCCGCAGCATGCGGCGCCGTGGCTGGCCGTGACCGGCACCAACGGCAAGACGACGACCGTCCAGATGCTCGACTCGATCCTCAAGGCGGCCGGCCTGCGCAGCATCGCCGTCGGCAACGTGGGCATGCCGATCGTCGAGGCCGTGATGGACCCCACGCCGTACGACGTCTTCGCTGTCGAGCTGTCCAGCTTCCAGCTGCACTACACCTCGTCGATCAGCTGCGAGTCGGCTGCCGTGCTCAACGTGGCCGAGGACCATCTCGACTGGTACGACTCGATGGCGGAGTACGCCGCCGACAAGGGCCGCATCTACGAGCACGTCAAGAAGGCCTGCATCTACAACGCGGCCGACCCCGAGACCGAGAGGCTCGTCCGGGCCGCCGACGTCGTCGACGGCGCCCGGGCGATCGGGTTCACGCTCGGGATGCCGGGTGTGGGCATGGTCGGCGTCGTCGACGACATCCTTGCGGACCGGGCGTTCATCGAGCGCCGGGACACCAGTGCCGCCGAGCTGTGCACGATCGCCGACCTTGCGAGTCCGGCCCCGCACTTCGTCGCCAACGCGCTGGCGGCAGCCGCCCTGGCCCGCGCCCACGGCGTCGCGCCGGTCGCGGTCCGCGACGGGCTGAGGGCCTTCCGCCCCGACGGGCATCGGATCGCGATCGTCGCCGAGAGCAGCCGGCGTGACCTGGGTCGACGACTCCAAGGCCACCAACCCGCACGCGGCCCAGTCGTCGCTTCAGGCCTACGACCCGGTCGTCTGGGTCGCCGGCGGCCTGGCCAAGGGCGCGAGTTTCGACCAATTGGTGGTCGCGGTCAAGCACCGGTTGCGGGGCGTCGTACTCCTCGGCCTGGACCGCGACGTCATCGCCTCCGCGCTTTCGCGACACGCGCCGGATGTCCCCGTCATCGCGGTCGGTGGCGGGGAGACTTCCCCCATGGACCGCGTCGTGGCAGCGGCCGCCGACCTGTCCCAGCCCGGCGACACCGTGCTGCTCGCTCCGGGATGCGCGTCCATGGACATGTTCGCCAACTACGGCGAACGAGGAGACGCGTTCGCCGCTGCCGTACGGCGGCGGCTGGACCAGAACGGCGACTGACGGGAGAGGGTAGTGCGCGATGACCACGGCGACTCCCGACCGGACCGCCGAACGGCGCCGCTCCGTCACCAGTTGGGCCAGCTCCCTGCAGGCCGCCCTGCACCGGCCGCTCACCTGCTACTACCTCCTGCTGGCCTCGTCGGCGCTGCTGCTCACCATCGGGCTGATCATGGTCCTGAGCGCCTCGAGTGTCTGGTCCTACGAGCACGGCGGCGACGCCTATGCGATGGCCAAGCGGCAGCTGGTCTGGGTTGCCCTCGGCATTCCCTGTGCGTTCGTCGCCTCGCGGATTCCCGAGCGCCTGCTGCGCAGACTGGCCTGGCCGGGCTACCTGATCGCCCTCGTCCTGTTGGCAGCGACCCAGCTGGGGCTCGGCACCACCCACAACGGCAACACCAACTGGCTCGGGGTCGGGCCCTTCCTGATCCAGCCTTCGGAGGTCGCCAAGCTCGCGCTGATCCTGTGGGCCGCGCACGTGTATGCCCGCAAGGAATGGCTTCTCGAGGACTGGAAGCACTGCCTGGTCCCGGTCGTGCCCGGCATCCTGCTCGCGACCGCACTGGTGCTGTGGGGCCGCGACCTCGGGACCGCCCTGGTCCTGTTCGCGATCCTGCTCGGGCTGCTGTGGGTGGTGGGAGCCCCGGTCCGGCTGTTCACCCTCGGCATCACGGCCACGTCGGTGATGGCCCTCTGGCTGGCATCGACCGACCGCGAGCGGCGCGAGCGACTGCTGACGTTCACCGACCCGTTCCAGGACTTCCACAACTCGGGTTGGCAGCCGGCGCACGGGCTCTATGCACTGTCCACCGGCGGCTGGTTCGGCCAGGGCATCGGTGCCAGCCAGCAGAAGTGGGGGTACCTGCCGGAGGCGCAGACCGACTACATCTTCGCCGTCCTCGGCGAGGAGCTCGGCCTGTTCGGCACCCTGCTCGTCCTTGGACTCTTCCTCACGATCGCGTACGCCGCCGTCCGGGTCGCGGTCGCGACGGAGAGTCCGTTCGTGCGCTACCTGTGCTTCGGCATCGTGATCTGGCTGCTGGGCCAGATGATCATCAACGTCGGCATGGTGCTGGCCCTGCTGCCCGTCATCGGCATCCCGCTCCCACTGGTCTCCTACGGCGGCTCCGCCCTGGTGCCGTCGCTGGTCGCGCTCGGGTTGCTGATCGGGTTCGCCCGGCGCGAGCCCGAGGCCGCGGCCGCCCTTGCCAACCGCCGCAAGAAGCGCTCGGCCGGGCTGCTGGCGCGGCGCTCCGGCAAGTCCGCTTCCGGGTCTGGGTCAGGATGGCGGTTGTGACTCGAGTTCTCCTGGCCGGCGGAGGCACCGCCGGGCACACCTCACCCCTCCTCGCGACCGCCGACGCCCTGCGCCGCCTCGACGACTCGGTCGACATCACCTGCCTCGGCACCGCCCGGGGACTCGAGACGCGGCTGATCCCGGAGGCCGGCTACCCGCTCGAGCTGGTGCCGCCGGTGCCGCTGCCACGTCGGCCCAACGCCGACCTGTTCCGCACGCCGGGGCGGGTGCGCGCGGCCCGCAACGCCGCACTCGAGGTCGTCGACCGGATCCGTCCCGATGTCGTCGTCGGGTTCGGCGGCTACGTGTCGGTGCCCGGCCTATCTCGCCGCCCGCAAGCGCCGGCTGCCACTGGTGGTCCACGAGGGCAACGCCCTGCCCGGCATCGCCAACCGGCTGGGGGCCCGCTTCACCACGCACGTGGCCACCAGCTTTCCCGACACCGACCTGCGCAACGCCACCTACATCGGACTGCCGATCCGCCGGATGATCGCCACCCTCGACCGGTCGGCGCTGCGCGCCGAAGGCCGCAAGGAGTTCGGCCTCGACCCGGAGCGCCCGACGCTGCTCGTCACCGGCGGGTCCCAGGGCGCCGGCCGGATCAACGCCGCCATGTCTGCAGGCCGCGGCGGCGTTCGCGGCGGCCGGCGTACAGGTGCTGCACATCGTCGGCCCGAAGCACGAGGTCACCCAGCCGGACACCGGCGTCCCCTACGTCGTGGTCAACTACGTCGACCGGATGGATCTGGCCTACGCCGCCGCCGACGCCGTGCTGTGCCGCTGCGGCAGCAACACCGTCACGGAGGTCTCGGGGGTGGGGCTGCCCGCGATCTTCGTCCCGCTGCCGATCGGGAACGGCGAGCAGGCACTCAACGCCAAGCCGGTCGTCGACGCCGGCGGCGGGCTGCTCGTGTCCGACGACGCACTCACCTCGGACTGGGTGGCGGCCACGGTTCCGGGCCTGCTGACCGACCCCGAGCGGTTGGCGAGGATGGGCGCTGCCGCGGCCAACCTGATCCCGCTCGACGCCGACGAGAAGCTCGCGGCCATGGTCCTGGGAGCCGCCCGATGACCAGTCGCACCAGCGTGGAAGCAACGTGCGTGAGGGTGCCCGTTCCCGACCACCTGTTGCCGGCCTCGGCGCTGGGTCGCGTCCACTTCGTCGGCATCGGCGGAGCGGGACTGTCGGGCATCGCCCGGATCATGTTGCGCCGCGGGATCGCGGTGTCCGGCTCCGACCAGAACGACTCGCCGACCCTCGCCGCCCTGCGCGCGCTGGGGGCCGAGGTCCACCTGGGTCACGACGCCGCCCAGGTGCACGGCGTCGACACCCTGGTCGTGTCCACCGCCGTCCGCGACGACAACCCCGAGTACCTCGCGGCGGTGCAACAGGGGCTTCGGATCCTGCCCCGGTCGGCCGCCCTCGCGTCCGTGATGGCAGGGAAGCGGACCGTCGCCGTCGCCGGCACGCACGGCAAGACCACGACCACGTCGCTGTTGACGGTTGCCCTGCAGGCGGCCGGCCTCGATCCGACGTACGCCATCGGCGGCGAGCTCGCGGGCACCGGAACCAACGCCGACGAGGGGTCCGGCGACCTGTTCGTGGCCGAGGCCGACGAGAGTGACGGCGCGTTCCTCGTCTATTCGCCCTACGCCGCAATCGTCACGAACGTCGACGCGGACCACCTCGACCAGTGGGGGACCGAGGAGGCCTACCGAGCAGCCTTCAGCGAGTTCGTCGCCCACATCGACCCCACCGGCTTCGTGGTCGTCTGGGCCGACTCCGACTCGACCGCGAGCCTCGCCGACGAGGCGCGGCGCGCCGGGCTGCGCACGATCACGTACGGCGACAGCCCGGGCGTCGACTGGGCCGCGACCGACGTCCGTACCCATGAAGGCATGTCGACGTTCACGATTGCCGGCCACGGCGACGTGACGCTGCGGATCCCGGGGCTCCACTACGTGCAGAACTCGCTGGCCGCGCTGGCGGTCGGCACCGAGCTCGGCTGTTCGTTCGACGCGCTGGCTGCCGGTCTGGCCGGGTTCACCGGGACCCGCCGCCGGATGGAGCTCAAGGGCGAGGCCGGCGGGGTACGCGTCTACGACAGCTACGCGCACCACCCACGCGAGATAGCCGGCGATCTGCAGGCGGCCCGCGCGCTCGCCGGGGAGGGCCGGGTCCTGGTCGCCTTCCAGCCGCACCTCGTCTCGCGCACGCGCATCTTCGGCACCCAGATGGGCGCCGCACTCGGCGCCGCCGACGAGGTGGTCGTCCTCGACGTCTACCTCGCCCGTGAGGACGCCGACCCCGAGGTCACCGGCCAGCTGGTCGCCGACGCTGTCCCGCTGGCGGCCAGGCAGGTGGCGTTCGAGCCCTCGATCGACGACGTGCCGGCCGCTCTTGCCGACCGGGCCCGGCCAGGTGACGTGATCCTGACCCTGGGCGCGGGCGACGTCACCGCGTTGGGTCCCCGGGTGCTCGAGCTTCTCGAGGTGTCCGCATGAAGGCCGACAACGTCGCCCGCAGCCGCAAGCGGTTCGCGCGTCGGCAGCGCACTCGCCGCTGGCGCCGGTGGCGGGCGGTGCTGGCGGGCGCGCTGACGGTCGCGCTCGGAGTCGGGGTCGTCTGGTTGGTGTTCTTCTCGTCCGTGCTCGCGGTCAAGGGGGTCGAGGTCGAAGGCACGAGCCTGTTGACGACCGAGCAGGTGCGCTCGGTGGCCGCCGTACCCTCCGACGAACCGCTGGCCCGGGTCGACCTGGCAGCGATCGAGGGCCGGCTCCGGGCGTTGGCTCCCGTGCGGTCCGTCGACGCCACCCGCGAGTGGCCCGACCGGATCCTGATCTCCATCGACGAGCGGGTCGCGGTGGCAGTGGTCGAGGTCGGCTCCGGGTTCAAGGGGATCGACCAGGAGGGCGTGCTCTTCCGCGACTTCCCCAGCCGGCCGCGCGACCTGCCGCTGATCACCGCGCCAGAGGACATCGGCACGGACGCCATGAAGGAGGGCACGGCCGTGGTGTCCGCCCTGCCCTCGGGTGTCCGGAACCTGGTCGACCATGTCGAGGTCGAGTCGATCGACCAGATCTCACTCGTGCTGCGTGACGAGCGCACCGTCGAGTGGGGGAGTGCGGAGCAGTCGGAAGCCAAGGCCGAGCGTGCTCGTGGCGCTGCTGGCCGCCAGGCCCGGGGTCGGCGAGTACGACGTCAGCGTGCCGGGCCAGCCGACGACCAGCGACTGACCAGCATGACAGCACTGAATCTCGAAAGATCGCGCGCCCTCGGTGTGTCGCACGCCAACGGCGCGCCCGATTCCTTACCGTCTTTCCCATCGAGAGGTTGACATAACTATAACCCTCAGGCTCAGGGTTAGGGTTCTTGACCCGGAAGTGAAGGCCTCTCGAGCTCGAGACGAACGCCGATCTGAACCCCAAGCAGCGAGAGGCAAAGCCGACATGGCAGCAGCGCAGAACTACCTGGCCATCATCAAGGTCGTGGGTATCGGTGGTGGCGGCGTCAACGCCGTCAACCGGATGATCGACGTCGGTCTCAAGGGTGTCGAGTTCATCGCCATCAACACCGACGCCCAGGCCCTCCTCATGAGTGACGCCGACGTCAAGCTCGACATCGGCCGCGAGCTCACCCGCGGACTCGGTGCCGGTGCCGACCCCGAGGTCGGGGCGAAGGCCGCCGAGGACCACGCCGACGAGATCGAAGAAGTCATCAAGGGCGCCGACATGGTCTTCGTGACCGCAGGCGAGGGCGGCGGCACCGGCACCGGGGGCGCGCCCATCGTGGCCCGGATCGCCCGCTCGCTCGGTGCCCTGACCATCGGTGTGGTCACCCGCCCGTTCGCCTTCGAGGGGCGTCGTCGCGCCAACTCCGCAGAGGAGGGCATCGCCCAGCTGCGCGAGGAGGTCGACACCCTCATCGTGATCCCCAACGACCGGCTGCTCTCGATCAGCGACCGGAACGTCTCGGTGCTCGACGCGTTCAAGCAGGCCGACCAGGTGCTGCTGCAGGGTGTCTCGGGAATCACCGACCTGATCACCACTCCCGGCCTGATCAACCTCGACTTCGCCGACGTGAAGTCGGTGATGGCCAACGCCGGCTCCGCCCTGATGGGAATCGGCTCGGCCCGGGGCGAGGACCGCGCGGTCGCGGCTGCCGAGATGGCGGTCTCGAGCCCGCTGCTGGAGGCGAGCATCGACGGCGCCCACGGCGTGCTGCTCTCGATCGCCGGTGGCTCCGACCTCGGCCTGTTCGAGATCAACGAGGCAGCCGCGCTGGTGGCGCAGTCGGCGCACGCCGAGGCAAACATCATCTTCGGTGCCACCATCGACGACGCCCTCGGAGACGAGGTCAGGGTGACGGTGATCGCCGCGGGCTTCGACGGTGGGATGCCCAAGCGCCGTGAGGGTGGCAACGTGCTCCGCCGCGAACCGGCGCAGCAGCAGACCCAGGAGCAGACCCGGGCGGCCGCCCAGGCGTTGGCGACCAAGCGGACCGTGACGCCGGCGTCGGCGGGCGAGGCTACGCCGCATGCCAGGCCGGCCGCCCCTGCCCAGCCCAGGCTCAGTCCCCGCAGCCCAGCAGGCCCAGCAGCCACCGGTCACCGCAAGCAGGCCGACTCGTCAGGTCCAGTTCGACGACGACGAGCTCGACGTGCCCGACTTCCTGAAGTAGCTGATTCGCAAACCGTGTTCGCCTACCGCGACACCCGTGAAGGCGATCCTGACAATCCGGCTGGTGGCACCGCCCGATTGTCAGGGTCGCCTTCACCGACGTCCACCTCGACCTGTCCGAGGCCAGCTCGGGCCTCGACGACTCGCTGACCTATCTCGAGGACGCACTCGGCGTGCGGGTCGCCCGGATGCGCCAGGTGCACGGACGCTGACGTTGCCGTCGTCGACGACCCGGTCGCGATCGTTCCGCCCGAGGCCGACGGCCTGGTCACCAACCAGCGCGGGGTGGCACTCCTGGTCCGGGTCGCCGACTGCGTTCCGGTCCTGCTCGCCGATCCCGGCACCGGCGTGATCGGCGCGGCGCACGCGGGTCGCAACGGGATGGCGGCGGGCGTCGTACCCCACACGGTGGAGCAACTGCGTGCCCTCGGCGCCGAGCAGGTCACCGCCTGGGTGGGCCCGCACATCTGCGGTCGTTGCTACGAGGTGCCCGAGGCCATGCGGGCCGAGGTGTCGGCGGCGGTGCCCGAGTCGTACGCCGAGACCAGGTGGGGCACCCCGGGTCTCGACCTCGGCGCCGGCGTGTCTGCGCAGCTCGAGCGGGCCGGGTGTGAGGTGGTCCGCATCGACCGTTGCACCCTCGAGCACGCCCAGTTGCACTCCCACCGGCGGGACGGGGTCGCGGCGGGCCGCTTCGGTGGCCTGATCTGGGTCGAGCGTTGACCGACACCGCTCGACGCGACGAGCTCGCCGTCAACCTGGCCAGGGTGCGCGACCGGATCGCGAGCTCGTGCGTCGCGGCCGGCCGGCAACCGGATGACGTCACGCTGGTGGTCGTCACCAAGTTCTTCCCGGCCACCGACGTGCGGCTGTTGGCCGACCTCGGCGTCACCGACGTCGGTGAGAACCTGCACCAGGAAGCCGAGGCGAAGGTCCGCGAGTGCTCCGGGCTCGACCTGCGCTGGCACTTCGTGGGAGGACTCCAGAGCAACAAGGCGGCCAGGGTGGCGTCGTACGCCGACGTCGTGGAGACGGTCGACCGGCACAAGCTGGTCAGTGGCCTGCAACGGGGGGCTCACAACCGCTCCCATGCCGTCGACTGCCTGCTCCAAGTCAGCCTCGATCCGCCCGGGCACGGTGACGGACGCTTCGGCGCCGACCCCGGCCAGCTGCCTGCCCTCGCCGCCGAGGTGGCGGCCGCCGGCAGTCTGCGGCTTCGGGGGCTGATGGCGGTCGCCCCGCTCGGCGAGGATCCGCTCGCGGCCTTCGGCCGGCTGGCCGACATCGCCGCGGAGTTCCGGGCCGATCACCCCGACGCAACCTGGATTTCGGCCGGCATGAGCGCCGATCTGGAGGCCGCGATCCAGTACGGCGCGACACACGTTCGGATTGGCAGCGCGGTCCTCGGTCCGCGGCCTCAGATCAAGTAATGTCCAACACAAGTTGAGTCCCGACGGGGCACGGAGTTCGAGAGGTTGCACCCATGAGCGGCGCGATGCGCAAGATCGGCGAGTACCTCGGCCTGCTCGAGGAAACCGAGCGCTACGACGATGAGTTCGGCTACGACGATGCCGAGCGCGCCACCGAGGTGGCACCGGTTCGCAACGCCCGCGGATCGGCCAGCGGATCGGCCGGGGACGAGTCCCGGGTCAAGCCGGCACCAGTGTCCAGCATCTCCGAGCGCCGCCGCCCCGCATCGGCACCCGCCTCGGGCCCGACGGGAGTAGTGGCCGAGTTGTCCAGAATCACCACCCTGCACCCGAGCACCTACAACGAGGCACGCACCGTCGGCGAGAACTACCGCGACGGAACGCCCGTGATCATGAACCTCAGCGAGATGGACGACGCGGACGCCAAGCGTCTCGTCGACTTCGCGGCGGGCCTGATCTTCGCGACCCGCGGCACCATCGAGCGGGTCACCAACAAGGTGTTCCTGCTGTCCCCTCCCAACGTCACCGTGGCCGCCGAGGACAAGCAGCGCATCGCCGAGGGCGGCTTCTTCAACCAGAGTTGATCGGGCGTGGCGGGTGGGTGTCGAGTGCGCGTCGAGTTGTCGCGCTCTGGCAGCCTTGAGCCATGACCACCATCGGGACGATCATCGAGCTCATCCTGTTCGTGTTCATTGCGCTGCTCTGGATCCGCTTCATCGTCGACTGGGTCCAGGTGTTCGCCCGATCGTGGCGGCCCCACGGCGTCGTACTCGTGGTGCTCGAGGGCACGTACTCGACCACGGACCCGCCCATCAAAGCCATCCGCAGGATCATCCCGCCCCTGCGGCTGGGCAACTTCGCGCTCGACCTGGGCTTCCTGATCGTGATGATCAGCGCCTACGTGCTGCTGAAGGTCAATCGGATGATCTTCTTCGCCTGAACTGCGGGGCCGGCCGTCGCAGAGCGTCGGGTTAACCGCAGCCTGCGGTAGCGCTATGGTTCGATCAGACAGAACTTCCGCTGGACGAATAACGAATGGGGTGAGGGCATGCCGTTGACGCCTGAGGACGTGAGCAACAAGCGGTTCACGCCCGTGCGGCTCCGCGAGGGCTACGACATGGGGGAGGTCGACCAGTTCCTCGACGAGGTCGAGTCCGAGCTGTCCCGGCTGACCAAGGAGAACGACGACCTGCGTTCGAAGCTGTCGGCGGCGCAGTCGGGTGACCCGGTTTCGATCGACAAGTCCCCTGAGCCCGCGAAGGAAGAGAAGGCCGCGGAGACCCCGCGGAGACCCCTGCGGAGACCCCTGCGGCGGCCCCCGTCGTGGCTGCGGCCTCCGGTGGCGAGACGCTCCAGGTGCAGACCGTGCCCCAGGCGTCCAAGGCTGCGGCCCGGCTGCTCGAGATCGCGGCGCGCAACGCCGACGAGCTCGTCGACGAAGCCAAGACCGAGGCCGACAAGACTCGTCAGTGAGGCCCGCACCACGGCCGAGCGGTTGGAGAGCGAGGCCAAGGCCAAGGCCGACCGCGCCGAGGCAGACGCGCGCCAGCGTTCGCAGATGCTCGACCAGGAGACCAGCGAGCGTCGTACCCAGCTGTTCGGTGACCTCGAGAAGGAGCGCGACAACCTCAACAGCGAGGTGGAGACGCTGCGTTCGTTCGAGCGCGAGTATCGCTCCCGCCTCAAGAGCTACTTCAACCAACAGCTGCAGGCACTCGACAACAGCGGCGAGTCCGAGGCTCCGAGTGACGACGGCGCCGGCTCGGCACCGAAGCGGCTCCGCTCGATCCTCGGCGAAGACGAGAGCTAGGAGCCTGCTCCCAGGCACTTTCCAGACTCGATCACGATGGTCGGACCCCACCCGGGTCCGACCATCGTCGGCTTGAGAGGCGCGGCAGGTTGAGTCCGCACCAGTAAGGGGCTAATGTCCCACCACTCACGGTCGGTCACGGCCGCGGGTCGAGCGTTTTCTCCATGGCCGCGAGGAGGCCCGGTTTCCGATGGCACGCAGCACGAGGAACTTGATTGCCGGTACGGCTGCGGCCGCGGCGAGGAGAGTGCTCCCGCGGCGCGCTGCGCAGACCTCCCCCGAGTCGAGCGCGCCGACAACGGAGGCGGCCGCGACGAAGCCGCCAGCCAAGCCGCCAAGAAGCTGCCGCCAAGAAGGCTGCCGCCAAGAAGGCTCCCGCCAAGAAGGCGGCTGCCAAGACGCCTCCCGCCAAGAAGGCTGCTCCGGCCGCGAAGCACGCGACCAAGGAGCCAGCCACGAAGGCCGCCGCCGAAGAAGGCCGCACCCAAGAAGGCCGCGGCCCAAGAAGGCCGCGGCGAAGGCCGTGCCGGCCAGGACGGCGCAAGGCCGCCTCGAACGCAACACCGACCAAGACCGCCGCCACCAAGACGGCGAAGAAGGCTGCACCGAAAACGGGGGTCAAGAAGGTGACGACAAAGCGGACGGCGCCGAAGAAGGCGCCGGCAAAGAAGGTGGCGAGTCTCGCGAGCCTGGCGGTCAAGGAGGGCGAGGAAGCCTGGACCAAGGCCGAGCTCAACGAGGTCCTGGAGGAGCTGCACGAGCACGCCGACCGCCTCCGAACCGAGCTGCACGACCAGGAGCTCGAGCTCGCCGGACTGATGCGCGACGCCGGCGACGGTGCCGGCCAGGACCAGGCTGACCTTGGGGCCACCAGCTTCGAACGCGACCACGAACTGACAGTCGTGAACAACTCGCGCGAGATGCTGGCGCAGACCGAGCGGGCGCTGGCCAGGATCGCCGACGGCAGCTACGGCGTGTGCGAGTCGTGCGGCAACCCGATCGGCAAGATGCGGGTCATGGCTTTCCCCCGTGCCACACTGTGCCTGTCATGCAAGCAGCGCGAGGAACGTCGCTGAGCTCCGGCGACCACACCGAACCAGCCACCCCGAAAAGCCCGGCCCGAGCCCGAATCCGCCTGGTTTTCGCGTCGACCGCGGTCGTTGCGTTGTTGATCGACATCGGCACCAAGGTGCTCGCAGTCGACCGGCTCACCGGGCGCGGTCGCGTCGACGTGTTCGGGGACCTGCTCGGGTTGCACCTGACGCGTAACCCGGGTGCGGCCTTCAGCACCGGCACGCAGTTCACCGCGGTGTTCACGGTCCTTGCGATCGTCGCCACGGTCGTCGTGTTGTGGCTCTCGCCGCGCCTCGGCACGACCTTCTGGGCGTTCGGCTTCGGCATGCTGTTCGCGGGCATCACCGGCAACCTTGCCGATCGGATCTTCCGCTCACCTGCGCCGCTGCGCGGGCACGTGGTGGACTTCCTCGAGCTGCCGAACTGGCCGATCTTCAACGTGGCCGACATGTGTCTCAACGTCGGGGTCGCCGTCGTCCTCATCCAGGCGGTTCGCGGCGTGCGGCTTGACGGCACCCGCCACCAGGTCGACAAGTGACCGACCATCGAACCGTGCTGGTCCCGGACGGCCTGGCTGGTGAGCGCGTCGACACCGCCCTGGCCCGGATGTTCGGCCTTTCCCGCACCCGCGCCGCAGACCTGATCGCCAAGGGTCTGGTTCAGCTCGACGGCAACGATGCCGGCAAGTCCGACCGACTCGACGCGGGCGCGATGCTGGACGTGGCACTTCCGTCGGTGGCCGATCCGCTCGAGGTGGTGCCGGAGATCGTCGAGGGAATCAAGATCATCCACGACGACGACTCGATCGTGGTGATCGACAAGCCGGTCGGGGTCGCCGTACATCCCTCGCCCGGCTGGTCGGGGCCGACGGTGGTCGGCCACCTGGCCGGTGCCGGGTTCCGGATCGCCACCAGCGGCGCGTCCGAGCGGCAGGGGATCGTGCAGCGTCTCGACGTCGGTACGTCGGGCGTGATGGTGATCTGCAAGTCCGAGCGTGCCTACTCCGTGCTGAAGAATGCCTTCCGGCACCGCACCGTCGACAAGACCTACCACGCGATGGTGCAGGGGCACCCCGATCCGCAGGAGGGCACCATCGACGCCCCGATCGGACGTCATCCCAAGGCCGACTACAAGTTCGCCGTGATGGCCGACGGGCGGCACAGCATCACCCACTACAAGACGCTCGAGGCGCACCGGTTCGCCAGCCTCCTGGAGGTCCACCTCGAGACCGGCCGGACCCATCAGATCCGGGTCCACATGAGCGCGTTGAAGCATCCCTGCGTCGGCGACCTGACGTACGGCGCGGACCCGGCCCTGGCCCGATCGGGTCGGCATCGAACGTCAGTGGCTGCACGCCGTAGGACTTGGTTTCGAGCATCCCGAGTCTGGCGACTACGTGACCTACGAGTCGGCGTACCCGCACGACCTCGCCGCCGCACTTGAGACGATCCGGAATGCCCACTGAGTCACACCTCGACCTCACGGTCAGGCAGGCGGAGGTGGCCGATGCCCACGCGATCGCCGACCTCTACCTCGCGGCTCGCGAGGCGGCGGTCCCGATGATGCCGCCGGCCATGCACCCGAATGCCGAGGATCCGGGCCGTGGATGGCCGCGCGCCTGACCGAGGACCACGAGGCGTGGCTGGCCGAGCGGGACGGCGGAGCTCCTGGGATACGCCCTGATGACCGCGACCTGGCTCGACCACCTGTTCATCACGCCGGACCAGACCGGCCAGGGCATCGGTGGCGTCCTCCTCGACGTGGTCAAGTCGCTGTCGCCCCGACGGCTTCGAGCTCTGGGTGTTCGAGAGCAACGTGGGCGCCCGGGCGTTCTACCGGCACCGGGGGCTCGTCGAGGTCGAGCGAACCGACGGAGCAGCGAACGAGGAGAAGGCACCCGACGTCCGGATGGCCTGGAGGCCCGCGGGGCCGCGGGGGCGCCCGTCGCGTGAGGCTCAGGCGTTCTGCCAGAGGCCGACCACGTTGCCCTCGCTGTCCTTGAAGTACGCCGCGAAGCCCATCTCGCCCACGGCCATCCGCTCGCCGACCGTGCTGCCGCCGGCCTCGCCGACCGCCTTCAGAGCCGCCTCGATGTCGGGCACGTCGATGACGATGTTCTGGGCCCTGGACGCGTCATCGCGCTGGAACATGCCGCCGTTGATGAACCCCGGCTCGGTCGGGCCGGTCTCCGGGTCGCTGGGACCAGTGGAAACGATCGTGTAGCCCATGTCGGGCATCGGCATGATCGTCCAGCCGAAGGCTGCCTGGTAGAACGCGCCGGCGCGGTCGCCGTCGTCGAAGGGGATCTCGAAATGCACAACCTTGCCGGACATGTGGGCTCCTCCAGGTCGGGGTAGGGCGGGTGCCGTAAGCGTCCAGCAAAACGCCCGCCGGCGCGACGGTCAAGCCATCCGGACAGGGTTGTCGGGGCCGTAGTCGGGGCCGTGCCCGGGTTGTCGGTGTGCCGTGTCAGGATCGGCTGGTCGGGTCGCGTAGGCTGACGTTCTTCCCCTAAGAACGGCGGCCGGCTCGCCCGCCAAAGCGCTGATCGGTGCCGCTGATCGGTCAGCCCCTCGAGCTTGTTGGGAGAAGGTTCACACATGTCCTCCGGGTCGTCAGCCGACTTCGTGCACCTGCACGTGCACACGGACTACTCCATGCTCGACGGTGCCGCGCGACTCGGGGACCTGTTCACGCGCACGGCGGAGCTCGGCATGGGCGCGATCGCGATGACCGACCACGGGAACATGTTCGGCGCCTACGACTTCTACGCCAAGGCGAAGGCTGCAGGCATCAAGCCGATCATCGGCACGGAGGCCTACCTCACCCCCAACACTCCCGCGCCAGGAACGCAAGCGGGTGCGCTGGAGCAACGGCGGCGACGACGACGTCTCGGGCTCGGGCGCCTACACCCACATGACCCTGCTGGCCGAGAGCACCGCGGGGATGCACAACCTGTTCCGGCTGGCCACTCGGTCGTCGACGGAGGGCTTCTACTACAAGCCGCGCGCCGACCGCGAGCTGCTCTCCGAATACGCCGCGGGCCTGATCGGCACCACCGGGTGTCCGTCGGGAGAGATCCAGACCTGGCTCCGCATCGGTGACTACGGCAAGGCCCGACAGGCGGCGGCCGACTTCCAGGACATCTTCGGTCGCGACAACTTCTACCTCGAGCTCATGGAGCACGGTCTCGACATCGAGGCCCGGGTGCGTGACGACCTGCTCAGGCTGTCCAAGGACCTCGGCATCCCGCCGATCGCGACCAACGACTCCCACTACGTCAACGCCGAGGACGCCGGCGCACACGAGCACCTGTTGTGCGTGTCGTCGGGCAGCACGATGGCGGACCCGAAGCGGTTCAAGCTCGAGGGCAACAGCTACTACATCAAGTCACCGGCAGAGATGCGCGACCTGTGGGAGCACAAGCTCGGCTTCAAGGAGGCCTGCGACAACACCCTGTTGATCGCCGAGCGCTGCGAGGTCGAGTTCAACGAGAACGCCAACTACATGCCGCGCTTCCCGTGCCCGCCAGGCCACACCGAGGAGACGTGGCTGCTCGAGGAGGTCGAGCGGGGGCTGGTCGCGCGCTACCCGGGCGGGATCTCCGGCGAGGTCCGCGACCGGATGGAGTTCGAGATCGGGGTCATCCTGTCGATGGGCTTCCCGGGCTACTTCCTCGTGGTCGCCGACTTCATCAACTGGGCCAAGGAACACGGGATCCGGGTCGGTCCCGGCCGCGGTTCCGGCGCCGGCTCGATCGTCGCCTACGCCCTGCGGATCACCGACCTCGACCCGCTCAGGCACGGGCTGCTGTTCGAGCGGTTCCTCAACCCCGAGCGGGTCTCGATGCCCGACTTCGACATCGACTTCGACGAGCGCCGACGCGGCGAGGTGATCCGCTACGTCACCGAGAAGTACGGCGACGACCGGGTCTCGATGATCGTCACCTACGGCACCATCAAGGCCAAGCAGGCGGTCAAGGACTCCAGCCGCATCCTCGGCTATCCGTTCGCGATGGGTGACCGGATCACCAAGGCGATGCCCGCTGCGGTGATGGGCAAGGACATCCCGCTCAAGGAGATCTTCAACTCCGACCACAAGCGCTACGGCGAGGGCGGCGAGTTCCGCTCCCTCTACGACGGCGACAACGACGTCAAGACGGTCGTGGACACTGCCATCGGGATCGAGGGGCTCAAGCGGCAGTGGGGAGTCCACGCGGCCGGCGTGATCATGTCGAGCGAACCGCTGATCGACGTGATCCCGCTGATGAAGCGCGAGCAGGACGGCGCGATCATCACGCAGTTCGACTACCCGACCTGCGAGCGTCTCGGCCTGATCAAGATGGACTTCCTGGGGTTGCGCAACCTCACGGTCCTCGACGACGCGGTGAACAACATCCTGGCCAACCGCGGCGAGACCTTGGTGCTCGAGGATCTCGAACTCGACGACGCCGCCGCCTACCAGCTGCTCGGTCGGGGCGACACCCTCGGAGTCTTCCAGCTCGACGGCGGCCCGATGCGCTCGCTGCTCAGGCTGATGCGTCCCGACTGCTTCGAGGACATCTCCGCTGTGCTGGCGCTCTACCGGCCCGGGCCGATGGGTGCCGACAGCCACACCAACTACGCGCTGCGCAAGAACGGCAAGCAGGCCATCACCCCGATCCACTCGGAGCTCGCCGAACCCCTCGCCGACATCCTGCAGCCGACGTACGGCCTGATCGTCTACCAGGAGCAGATCCTGGCGATCGCCCAGCAGCTTGCGGGCTACACGCTCGGCCAGGCCGACCTGCTCCGCAAGGCGATGGGCAAGAAGAAGAAGGAGATCCTGGACGCGGAGTTCGTGCCGTTCTCCGAGGGCATGAAGGAGCGCGGCTACTCCGAGCGGGCCACGAAGGCGCTGTGGGACGTCCTCGTGCCGTTCTCGGACTACGCGTTCAACAAGGCGCACACGGCGGCCTACGGCCTGATCTCCTACTGGACTGCCTATCTCAAGGAGCACTACAAGGCCGAATACATGGCCGCCCTGCTCACGTCCGTGAAGGACGACAAGGACAAGATGGCGATCTACCTCAACGAGTGTCGCCGGATGAAGATCCAGGTCCTGCCTCCCGACGTCAACGAGTCCCAGGCGACCTTCACGCCGGTCGGCCGCGACATTCGCTTCGGGCTCACCGCGATCCGCAACGTTGGTCACAACGTGGTGGACGGCATCGTCACCGCCCGTGAGGAGAAGGGCCGCTACGCCGACTTCAACGACTTCATGGACAAGGTGCCGGCCCTGGTCTGCAACAAGCGGATGATCGAGTCGCTGATCAAGGCGGGTGCCTTCGACGAGATGAAGCACAAGCGGCGTGCGCTCGTCGCGATCCACGAGGCTGCCGTCGACCAATACATCGACATCAAGCGGAACGAGGCGATCGGCCAGGACTCGCTGTTCGGTGGCCTGGACGACGGCGGTGTCGGCGGCTTCGGCATCACCGTGACCATTCCCGACATCGACGACTGGGACAAGACGACGTTGCTGGGCCACGAGCGGGAGATGCTCGGCCTCTACGTGTCCGACCATCCGCTGCAAGGCCTCGAGCACGTGCTGGCCAACGCCCGCGACTGCAGCATCGGACAGCTGATGCTCGACGAGGAACGTCCCGACGGCTCGTCGATCACGATCTCCGGCCTGATCACCTCGGTTCAGCGCAAGATCACCAAGCGCGGCGACGCCTGGGCGATGGTGACGGTCGAGGACCTCGACGGCGCCATCGACGTACTCCTGTTCCCGAGCGCCTACCAGCTGGCCGGCAGCCTACCTCAGCGAGGACAGCATCGTCACCGTCAAGGGCCGGCTGTCGCGCGGCAAGGACGTGCCGGAGATCCACGGGCAGGAGGTCACCGTCCCCGACCTGTCCGATGCGCCGAGCGGTCCGGTGGTGATCACGCTGCCGGCGACCCGGTGCACGGGCCCGGTGGTCGAACAGCTCAAGGACGTCCTGGTCACCCACCCAGGCGTGACCGAGGTGCGGCTGAAACTGCTGAACCGGGCGTCGACCACCTTTCTCAGGCTCGACGACCGACTTCGGGTCACGCCGACCCCAGCACTGTTCGCCGACCTCAAACAACTGCTGGGGCCGGGATGTCTGGGCAGCTGAGCCACCGCGCCCCGGCCCAGCCGGCACCGGTCGAGCAGCGACCCACGAAGCCGACGGGTCGCCATCGACGTGGTCGCGATCCTGGTGGTGTTCGCCGTCGCCGGCGTCGCGTGCGGGTTCCTCTGGGAGCACCTCTGGACGGCGCCAACCGGGGTGGCCTACCAGCACAAGTGGGTTCTCGACGGCGGCGGACTGCCCGAGGACTTCTCCGGCACCGGCCTCTACGCACTCATTGCCGCGGCGGCCGGCCTGGTTCTGGGCCTCGTCCTGACGCTGGTCTTCGACAACGACGAGGTGGCCAGCCTGGCCGCGATCATCGTCGGCGCCGTGTTGGCCGCATACCTCATGTGGGTGGTCGGCGTGGCGCTCGGCCCCCCGGACCCGCACCCGATTGCGCGCACCGCCGACGACTTCGACCCGATCCCTGCCGACCTGAGCGTGCACGGGAAGTCCGCGTGGCTCGCCTTCCCCCTCGGGGCACTCGTCAGCGCGGCCGCCGTGTTCTTCCTGTATCCGCGGCGTCGCAGCCAGCCCTGACCGCCGACGCTGGTCGCCGGCCTGGTCACAGCCTGGTCACGACCTCGCAGGTTTGCCACGTTAGGACCGTGGGTAGGGAACCGCGCAGGTAGGATCGGCGTCGCATCAGCAGGCAGCAACTCAATGGGGGTCCCCGTGTCCAGCAACTTTCCGCCACCCGGCGACCATGAAATTCTCTCGTCGTCCGGGGGTGACCCGGCCGGTGTCCCGACGCGAGGCAGCGGCCGCCGGACCGCCCTGATCGCCGGTGGCATCGTCGGCGGCGTTGCGTTGGTGGGTGGGGCGGCCTGGGCAGCGACCTGGTACTTCTCCTCGGGTCCCGACGCTGCGGAGGCGCTGCCGGACTCGACGATCGGCTACGCCTCGATCAACCTCGACCCGAGCGGCGACCAGAAGATCGAGGCCCTCAAGACGCTCAACAAGTTCCCCGGGTTCAAGGACGAGTTGAAGCTCGACGCGAAGGACGACATCCGCAAGGACCTCTTCGAGGAGCTCCAGAAGGACGGCACCTGCACCGACGTCGACTACGACGACGACATCGAGCCGTGGCTGGGCGACCGGATGGCAGTCGCGGCCGTCGACCTGGGGGAGGACGAGCCCACGGCGGTGTTCGTCGTACAGGTCTCCGACAAGGACAAGGCCGAGGACGGTCTCGAGAAGCTCCAGACCTGCGACACCGGCGACTCCGGTGACGAAGTCGGACTCCGACGAGGAGTCCGGCGACGGAGGCTACGTCGTCGAGGGCGACTGGGCAGTCGTCGCCGAGACCCAGGACCTGGCCGAGAAGGTCGTCGAGGAGGCCGACAAGGCCACTCTCGCCGACGACGAGGACTACCAGCACTGGACCGACGAAGCCGGCGACGACGGCATCATGACGCTGTACGCCGCGCCCGAGGCTGGTGACGAGCTGGTGAACCTCATGGAGGCAGCAGCTCGGACATGCCCGCCAGCTACAGCGGCGACGACGGCACGTCCGACATGGAAAGCCTCGAGTCTTCGCTTCCGGACGAGACCGTCGACGCAGCTCAAGGACTTCAAGGGTGCAGCGATCAAGGTGCGCTTCAGCGACGGCTCGATCGAGGCCGAGTTCGCGGGGGAGGTCGGAAAGAGCGACCTCGCCGACGCGTTCGCCGGGGACGCCGGCGCCGACGTCGTCTCCACCCTCCCCGACGACACGGCTCTCGCACTGGGTGGCTCGTTCAAGGAAGGCTGGTTCACGGCGCTCTTGGAGTGGGCAGCGGAGGCGGCGGGTGACGGCAGCCAGCGCGGACGAGCTGATCGCCGACGCGGAGGAGGAGTCGGGCCTGGAGCTGCCCGAGGACGCCGAGACGCTGGCCGGAGAGGCATTCGCGATCGCCGTCAGCAGCGACATCGACATCGAGGCAATGGTCAACAACGAGGACTTCAGCAACCTGGGGGTCGGGGTGAAGGTGAAGGGCGACCCGGACGCCATCGAGGAGGTCCTGGACAAGATCCGCCCGCAGACCGACGACCCCGAGCTGCTCCAGTCCAAGGCGTCGGACGACTACGTCAGCTTCGGTCCCAACGCAGGACTACCTCGACCAGCTCTCGGAGGACGGCGACCTCGGCGACCTGGACACCTACAAGGACGTCGTCCCGGAGTCCGACAAGGCCAGCTCCGTGTTCTACCTCAACGTGGATGCCGGCGACGGCTGGCTGGTCAAGGTGCTGGAGGATCTCGACGCGCCGGACGACGTGATCGAGAATGTCGAACCGTTCACCGCGCTCGGCGTCTCCAGCTGGTTCGAAGGCAATACCACCCACGGGGTGGTGAAGCTCACCACGAACTGAGCGAGTCGCGGTCAGTTCGGGCTCCAGCGGTTGCGGGACACGTCGGTCGCGGGCAGTGAGGGGATCGCTCGCATTGCCCGCACCTCCCGCTGCAGCATCCCGGTCACCATGGCCAGCCGGACGGCGGCATTGGGTGCCTCCAGCAGGTCTTGCCGTTCGCGCATCGTGAGCAGGCAGGTCGCGGCCAGGCTCCAGGAGAGGTACGTCGGGTCGTTGGGCAGCTCACCGACCAGCACGTCGGAGTCGCTCACCTCCGAGACGGTGGCCCGATAGGTCTCGAACGTCGCCAGGGCAACGCTGACGGTCTCGGCCCTGACCTCCCCGGCACCGTCCTCGAGTCGCTCCACGGTGCCCTCGAGGATGCTGCCGGAGCCGTCGATGCCGTCGAGCCGGATCCGGCCGCGTCCGACGGCGACGATGTCGAAGGTGCCGTCGTCGTTGCGAACCGCGTCGGTCAACTGCAGGTAGCACCCGATCCGGTGCAGCGACTGGGCTCCGTGGTCGCCCACCTCATATCCCTCGCGGATCGCCACCGACCCGAACAATCGCTCGGCAGGCTCCTCGAGCGTGATCAGCCGATGCACGAGCGCGCGGTAGCGGTCCTCGAACACGTGCAGGGGCACCGAGACACCCGGAAACAGCACCGTGTTCAGCGGGAACATCGGCATCTTCTCGGTCACGATCCCACCGTAGGTGAAACGGGACCGGGACCGGTGCAACCCACATCTAGACTGGGACTCATGATGCGCAGGATCGACCTCAGGGCCGCCGCCGGCGCTGCGCCCGCCGACTACCGGAGCGCAGTGCCGCGGGCCGAGTTCGATGTCGAGGCTGCCCTGCAGGTGGTCCGACCGATCTGCGACGACGTCCGCGACCGCGGGGTCGAGGCGATCGCGGACTACTCGGCCAGGTTCGACGGCGTCGTACAGACCGACATCGTGGTCCCGCCGACGGCTCTGCGGGACGCGCTCGCCGCCCTCGACCCGGCCGTGCGCCGCGGACTGGAGGAGTCGATCGCCCGGCTGCGCGCCACCTGCGAGGCCGAGCTCGCCCACGACGTCGTCACCGAACTCGGCCCCGGCGCCCGGGTCACCCAGCGGATGGTGCCGGTGCAGCGGGTCGGCCTCTATGTTCCCGGTGGCCTCGCCCCGCTCGTCTCCAGCGTCGTCATGAACGTGGTGCCGGCCCAGGTCGCCGGCGTGGCCTCGATCGCCCTCACCTCGTCCCCGCAGCAAGGGCAACGGCGGGCTCCCGCATCCGACGATCCTGGCGGCCTGCGCCCTGCTGGGCGTCGAGGAGGTGTACGCCGTCGGCGGGGCCCAGGCGATCGCCATGTTCGCCCACGGCGCCGGTCCGTGCCGGCGCGTCGACCTCGTGACCGGTCCCGGGAGCATCTACACCGTCGCGGCCAAGCGGTTGCTCAAGGGCATCGTCGGGATCGACGCCGAGGCCGGTCCGACCGAGATCGCCGTCCTCGCCGACGACAGCGCCGACCCGGCGTTCGTCGCCGCCGACCTGATCAGCCAGGCCGAGCACGACCCGCTGGCGGCCAGCGTGCTGGTCACGCCGTCCGAGGAGCTGGCCGACGAGGTCGAGGCCCAGCTCGACAAGCAGATCGCGGTGACCCGCCACGTCGACCGGATCCGGACGTCGCTCACCGGTCGGCAGTCCGGCATCGTCCTCGTCGACGACCTCGACCAGGGACTCGACGTGGTCAATGCCTACGCCGCCGAGCACCTCGAGATCCAGACCCGGAACGCCGTCGAGGTCGCCGGTCGGGTGCACAACGCGGGTGCGATCTTCGTGGGCTCGTTCGCGCCGGTGTCGCTGGGCGACTACTGCGCCGGGTCCAACCACGTGCTGCCCACGGCCGGCTGTGCCTGCCACAGCTCGGGGCTGTCGGTCCGGGCGTTCCTGAAGGCGGTGCACGTCGTCGACTACACCCGCCAGGGCCTGGCCGCCGTCGCCGACCACGTCGTCAACCTCGCGGACGCCGAGGACCTCCCCGGTCACGGCGCGGCCGTCCGCGTCCGCTTCGAGGAGTGACCTCGATGGCCTTTCCTCCTCTGCGCGAGGAGCTGCGCGGCATCACGCCGTACGGCGCCCCGCAGCTCGACGTTCCGGTGCAGCTCAACGTCAACGAGAACCCCTACCCGCCGTCCCCCGCCGTGGTGGCCGACATTGCCACGGCGGTGGCCGAGGCGGCGACGACCCTGAACCGCTATCCCGACCGGGAGTTCGGCGAGCTGCGCAAGTCGCTTGCCGACTACCTCGGCCACGGTGTCGGTCCGGAGCAGATCTGGGCCGCCAACGGTTCCAACGAGGTGATGCTCCAGCTGCTGCAGGCGTTCGGAGGACCCGGCCGTCGGGCGCTGAGCTTCGCGCCGACGTACTCGATGTATCCCGAGTATGCCCGCGACGCCATGACCGACTGGGTCGTCGGGCATCGCGAGACCGACTTCTCGCTCGACCTCGACGCGGCGCGGGCGAAGGTGCTCGAGGTTGCTCCGTCGGTCGTCCTGCTGCCCTCGCCCAACAACCCGACCGGCACCGCGCTTCCGCCCGAGGCGGTGAGCATGCTGTGCGAGGCCGCTGGTGACGGGATCGTCGTCGTCGACGAGGCGTACGGCGAGTTCCGCCGGGCCGGCACTCCCAGCGCCCTGGAACTGCTCCCCGAGCACCGCAACCTGGTCGTCAGCCGCACGATGAGCAAGGCGTTCGCGCTGGCCGGGGCACGGCTGGGCTACTTCGCCGCGGCCCCCGAGATCTGTGACGCCGTCCGCGTGGTCAGGCTGCCCTACCACCTGTCCGCGGTCACCCAGGCGGTCGCGCTGGCGGCACTCAGGCATGCCCCCGAGCTGCTCGGTCGGGTCGAGGACCTGCGGGCCGAACGCGACAAGACCGTACGCTGGCTCCGCGACCGGGACCTGACCGTCGCCGAGAGCGACGCGAACTTCGCGCTCTTCGGCACGTTCGCGGACCGGCACGCTGTGTGGCAGGGCCTGCTCGACCGCGGGGTGCTGATCCGCGAGACCGGTCCGGAGGGCTGGCTCCGGGTCTCCATCGGCACTCACGAGGAGATGTCGGCCTTCAAGCACGCTCTTACCCAGGTCATGGAGGAACAGAAATGAGCAACACCCCAACAGACCACTCGCTTCGCTCGCGCTCCGCCGGGGACCCCGAAAAGAGCAGGACCGCCCGTGTCGAGCGGGAGACCAGCGAGTCCAAGGTCCAGATCGAGGTCGACCTCGACGGGACCGGGCGCTCGGAGGTCTCCACCAATGTCGGCTTCTACGACCACATGCTCACCGCGTTCTCCCGGCACTCGCTGATCGACCTGGTCGTGCACGCCAACGGTGACACCCACATCGACGCCCACCACACCGTCGAGGACACCGCGATCGTCCTGGGCGAGGCGCTGCGTGAGGCGCTCGGCGACAAGCGCGGCATCCGCCGGTTCGGCGACGCCACGGTGCCGCTCGACGAGGCTCTGGTCCAGGCCGTCGTCGACGTCTCCGGGCGCCCCTACTGCGTGCACACCGGCGAGCCGGAAGGCCAGGAGTACGTCGCCATCGGCGGCGACTACCAGGGGTCGCTCACTCGCCACGTCTTCGAGACGATCGCCTTCCACGCGCAGATCGCCCTGCACATCAGGGTGCTGTCCGGCCGCGACCCGCACCACATCGTCGAGGCCCAGTTCAAGGCCTTCGCCCGGGCGTTCCGCGACGCCGTCGCCCTCGACCCGCGGGAGACCGGCGTGCCCTCGACCAAGGGCACGCTCTGAAGCCCGCCGTCGTCGTACTCGACTACGGATCGGGCAACCTCCGCTCCGCCGTCCGGGCCGTCGAGCGGGCGGGAGCCTCGGTCACGCTGACCGCCGACCGGTCGGCCGCGATGGACGCCGACGGGCTGCTGGTCCCCGGGGTCGGCGCATTCGCGGCTTGCATGGCCGGACTCCGCTCGGTCAAGGGCCACGAGATCATCGGTCGCCGGCTCGCGGGTGGCCGACCCGTGCTGGGCATCTGTGTCGGCATGCAGATCCTCTTCGAGCGTGGCGTCGAGCACGGTGTCGAGACCGAGGGCTGTGACGAGTGGCCGGGCGTCGTCGAACGGTTGCAGGCGCCCGTCGTACCCCACATGGGGTGGAACACCGTCGACCCGCCGTCGGGCACGGCCCTGTTCGCGGGCGTCGAGGACGAGCGGTTCTACTTCGTCCACTCCTACGCCGCTCGCGACTGGACGCTCGTGACCAACGGCCACACGCGCGCCCCGCTGGTCACCTGGACCGAGCACGGCGGTGACCGGTTCGTGTCGGCGGTCGAGAACGGTCCGCTCTGGGCGACCCAGTTCCACCCGGAGAAGTCGGGCGACGCCGGTGCGGCCCTGCTGCGCAACTGGGTCGCGACCCTGAGGACCGGATGAGCAAGGAACGAGCCCGCCGCCGGGCCGAACGGGAGCGGGAACAGGCGGTGAAAGCCGCCGCCCGTGCCGCTGAGGCCGAGCGTCACGAACGCCGCGAGGCCCGCCGACGCGCGGTCACCTCGCGGCTGCCGAGGTTCGCCAAGGGCCAGACCGGACCACTCGCCCAGCGCCACCGCAACCAGCTGAACATCACGATCTGCCTGCTGGTCGCCCTCAACGTGGTGGTCTGGATCGCCTTCCAGGACTGGGCGACCCGGGCCCTGGCGCTGTTGGTGAGCGTGTTGGCGGCGCCCGTCCTGCACATGATGCTGTTCCGCGGCACTGAGACGCGCTCGGCCGGCACATCCGCCCAGCCTAGGATTCCGGCATGGGTGACTATCTCGAACTGCTGCCCGCGGTCGACATCGCAGGCGGACAGGCGGTCCAGCTCGTCCAGGGGGTGGCGGGCTCGGAGAAGCGCTTCGGGGACCCGGTGGAGGCGGCGCTGCGCTGGCAGGCCGCCGGTGCCGAATGGATCCACCTCGTCGACCTGGACGCCGCCTTCGGCCGCGGCCACAACCGTGAGCTGCAGGCGAAGATCGTCGAGGCACTCGACATCCAGGTCGAGATGAGCGGCGGGATCCGCGACGACGAGTCGCTGGCCGCTGCGATGGCCACCGGCTGCCGACGTGTCAACATCGGGACGGCCGCGCTCGAGCAGCCCGAGTGGTGCGCCGCGGCCATCGCCGAGTACGGCGACCGGGTCGCCGTCGGCCTCGACGTACGCGGACGGACCCTGGCCGCACGAGGCTGGACCCGCGACGGCGGGGACCTCTACGACGTCCTCGCTCGGCTCGACTCCGAGGGCTGCGCCCGCTACGTCGTCACCGACGTCAACAAGGACGGCATGCTCCAGGGGCCCAACCTCGACCTGCTGAAGAGCGTCTGCGCCGCCACCGACAGGCCGGTCGTGGCGTCGGGTGGCGTCACCGAGCTGGCCGACCTCGAGGCGCTCACGGGTCTGGTCGGCGACGGCGTGGAGGGCGCGATCATCGGCACTGCGCTCTACGAAGGGCGGTTCACCCTCGAGGACGCGCTCAGGCTGACCCGCGCATGACGCTCGCCATCCGCGTGATCCCGTGCCTGGACGTCGACGCCGGGCGGGTGGTCAAGGGCATCAACTTCAAGGAGCTGCGGGACGCCGGAGATCCGGTCGAGCTGGCCCGGACGTACGACGCGGAGGGTGCCGACGAGCTCACGTTCCTCGACATCTCGGCATCGCACGAGGGCCGCGCGACGACGATGGAGATCGTGTCGAAGACCGCCGAGGAGGTCTTCATCCCGCTCACCGTCGGTGGTGGGGTGTCCTCGGTCGAGGACGTCGACCGGTTGCTGCGAGCAGGTGCCGACAAGGTCGCGATCAACACCTCGGCGATCAACCGGCCCGAGCTGATCGCCGAGATCGCGGACCGGTTCGGCAACCAGGTGCTGGTGCTGTCAGTCGACGCCCGGCGGGCGCCGGACACCCCGTCCGGCTTCGAGGTCACGACCCACGGCGGCCGGAAGTCCGCCGGGCTGGACGCCCTCGAGTGGTCGGTCCGCGCCGCCGGGCTGGGCGCCGGCGAGATCCTGCTCAACGCGATGGACGCCGACGGCACCCAGGAGGGCTTCGACCTCGACCTGATCCGCGCCGTACGACGTGAGGTCACGATCCCGATCATCGCGTCGGGAGGTGCGGGCGCGGTCGAGCACTTCCCGCCCGCCGTCGATGCGGGGGCGGACGCCGTCCTCGCCGCGACCGTGTTCCACTTCGGCACGCTGCGGATCGCCGACGTGAAGCGGTCCCTGGCCGACGCCGGCCACCCCACCCGCTGACCCGGCTCTTGTTCACGCTCGTGCGTCAGAGGCCGAGGGAGGACGACTCCAGGGTGGCGATGGAGTCCTCCGGGCCGTCCAGGGTCACGCCATCGTGGTGCGGCCGGCCGTAGACGAAGAGCGCGACCTCACTGGGCAGCCCGCTCACCGTGACCGGGTCCTTTCCGCCCCTGAGCACGAATTCCTTGTCCTTGTCGGTCCGGTGCATGGTCAGCGGCACCCCAGCGTTGCGGACCAACCCACGGCCCATCATCTTGAGCGCCGCCCAGATCTGCGACTGCTCGGACGACGTGAGCTCCCGAGGTTCCCACGTCGGCTGGGCGCGGCGGATGTCCTCGTGGTGGATGTAGAACTCCAGCGTGTTGAACGCCTTGTCCACGAGCGGGATGTTCACCGGGGAGAGACCGGGGGAGCGGACCTTCTCCACGAGGTCGTCGAAATCCCCGCGCGCCGTGCGGTCCATCGCCCACTCGGTGACCCTGCCGAGCCCCGGCATCCAGATCCCCGAGGCCCCGATCGGGTCGCGCTCGCGGACCAGCAGGTGGGCGAGCAGGTCCTTGATGGTCCAGTCGCCGCACAGGGTCGGGGCGTCGGCGCCCAGCTCCAGGGCAAGGTCGCAGAGCCGTTCGCGTTCGGCTCGTGCGATTTCGAACGAGTTTCGGGTGCTCACGTATCGCAGCATAGAGTCGCCAAGGTGACGCCCCGGACCTCGACCACGCGCGCGGGGTTCGGAGTCCTCGGTGTCGCGATCAGGCGTGAGCCCTGGATCTTCGCCCTCTCCACGGTCGGCAGCGTGCTCTTCGGAGCGCTGACCGTCGCCGATGCCTGGGTCCTCGGCTGGGCCACCGACCACGCCGTACTCCCTGCGTTCGAGGACGGGCACATCGGCAACGGGGTGCTCTGGGCGGTGCTGGCGCTGTTCCTCGGCGTCGCGATGCTGCGTGCGGTCGGCATCGTGGCGCGCCGGCTCGGCGCGGGCATCATGCAGTACCGGATGCAGGCGCACTACCGCCGCGCCGTCACCCGCCAGTACCTCACGCTGCCGATGGAGTGGCACCAGCGACACCCCACCGGGCAGCTGCTCTCCAACGCCAACTCCGATGTCGAAGCGGCGTGGGGGCCGATCGCGCCGTTGCCGATGGCGGTGGGCACCGTTGCCATGATGGTCATCGCGATCGTGCAGATGCTGCTGGCCGACCTGGTCCTGGCCCTGGTCGGGCTGATGGTCTTCCCGTGTGTGATCGTGGCCAACCTCGCCTACCAGCACCTCGCCTCACCGCTGATGACGCGCGCCCAGGCGCTGCGGGCCGAGCTCAGCGAGGTCGCCCACGAGTCGTTCGACGGCGCCATGGTGGTCAAGACCCTGGGTCGCGAGCGCGAGGAGACCGCCCGGTTCGCCGCCAAGGCCCACGAGCTCCGCGACGTGAACATCAAGGCCGGACGGATCCGGGCCGCGTTCGACCCCACCCTGGCCGCGCTGCCGAACCTCGGCGTCCTCGTCGTGCTCGCCGTCGGCGTGTCCCGAGTGCTGGACGGCGCCACCGCCCCGGGTGACCTGGTGACCGTCGCCTACCTCCTCACGATCGTCTCGTTCCCGATCCGCTCCATCGGCTGGCTGCTGGGTGAGTTCCCGCGCAGCGTGGTCGGCTTCGACCGGGTCCAGGACGGTCCTCGACGCCACCGGCGAGATGAAGTACGGCGCGCGCACGCTCGACCGCACCGCACCTGCTCACCTCGGGGTGGACCGCCTCGCGTTCAACTACGCCGACGACCAGGACCTCCTGCGCGAGGTCACCTTCGACGTCGCGCCGGGACAGACGGTCGCCCTGGTCGGCCCGACCGCATCCGGCAAGAGCACGCTGACCAACCTGCTCACCCGGTTGGTCGACCCGGACGGCGGGTCGGTCAGCATCGACGGCATCGACCTGCGCGACCTCGCCCACGGCGAGCTCGCCGGCGTCGGTCAATGTGGTGCCCCAGACCGCGTTCCTGTTCGACGACACCGTCCGCGGGAACGTCACGCTGGGAGCCGACCTGCCCGACGAGGCCGTCTGGGAGGCGCTGCGGACCGCCCAGGCGGACGGTTTCGTCGCGGCCCTGCCCGACGGCCTCGACACCCGGCTCGGCGAGCGCGGCACCAGCCTGTCGGGAGGGCAGCGGCAACGGATCTCGCTCGCGCGGGCGCTGGTACGCCGGCCGCGGCTGCTCATCCTCGACGACGCCACCAGCGCGGTCGACCCCGAGGTCGAGGCCCGGATCCTGGCCGGCCTGCGCGCTGCCGGATCGAGCTCGGCCAGCGGGGCACCCACGCTCGTCGTCGTCGCCTACCGCAAGGCCACGATCGGGCTCGCCGACGAGGTGATCTACTTCGACGACGGCCGGGTCCTCGACCGTGGACCGCACACCGCTCTGCTCGAGCGGAACCCCGCCTATGCGCGGCTGGTCAACGCCTACGAGCAGCCCCGCGACGAGGTCGATGCATGACGCACCAGCGGCACCACCATGGACACCGGCGAGGAGATCAAGGCCCTCGACACCATCCGGCGCGGAGTGAAGTACTCGCCCGAGCTCCGCGAGGGGATCGGCAAGACGTTCCTGCTCGCGCTGGTGGCCACGGTCGGCCAGGTCGTCGTACCCATCTCGGTGCAGCAGACCCTCGACAAGGGCATCGGTGCACCCGGGGGCCCGGACGTCGGCTTCGTGCTCTGGGTCGGGCTGGTCGCGACGATCGCGATCGTGCTGACCGGCGTGGCGTCGTACGCGATGACGTCGCGGCTGTTCAGCAGCGCCGAGCGGGGACTCGCGACCCTGCGGATCAAGGCGTTCCGGCACGTCCACGACCTGCCGCTGCTCACCCAGAACACCGAACGCCGGGGTGCCCTGGTCAGCCGGGTGACCAGCGACGTCGACCAGGTCAGCCAGTTCCTGATCTTCGGCGGCATCATCTTCGTCATCAGTGTCGGGCAGATGCTGGTCGCCACCGTGGTGATGGCCTGGTACTCCTGGCAGCTCTGCATCCTGGTCTGGGTGTGCTTCCTGCCCCTGTTCCTCTCGCTGCGGTTCTTCCAGCGCAAGCTCTCCAACGCGTACGGCGTCGTCCGGCGCGAGGTCGCGATCATGCTCAGCGCCATCTCCGAGCCGGTCGTCGGTGCGGCCGTCGTCCGGACGTACGCCGTCGAGAAGCGCACCCAGGACCGGATCGACGCCGCCATCGCGGCCAACCAGGCCGCCAGCACCAAGGCGCAGGGCTTCACGGTGATGTCGTTCTCACTCGGCGGCGTCTCGGGCGGACTGGCAAACGCAGGCGTGCTGATTCTCGGCATCAAGCTGGGATTCGCCGGCGAGATCACCGCCGGCGAGGTGCTCGCGTTCGCGTTCCTGGTCACGCTCTTCGTGAACCCGGTGCAGATGGGCACCCAGATCCTCACCGACGCGCAGAACGCCATCGCGGGCTGGCGACGCGTGATCGGGATCCTGGACACCCCGGCCGACCTGGTCGACCCCGGCCCGGACGGCGCGACCCTGCCCAACGGCCCCATCGACGTCCGGTTCGACCACGTGACGTTCTCCTATCCCAGCGGGCCTCCGGTCCTGCACGACGTCGACCTGGCGCTGGAGGCAGGCAGCCGGGTGGCGGTCGTGGGCGAGACCGGCTCCGGCAAGTCGACGGTCGCGAAGCTGCTGACCCGGCTGATGGATCCGTCCGAGGGTGCGGTCCGGCTCGACGGTGTCGACCTGCGCGAGGTCTCCGACGACTCGCTTCGCCGCAGCGTGGTCCTCGTGCCCCAGGAGGGCTTCCTGTTCGACGACACGCTCGCTGCGAACGCGCGCTACGGCAAGCTCGACGCCACCGACGCCGAGATCGAGGCCTCCGCCGCCGAGCTCGGCCTCGATGACTGGCTGGCGGCCCTGCCGCGTGGCCTGAAGACCAAGGTCGGTCAGCGCGGCGACTCCCTGTCCGCGGGGGAGCGACAGTTGGTCGCCTTGCTCCGGGCGCACCTCGCCGACCCCGACCTGCTGGTCCTCGACGAGGCCACGAGCGCCGTCGACCCAGCGCTGGAGATGCGGATCAACCGGGCCCTGGAGCGGTTGATGAGCGGCCGCACGTCGGTCACGATCGCGCACCGTCTCACCACCGCAGAACAAGCCGACGAGGTCGTCGTGGTCGACAAGGGCCGGATCGTGCAACGTGGACCGCACTCCACCCTGGTCGCCGAGGGAGGCGTCTACGGCGGACTGCACTCCTCGTGGGTCGCGCAGCAGGGATAGCGCGGGTGCGGCGCATTTCGCACCAATTGGTCGACAACGACGATGTCCTGGGCTGGTGAGCGCCCGCACGGCGCACCAATTGGTCGACAGACGACATGTCGCAGGGTTGGTGGGCGTCGCATGGCGCACCATTGCGGTCAGACAACCACGCTGTCGACAGCGGTCGGCGACGACCTGCGTGTCCTGCCCGCGTGCGCCGACGCGTCGCAAGACCGCCCCCCCGCTTCGCTCACTCCGGTGCGTTGCCGACGAGTCGGCGATACCCGCCTTCGGCGGGTAGCAGGGATAATCGACCACCGTGACGTCCCTCGATCCCGCCATCGCCGACCGGCTCACCCGCAACGACGCCGGCCTGGTCCCTGCCGTGGTCCAGCAGCACGACACCGGCGAGGTCCTGATGCTCGGCTGGATGGACGACGAGGCGCTGGCACGCACGCTCACGACCGGCCGGGCGACGTACTGGAGCAGGTCCCGCGGCGAGTACTGGGTCAAAGGCGAGACGTCCGGCAACCGCCAGTGGGTCAAGGAGGTTCGCCTCGACTGCGACGGCGACACCCTGCTCGTCAAGGTCGACCAGGAGGGCCCGGCCTGCCACACCGGGACCCGCACCTGTTTCGACGAGGGCTTGCTGAGCGGTGAGTAGGAAGACGTTCGCTCCCGTCGTCCTCCTCGGGCTGGGCTCGGGCACGCTGGCCGCCGTCGCGGCGAACCAGAACTGGGCGAGGGCCGATGGCGGGCGACTTCAGCCGCCTCCCCTCGCAACTTGATACTGCAGATGTCGAGTCCGATCGCGACATGCCGCTCGCCCTGTCGCTCAGCCTCGTCGTACTCGCCGCCTGGGGAGTGCTCCTGGTCACCCGCGGTGCGGTACGACGGACACTCGCCGTGCTCGCACTTGTCGCGGCGCTGGGCGTCGTCGCGACGGTGATCGCCGGCTACCAGACGCTGCCCGGCGAGATCCGGGCCGACTTCGAGGCCTCAGGTGTCACCGATGTGCAGGTCCACTTCACGGCCTGGTTCTGGGCTGCGGCCGTGGGAGCGGTTGGCTCGGTGATCGCGGCCGTGCTGGCCGTCCGCGAGGTAGCGGGACTGGCCCGAGATGGGCAGCCGCTACGACGCACCCGGTGCGTGGACCGGTCGACGACCCGGAGTCCAACCTCGAGATGTGGAAGGCAATCGACGAGGGTCGCGACCCCACGGAGTGACCGGCGTGAATACACTGTGCTCGACGTACCCCGGACGGAGGAGAACCGCGCATGTCAGCTGACAGCCATGGCAACACCCCGGCGGCCTGGACCGGTGTCTGCGTCGCCATGCTCGGCTTCCTGGTGGCCGGCATCGGGCTGATGCTGCAGCCCATCTCGCTCACCGTCTTCTGGATCGGGATGGCGATCCTCCCGATCTCGATCATCGTCTGGCAGGTCATGGAGAAGATGGGGATGGGCACCGTCCGCCACTGAGCCCTGATGACCCTGAGCCTGGCAGCCGCGCGTACGACGCATGGTCGGCTACGCCGCCTTGCGGTCCCGGCGGCGACCTTCGGCGGGCTCGCGATCGCCACGGCGGCCCTCCACTTCCGCGACCCGCACATCGACGGCAGTTGGGGACTGTGCCCATCGGCGGCGATCTTCGGGATCTACTGCCCCGGCTGCGGTGGCCTGCGCGCGGTCAACGACCTCACCCACGGCGACCTCGGCTCCGCCGCCTCGAGCAACCTGCTGTTCTTCGTGTCGATCCCGCTTGTCGTGTTCCTGCTCGCCCGGTGGGGGTACGACGCCTGGCGCGGCTCTCGACCGCGGCCAGACCTGGCTGTCGTCCTGGTCGACGATCTACGCCGGTCTGGGGATTGCCCTGGTCTTCACCATCGCGCGCAACCTCCCGATGGGCTCGTGGCTGGCGCCCTGAGACCGAACCTGAAGCGAGTCCGGCCCGGAGCATTGCTTCGGGCCGGTCTCGACGGTGACGGCTCAGTTGGTGTTGAAGTCGACACGGCATTGCCGGTGACGGCCAGGAGGATCCAGAGCACCGAGAAGGCGATGCCGATGTAGCCGAGGATCTCGCCGGCCTTGGCCATGCCGCCACCGCCCTCTTGCTTGGCCTGGCGGCCGAGGATGACGGCGGGGATCCCGGCGAACAGGCCGCAGCAGAGAATGCTGAGGATGCCGAGGACCAGTGCCCAGACTGCCTTCTGGCTGCGCTGCGGCTGAGGGGCGCCGTACCCCGGCTGCTGACCGTAGCCGCCACCGGGCGGAGGCGGAGGCGGTTCGTAGCTCATGCGGGGTTCCCCCTTTGTCTTGCCGTCGCAGCTGATGCCACGGCACTTCTTTGGGTCAGGAGGCTACACAGGCAGGGCTCCCAGTCGGGTCCCGGCACCCACGCGACCACGCGGGCTTCGATCAGAAATCGCTACTCGTGATCCGCGCTCATCAAGCCACCGGCGAGCAGGACGATGAAGACGAGGATGCCCAGGACCATCAGGATTATCGCGATCAGCCCCAGGATCCAGCCAGCCTTGGCCATGCCGTCACCGGTCAAGGCGCCGTTGGAGGCCTGGATCTCCCGTTCGGCGCGCTTGCCGATGATGTAGGCCGGGATGCCAGGAGCCCGACAGCAGACGAACGACAGGATGCCCAGGATGAGCGCCGTGGTCGCCGATCCGTGCTGCTGCGGCATGCCGCCGTACTGGGCTGGCCGTAGCCGCCGGGCGGGGGTGGGCCGTAGCTCATGCGTGTTCCCTTTCACGGGAGTCGTTGGATCGTTGGCTCGGAGGCTACACACATGTTTCAGTCTCCGGAGGCCTTCGGCGTACCCGGCTGCCTCCGTGAGAGGCTTGGAAGCATCACCGGCAGCCAGTGGAAAGCAGACACGTGAGCTCAGTCCTCGACGAGATCGTCGACGGCGTACGTCTGGATCTCGCGCGCCGTGAGGCCGCCGTCCCGGTGGACCTGGTCCGCGACCTCGTCGACGCGGCCGGGCCGCTCCGCGACCCGATGCCGGCCTTCCGGGCACCGGGAGCCAGCGTGATCGCCGAGGTCAAGCGACGCAGCCCCAGCAAGGGCAACCTCGCCGAAATCTCCGATCCGGCCGGGCTCGCGCGGGCCTACGCGAGCGGCGGAGCGGCCGCGATCAGCGTGCTCACCGAGGAGCGCCGCTTCGGCGGCAGTCTCGACGACCTGCGTACCGTCCGGGCTGCGGTGCAGACGCCCCTGCTGCGCAAGGACTTCATCGTCACCAGCTACCAGCTCCTCGAGGCTCGCGGCGCCGGGGCGGACCTGGCGCTGCTCATCGTCGCCGCGCTGCCGGACACCCAGCTCGAGGAGCTGTACGCCGAGGCGCGGGCCCTCGGCCTGACGGTGCTGGTCGAGGTGCACGACGAGCCCGAGACCGAACGCGCGGTCGACCTGGGCGCCGAGCTGATCGGCGTGAACGCCCGCAACCTGAAGACCCTCGCGGTGGACCGGGACACGTTCGGGCGGCTTGCCCCGTTGATCCCGGACCACGTGGTCAAGGTCGCCGAGTCCGGCATCACCGGGCCCGCCGACGTGGCCAGGTACGTCGCCGAAGGAGCCGACGTCGTTCTCGTCGGCGAGGCATTGGTGAAGGACGGCGACCCCGAGTCCGCCGTCCGCGAGATGACGGGACTGGGACGATGACTGATCTCGACAGGCTCGATTACGGGGGGCGGTTCGAGGCCGACGAGCGCGGCTTCTTCGGGGACTTCGGCGGGCGGTACATGCCCGAAGCCCTGGTGGCTGCCCTCGACGAGCTCACCGGCGCCTGGCAGGACGCGATGGCCGACCCCGTCTTCGTGCACGACTTCGAGAAGATCCTGCGCGAGTACGCCGGCCTGCCCAGCCCGCTCTACGAGGCGCAGCGGCTCTCCGACAAGGTCGGCACCCGGATCCTGCTCAAGCGCGAGGACCTCAACCACACCGGGGCCCACAAGATCCGCAACGTGCTCGGCCAGGCCCTGCTGACCAAGCGGATGGGCAAGACCCGGGTGATCGCCGAGACCGGGGCCGGCCAGCACGGAGTGGCCTCCGCCACCGCCGCGGCCTACTTCGGGCTGGACTGCACCGTCTACATGGGCTCGGTCGACATGCGGCGACAGGCTCTCAACGTGGCCCGGATGGAGCTGCTCGGCGCCACGGTGGTGCCCGTCGACTCGGGCAGCGCCACGCTCAAGGACGCCATCAACGAGGCGCTGCGGGACTGGGTCGCCAGCGTGGACCACACCGCCTACCTCTTCGGTACGGCGGCCGGGCCGCACCCCTTCCCGAGCATGGTCCGCGACTTCACCCGCGGCATCGGCGACGAGGCGCGGCAGCAATGCCTGGACCTGATCGGCCGGCTGCCCGACGCCATCGCCGCCTGTGTCGGCGGCGGATCCAACGCCATCGGCCTGTTCACGGCGTTCCTCGACGACCCGGACGTGCAGATCTTCGGGTTCGAGGCCGGGGGCGAGGGGGTCGAGACCGGGCGGCACGCAGCCACGATCGTGGCCGGGGACAGCGGGGTGCTGCACGGCGCCCGCACCTACGTCCTCCAGGACGAGGACGGCCAGACCATCGAGTCGCACTCGATCTCCGCCGGACTGGACTACCCGGGGGTCGGGCCGCAGCACGCCCACCTCGCCAAGACCGGCCGGGCGACCTACCTTGCCGTGACCGACGCGGAGGCCATGGACGCGTTCGCGTTGCTGTCCCGCACCGAGGGGATCATCCCGGCCGTCGAGTCCGCCCACGCCGTGGCCGGAGCGTTGCGCCTGGCCGACGAGATGGGCCCCGACGACGTCATCCTGGTCAACCTCTCGGGTCGTGGAGACAAGGACATGGGCACCGCCATCGACTGGTTCGGCCTCAGCGGCGACGACGACGAGGACGGCGCGCAGTGAGCGTCGCCGAGCGCCTTCGCCCGCGCCCGGTCGGAGGATCGTGCGGCCCTGATCGGCTACCTGCCGGCCGGATTCCCCGACATCGACGGGGCGATCGAGGCGATGCAGGCCATGGTCACCGCCGGCTGTGACGTCATCGAGGTGGGTCTGCCCTACAGCGACCCGGTGATGGACGGCCCCACGATCCAGGCCGCCGCCCAGCAGGCACTGGCGGGTGGCATCCGCACCAAAGACGTGCTGCGCACCGTCGAGGCGGTCGCCGCGACCGGCGTCCCGGCGCTGGTGATGACCTACTGGAACCCCGTCGACAGGTACGGCGTCGCCCGGTTCGCCGCCGACCTCGCCGCCGCTGGCGGTGCCGGCCTGATCACCCCCGATCTCACCCCCGACAGCGGCGCCGAGTGGATCGCCGCCGCCGACCAGCACGGCCTCGACAAGGTGTTCCTCGTCGCGCCGTCGTCGACCGACGAACGGATCGCGATGACGGCCACGCACTGCCGCGGCTTCGTCTACGCGACGGCGGTGATGGGAGTGACCGGGGCCCGGACCACGAGCAGCGATCTCGCCGGCCCGCTCGTGGCCCGCACGAGGAAGGTGACCGACCTCCCGATCGGGGTCGGTATCGGTGTCTCCAACGGCAGGCAGGCCGCCGAGGTGGCGGCGTACGCCGACGGCGTGATCGTGGGTTCGGCATTCGTGCGAACTCTCCTCGACGCCGGATCCGACCGCCGCGCGGGGCTGGAGCGGCTGAGCGCGTTGACCAGGGATCTCGCCGAGGGCGTCCGTGGGTAGGGTCTGCGCCTCGCCATCTCGGCACTGCTCAGCTTGGTCCTGAGTGGCTGCGCCTCCGGGCAGGAGATGGACGGCACGGCGGACGACGGCTACTACGGCGCGGTGCTCGCGGAGCAGTACGTCGTGCCCGACGTCACCCTGACCGACGACGGCGGGGCGCCGTACAACCTGAGGACCGACACCACCAAGCCGCTCACGCTGTTGTTCTACGGCTACACGCACTGTCCGGACATCTGCGGGACCGTGATGTCGTCGCTGGCCAGCTCGCTGACCCGGCTCGACGACGACGAGCGCGACCAGGTCCAGGTCGTCTTCATCACGACCGACCCGGCGCGTGACGACGCGGAGACCCTGCGCCGCTACGTCGGGCGCTACGACCCCACGTTCATCGGGCTGACCGGCAGCATCGACGACATCAGCACGGCCGGAGACGCGATGGGTGTCTTCATCGCCGAGGGCCACAAGCTCCCGTCCGGAGGCTACGACGTGAGCCACGGCACCGGCGTCGTTGCCGTCGACAGCCAGCGACCGTTCGCCTATCGTGTGGACCGAAGGCACCTCGTCCTCGCAGTTCGCATCAGACCTCGCCCGCCTGCTCGACCATCCGCTGGAGGACACGTGATCCCGGCCCTTTCGGCCCTGACCGCTCTCACCATCCCGAGTCCGAGCGAGGGCGTCTGGCACGTCGGCTCGGTCCCGATCCGCGCCTACGCCCTGTGCATCATCGTCGGGATCATCGTCGCGATCATCGTCTCCGAACGCCGATGGGTGGCCCGGGGCGGCAGGTACGGCGACATCCAGGACCTGGCGCTGTGGGCCGTTCCGTTCGGACTCGTCGGCGGCCGGCTCTACCACGTGGCGACCGACTACGAGCTCTACTTCGGCGACGACAAGAACCCGGTCACCGCGCTCTACGTGTGGCGGGGTGGCCTCGGGATCTGGGGCGCGATCGCCCTCGGAGCGGTGGGGGTCTGGATCGGAGCCCGGCGCAAGGGGATCAAGGTGCTCCCCGTCATGGACGCGATGGCGCCGGGAGCGGTGCTGGCCCAGGCCATCGGACGCTGGGGCAACTACTTCAACCAGGAGCTCTACGGGCGCACCACCGACCTGCCGTGGAAGCTGGAGATCACCAAGGACGCCAACGGCGATCCGGTGCCGGCGACGTACCACCACCCGACCTTCCTCTATGAGTTCATCTGGGACCTGGGGGTCTTCGGACTGCTGGTCTGGGCGGACCGGAGGTTCAAGCTGGGCTTCGGTCGGGTGGTGGCGCTCTACATCGTGGGCTACACGGCCGGGCGCGCCTGGATCGAGGATCTCCGCGTCGACGAGGTGCAGCTGAACGACGTGCTCGGCCTGCGCCTCAACGTCTGGACCTCGATCGTGCTGTTCGTCGTCGGCGCCGCTTGGTTCGCGCTGGAGCGCGCGCCGCCATCCCGGCCGCGAGTCGTCCGTCTACGTCGACCAGGACACCGCGACAGGCAGCCGACCCGGTGATCGCGAGGGCTCGGACGACATGACGTCTGAGACCGGCGAGACCGTCTGACAGACAAGACCGCTGAAGACAAGACCGCTGAAGACAAGACCTCTGAAGACAAGACCTCTGAAGACAAGACCTCTGAGGACAAGACCTGAGGAGAACACCCTTGCGTTCTTGGCCATTGATCCTGCTCGGGCTGGCGTTGGCCGGCAGCGCGAACGCCGTCGGCGGCGACGCCACCGGCCCCGAAGGGCGTGCCGGAGCAGCCGGGGCGGCTGAGGCGGCCTCTCAGGTGCCCGGGGTCCGGGTCGCGGCCGCCGGCGACATCGCGTGTGCGCCGGGAGAGCCGCCCGAGCCCGGCAGGTGCCGCCAGGCTGCGACCGCCAGGCATCATCCAGCGTCAGAACCCTGCGGCGGTCATCGCGCTCGGTGACCTCCAGTACGAGACGGGGGCGTGGGCCGACTTCAAGGCGTCCTACGACAAGTCTTGGGGCAAGTTCAAGGCGAAGACGAAGCCGGCGCTCGGCAACCACGAGTACCGGACACCCGGAGCGAAGGGGTACTACACCTACTTCGGGCGCAAGCGCCAGGGCTACTACACGACGAGCATCGGCTCGTGGCGCCTCTACGTGCTGAACACCAACTGCAACGGGATCGACTGCGACAAGGAACGGAGGTGGCTGTACGCACCACATGGAGGCCAACCCGACCAGGTGCAGTGCCATCGCCATGCACCACCCCCGCTACTCCTCCGGTAGCGATCACGGCTCAGCAGCGCATGGTGGCGCCGTTTTGGAGGGTCGCGTATGGCCACGGGGTCGACCTCGCGCTTGCGGGGCACGACCACGACTACGAACGCTTCGCCCCGATGGACGGCGACTCCCACTTCCGCGCCGATGGGATCGCGTCGTTCGTGGTCGGCACTGGCGGCAAGTCGCTGCGTCCCCAGGGGCGGTCGGAAACGCGGCTCGCGCTACTTCCGCGCCGACAAGTTCGGCGTCCTGATGCTGTCGTTGGGCAGGGGGGAGTTCTCCTGGGACTTCCGCACCATCGGTGGCGGGGTCAGGGATCCCGGTCAGCCGCAGCTGCCACTGAGTTTGCTGTCCGAAGCGCAAACGATCACCGCTGACGGCGGCTGCCCGGTGATAGCGTGGCGACGCGCTTGGGCCAACGTCGTCCCCTGCACGGATCATCTGCCGTATCGTCGCGACCCTGCGACGCTGAAGACGACGGGAGAATGCTCGATGCCCGGACCGCACGCATTCCCGCCGCCCGCACCGGGGGCACCAGCTGGGCCCTTTGGGCGACCGCTTCCACAAGGGCTGTACGACGGTCGCCATGAGCATGACGCCTGTGGCGTGGCCTTCGTCGCGACCCTGACCGGCGTCCCCAGCCACGACATCGTCGCTCAGGCGCTGACCGCGCTGCGCAACCTCGACCACCGTGGCGCGGCTGGCGCCGAGCCCAACTCGGGTGACGGCGCTGGAATCCTGATGCAGGTCCCCGACGCGTTCCTGCGCGCTGTCGTCGACTTCGAGCTTCCCTCCCCCCGGTTCTACGCCGTCGGGACCGCCTTCCTGCCCGGTGACGCCGACGAGATCGCCAAGACCAAGTCCCGGATCGAGGAGCTCGCCGCCGAGGAGCACCTGACCGTCCTCGGCTGGCGCGAGGTCCCGGTCGTTCCCGACATGCTCGGCCGGACCGCGCGCTCGGTGATGCCGGCGTTCAGCCAGCTGTTCCTGGCCGGCGCCGGATCGCGGGTCAGCGGCATGGCCCTCGAGCGGCTGGCGTTCTGCCTGCGCAAGCGCGCCGAGCGGGAGACCGATGTCTACTTCCCGTCGCTGTCGTCGCGGACGCTCGCCTACAAGGGCATGCTCACCACCGACCAGCTCGACCACGTGTTCCCGGACCTCGTCGACGAGCGGATGGCCTCCGCTCTGGCCGTCGTCCACTCGCGGTTCTCGACCAACACGTTCCCGAGCTGGCCGCTGGCCCACCCGTTCCGGTTCATCGCCCACAACGGCGAGATCAACACCGTGATGGGCAACCGCAACTGGATGCGGGCCCGCGAGGCGCTGCTGGAGTCCGACCTGATCCCGGGCGACCTCGAACGGATCTACCCCATCTGTACGACGGGCGCATCGGACTCGGCCTCGTTCGACGAGGTGCTGGAGCTGCTCCACATGGGCGGCCGGTCGCTGCCCCACGCCGTACTCATGATGATCCCGGAGGCCTGGGAGAACCACACCGAGATGGACGCGAAGCGCCGCGCCTTCTACTCGTTCCACTCCTCGATGATGGAGCCCTGGGACGGGCCGGCCTGTGTCGTGTTCACCGACGGTTCGCAGATCGGCGCCGTGCTCGACCGCAACGGCCTGCGTCCGTCGCGCTACTGGGTGACCGACGACGGCCTGGTCGTGCTGGCCTCCGAGGTCGGCGTGCTCGACCTCGACCCGGCGACGATCGTCCGGAAGGGCCGGTTGCAGCCGGGCAGGATGTTCCTCGTCGACACCGACGAGCACCGCATCATCGAGGACGAGGAGGTCAAGTCCGAGCTGGCCAACGAGCATCCCTACGACGAGTGGCTGCACGCCGGGCTGATGCACCTCGCCGACGTGCCCCAGCGCGAGCACATCGTGCACACCCACGCCTCGGTCACCCGCCGCCAGCAGGTCTTCGGCTACACCGAGGAGGAGCTGCGGATGCTGCTCACCCCGATGGCCAACGCGGGCCTGGAGGCGCTCGGCTCGATGGGCACCGACAGCCCGATCGCGGCGCTGTCCGACCGGCCACGGATGCTGTTCGACTACTTCGCCCAGCTTTTCGCCCAGGTGACGAACCCGCCGTTGGACGCCATCCGGGAGGAGCTCGTCACCTCGCTCAACGGCACCATCGGCCCGGAGGCAAACCTGCTCAGGCCGACGCCCGCGTCCTGCCGTCAGGTCGTGCTTCCCTTCCCCGTCATCACCAACGACGACCTGGCCAAGATCCGCCACATCAACCGCGACGGCGACATGCCCGGTTTCATCACCCACATGTCGCGCGGCCTCTACGAGGTCGAGGGGGGCGGGGCCGCGATGGCTCGGCGCCTCGACGAGATCTGTCAGGAGGTGTCCGAGGCGATCGCCGGGGGAGCGCGGATCATCGTGCTCTCCGACCGGCACTGCACCGCCGAGCTGGCACCGATCCCGTCGCTGCTGCTCACCGGTGCGGTCCACCACCACCTGGTCCGGGAGAAGACCCGGACCCAGGTCGGCCTGCTGATCGAGGCCGGCGACGTCCGCGAGGTCCACCACGTCGCCCTGCTCATCGGGTTCGGCGCCGCCGCGGTCAACCCCTACCTGGCCATGGAGTCGGTCGAGGACCTCGCCCGGGACGGGTTCTACGTCAAGGTCGAGCCCCAGGTCGCCGTCAAGCACCTGGTCAAGGCGCTCGGCAAGGGCGTGTTGAAGGTGATGTCGAAGATGGGCGTCTCCACGGTGGCGTCGTACACCGGTGCGCAGATCTTCGAGGCGGTCGGGCTGTCGCAGTCCGTGGTCGACAAGTACTTCACCGGCACGACGTCCAAGCTGGGCGGGATCGGGATCGACACGATCGCCGAGGAGGTGGCCCGGCGGCACGCGACGGCGTACCCGCGCGGCGGCATCTCCCCGGCGCACCGCCAGCTCGAGATCGGCGGCGAGTACCAATGGCGTCGCGAGGGCGAGCCGCACCTGTTCGACCCGGAGACGGTGTTCCGCCTCCAGCACGCGACCCGGGCGGGTCGCTACGACGTGTTCAAGCAGTACACCGCACGCGTCGACGAGCAGTCCGAGCGACTGATGACGCTGCGCGGGCTGTTCCGGTTCGCCGGCGACCGGGCACCGATCCCGATCGAGGAGGTCGAGCCGGTCTCGGAGATCGTCAAGCGGTTCTCCACGGGCGCGATGTCCTACGGGTCCATCTCGCAGGAGGCGCACGAGACCCTGGCGATCGCGATGAACCGGATCGGCGCCAAGTCCAACACCGGCGAGGGCGGCGAGGACGCCGACCGGCTGCACGACCCCGAGCGACGCTCTGCGATCAAGCAGGTCGCGTCCGGGCGGTTCGGGGTCACGTCGGAGTACCTCACCAACTCCGACGACATCCAGATCAAGATGGCGCAGGGCGCGAAGCCCGGCGAGGGTGGCCAGCTGCCCGGCAACAAGGTCTATCCGTGGGTGGCCAAGACCCGGCACAGCACGCCCGGCGTCGGGCTGATCTCGCCACCCCCGCACCACGACATCTACTCGATCGAGGATCTCGCGCAGCTGATCCATGACCTCAAGAACGCCAACCCGGCGGCACGCATCCACGTGAAGCTGGTCTCCGAGGTGGGCGTCGGGACGGTGGCCGCCGGGGTGTCGAAGGCGCACGCCGACGTGGTCCTGATCTCCGGCCACGACGGCGGCACCGGGGCCGCGCCGCTCACCTCGCTCAAGCACGCCGGCGGGCCGTGGGAGCTCGGCCTGGCCGAGACCCAGCAGACGCTGCTGCTCAACGGGCTCCGTGACCGGATCGTCGTCCAGACCGACGGCCAGCTCAAGACCGGTCGCGACGTCATGGTCGCCGCCCTGCTCGGCGCCGAGGAGTACGGCTTCGCGTCCGCGCCGCTCGTGGTCTCGGGCTGCATCATGATGCGGGTCTGCCACCTCGACACCTGCCCGGTCGGCGTGGCGACGCAGAACCCGGTGCTGCGCCAGCGCTTCAACGGCAAGCCCGAGTTCGTGGTGACCTTCTTCGAGTACGTCGCCGAGGAGGTGCGCGAGCTGCTCGCGTCACTCGGGTTCCGGTCGCTCGACGAGGCGATCGGCCAGGTGGACGCCCTCGACATCACCCCTGCCGTCGACCACTGGAAGGCATCCGGCCTCGACCTGTCGCCGATCCTGCACAAGCCGTCGTTGCCCGAAGGCGCGGCCCTCCACAACACCACCGGGCAGGACCACGGCCTCGCCAAGGCGCTCGACAACGAGCTGATCGCGTTGGCCGCTCCCGCGCTGGAACACGGCGAGCCGGTGCGGGCCCAGCTCAAGATCCGCAACGTGAACCGGACGGTCGGCACCATGCTCGGCCACGAGGTGACCAAGCGCTACCGGGGCGAAGGCCTGCCGGACGGCACCATCGACATCACGCTGACCGGTTCGGCCGGCCAGTCCTTCGGGGCCTTCCTGCCGCGCGGCATCACCCTGCGCCTGGAAGGCGATGCCAACGACTACGTCGGCAAGGGACTGTCGGGTGGCCGGCTCGTCGTCCGACCCGATCGGGCGGCGACCTTCAGGTCGGACGAGCAGATCATCGCCGGCAACACGATCGCGTACGGCGCGACCTCGGGCGAGATCTTCCTCGGCGGTGGCGTGGGGGAGCGGTTCTGCGTGCGCAACTCGGGTGCCACGGCAGTCGTCGAAGGCGTGGGGGACCACGGCTGCGAGTACATGACCGGCGGGCGGGTCGTCGTACTCGGCAAGACCGGCCGGAACTTCGCCGCCGGCATGTCCGGGGGCGTGGCCTATGTGCTCGACCTCAAGCACTGGCGGGTCAACCCGGAGTTCGTGGAGCTGGGCGTGGTCGGCGACAAGGCCGCCGACGAGCTCCACGACCTGGTCCGCAGGCACTGCGAGGACACCGGTTCCAAGGTGGCCGAGGGGTTGCTCGCCGACTGGGATGCCGCACTGCGACGGTTCACCGAAGTGATGCCGACCGACTACAAGCGGGTGCTCGAGGCACGTGAGGACGCCCTCGAGCAGGGCCTCGACGAGGACGAAGCCGCCGCCCGGATCATGGAGGTGCTTCATGGCTGATCGCACCCTTGCTGCCCACCTGAAAGGTGGCCGTCGTGGCTGATCCCAAAGGTTTCCTGAAGGACGGTCGCGAGGTCGCGGCCCGTCGTCCCGTCGAGGAACGCATCCAGGACTGGAACGAGGTCTATCCCGGTGGGATGGGCAAGGCGCTGCTGCCGATCATCAGCAAGCAGGCCGGCCGCTGCATGGACTGCGGGATTCCGTTCTGCCACCAGGGCTGCCCGTTGGGCAACATCATCCCGGAGTGGAACGACCTGGTCTGGCGCAACGACTGGGAGGGCGCCATCGAGCGCCTGCACGCGACCAACAACTTCCCGGAGTTCACCGGACGGCTCTGCCCGGCGCCCTGCGAGACCGCGTGCGTGCTCGGCATCAACCAGGACCCGGTCACGATCAAGAACGTCGAGGTCTCGATCATCGACAAGGCCTGGGAGTCCGGCTTCGTGCGGCCGCAGCCTCCGGAGTGGCTCTCGGGCAAGACGGTCGCCATCGTCGGATCCGGCCCGGCAGGGCTCGCGGCGGCCCAGCAGCTGACCAGGGCCGGCCACACGGTTGCGGTCTATGAGCGCGCAGACAAGATCGGGGGACTGCTTCGCTATGGCATCCCCCAGTTCAAGATGGAGAAGGTCCACCTCGACCGTCGCCTGGACCAGATGCGCAGGGAAGGAACCGTCTTCCGGGCGGGCGTCGACGTCGGTTCCGACCTGACCGGGCCCGCCCTGCTCGACCGCTACGACGCCGTCGTGATTGCCGTCGGCGCGACTGCGGCCCGCGACCTGCCGGTGCCCGGGCGTGAGCTCGCCGGCATCCATCAGGCAATGGAGTACCTGCCCCAGTCCAACCGGGCCTCGCTCGGAGAGGAGATCGACGGCCAGATCACCGCGGCCGGCAAGAACGTCGTCATCATCGGGGGCGGCGACACCGGGGCGGACTGCCTCGGGACGGCGACCCGGCAGGGCGCCGCCACCATCACGCAGCTCGAGATCCTCCCGGAGCCGCCGACGTCACGACCCGAGGGCCAACCGTGGCCGACCTACCCGATGACCTTCCGGGTCTCCGCCGCCCACGAGGAGGCCGGCGACCGCGTCTACTCGGTCTCCACCAAGCAGTTCCTCGGCGACGAGTCGGGGACCGTCCGGGCGCTGCAGCTCGTCGAGGTCGTCTTCGAGGGCGGCAGGTTCAACGAGGTCGAAGGCTCCGAGCGCGAGATCCCGGCAGAGCTCGTGCTGTTCGCGATGGGCTTCACGGGCCCCGAACGGCCCGGCCTGATCGAGCAGCTCGAGGTCGAGCTCGACGAACGCGGCAACGTGCAGGCGCGACGGCAGCTACGCCTCCTCCGTGGACGGCGTCTTCGTCGCCGGTGACGCCGGCCGTGGCCAGTCGCTGATCGTGTGGGCCATCGCCGAGGGTCGGGCCGCGGCCGCCGCCGTCGACGAGTACCTCACCGGCTCGACCGCCCTGCCCAGCCCCATCCCGCCAACCGCCCGCCCCCTGCCGTTTGATGGCCGTCTGACCACCCTTTGGAACGTTCCAAGCTCGGGTCTTCGAACCAGCGAGTAGCCCAGTAGGGTCGAGCCGTGCGAAGAGCAAAGATCGTGTGCACCCTTGGCCCGGCGGTCGGGACGCCCGAGCGAATTCGGGAGCTCGTCAACGCCGGCATGGACGTCGCGCGCCTCAACATGAGCCATGGCACCTATGCCGACCACGAGAAGATGTACCAACTGGTCCGCGAGGCGTCCGACGAGTCCGGGCACGGCGTCGGCATCTTCGCCGACCTGCAGGGTCCGAAGATCCGGCTGGACACCGTGGCCGACGGTCCCCTCAAGCTGAAGAAGGGCGCCCAGTTCACGATCACCACCCGGGACGTGCCGGGAGACGTGTCCTGCTGCGGTACGACGTACGACGGCCTGCCCGGCGATGTCAGTCCCGGCGACCCGATCCTGATCGACGACGGCAAGGTCCGGTTGAAGGTTCTCGAGGTCAACGGGCCCGACGTGCTCACGGAAGTGGTCGTCGCGGGAAAGGTGAGCGACCACAAGGGCATCAACCTCCCGGGGGTGGCGGTCTCGGTCCCTGCACTGTCGGAGAAGGACGTCGCGGATCTGCGCTGGGCCTTGCGCCAGACCGTCGACTTCATCGCGCTGTCGTTCGTCCGCTCGGCCAAGGACGCCGAGGACGTCCGCCGGATCATGGACGAGGAGGGCGTTCACCTTCCCGTCATCGCGAAGATCGAGAAGCCGCAGGCCATCGACAACCTCGACGAGATCGTCGCGTCCTTCGACGGGATCATGGTGGCGCGCGGTGACCTCGGGGTCGAATGCCCGCTCGAGGACGTGCCCTTCCTCCAGAAGCAGGTGATCGACAAGGCGCGCCGCAACGCCAAGCCGGTCATCGTGGCGACGCAGATGCTCGAGTCGATGATCTCGGCGCCCGCTCCCACGCGCGCGGAGGCGTCCGACGTGGCCAACGCGCTGCTCGACGGGGCGGACGCAGTGATGCTGTCCGGCGAGACGAGCGTGGGGGAGTACCCCATCCAGGCGGTCGAGACGATGGCCAAGATCCTGGTGTCCACCGAGACCCATGGGCTGGCTCGATGGCAGCCATCGAGTGGAACCCGCGCACCCGCGGCGGGGTCGTCGCGAAGGCTGCCGCCGAGGTGGCCGAACGAGTAGGGGCCAAGTACCTCGTCGCGTTCACCCAAAGTGGCGACTCCGCCCGGCGGCTCGCCCGCTACCGCGGCCGGATCCCGATCCTCGCGTTCACCCCCGAGGCGCGGGTGCGTTCGCAGCTGTCGATGACCTGGGGCGTGGAGACCTTCAAGACCTTCGCTGTCGAGCACACCGACGAGATGGTGCACCAGGTCGACGAGGCGCTGCTGAAGATCGGCCGGGTCAAGGAGGGCGACCTGGTCGTCATCATCGCCGGCAGCCCGCCCGGCATCCCGGGGTCGACCAATGCGCTGCGCATCCACCGGATGGGTGACGCGATCAACGAGCTGGCGCCCGCCTACCGCAGCACTCGCTGAACCCGATGCTTGCCCTTCGGCCCAACTGCGAATGTTGCGACGTCGACCTTCCGCCCGAGTCGACGGAGGCGATGATCTGCACCTACGAGTGCACGTTCTGCCGGCGCTGCGTCGATGGGTCACCTGTTCGACGTCTGCCCGAACTGCGGCGGAAACTTCACGCAACGCCCGATCCGACCGGCGAGCCTGCTCGACAAGAACCCTCCGTCGGCCACCCGCGTGCACGCCAACTGCCCTGCCCCTTGACCTGAACTCGCTGATCACGACTTCAGACCGATCAGCGCGTCGAGCCGACGCACGTCGTCGGCACGCGACACGGCTATCCAGTTGACGCGCGGTCGACGCCAGGCGATGCCGACCGATCGTCGAGGGCGTGCGTACACAGATCGATGATGTCGTCGGAGCTGTTGACGAACATCCAGCGGGGGTAGTAGTAGCGCTTCACCTCTCCTGCGACCACGCGTGACGCCCAGTTGTTGGCCCGGCAGCCGTCGGAGTGGAACAGCCCGCGCAAGAAGTCACCCGGGAACTCGTCGACGAGTTCAGTTGCCACGACTCAAGCACGATGGCCGCTCGTGCTTGCGCCCCGGCCCGTGTTGCGGAAACAGACACGGCCAGTGCTTCCAGGAGACGGTCGAAACCACGCATCCGGGGACGCATTCGGGTGTGCGGCCGGCCGCCGGGCTTCACCAGCCGCATCAGGTCGAGCGATGTGCGAGTTCAGTGACCGGGTAGGCAACGTCGTTGTAGACGTGCAGGTTGTAGACCCCACGTCGCCCGAGCGGAGATGTGCCCGTCGCCGAGGTACCAACCGAGCAGCTCCGAGTACGCCGAGCCATTGAGTGTCGCGTCGTCGCAGCGGGGACATGGGGGAGCCAGGTGTGCCTGCCCTCGCGGGAGTCCCCTGCGTTGGTAGTCGCGACGCCAACGTCGGATCGTCTTGATGGCGACCCCGTGTTGCGCGGCGTTGTCTGCGTCCCGAACCCCGGCATCCGAGGCAGCCAGCGCGCTCCGCACGACCTCCGCTGATCTAACGTGTGGCATGCACCGATCGTGCACCTGGCCACCGACATCTGCGCCGGTCGTCGGTGTGCCGGGTGTGGGATTCGAACCCACAAGCCCTTTCGGGCAATGGTGTTTGAGACCATCGCGTATGCCGTTCCGCCAACCCGGCCAGGGAGCAGCGACAAAGGTACCGGACGAGATTGCCCAAACTCGCCACCCCTGGGCTCTTGATAAAGTCGATAGACTTACTAGACTTTTGACTCAAGCTCCCGACGGAAGGCATCCCATGGCGAAGTGGTCGGCGTTGGTCACCCCCCTGCTCGACTGGCCCCCAGCCGGTCAGGCGCGTTCGATCGAGAACGCACGCAGTTCCGCAACGGAGGCCTGCCAGCGTCGAGTGGAGCGCGAAGAGGTGGCCGCCTACCTCCTGGCCCGCGCCGCCGTCGTACGACCCGAGGAGAAGCGGATAGTCCACGGCCGCTGACCGGCAGCCGGACTGGACCACTAGCCTGACTTCGTGAACGAAGTCGCCAGCCGCCGGGTGGTCATCGCCGAGGACGAAGCGCTGATCCGCATGGACCTCGCGGAGATGCTCGCCGAGGAGGGGTACGACGTCGTCGGCCAGGCGGGCGACGGGGAGAAGGCGGTCGAGATGACCGAGTCCGAGCGGCCCGATCTGGTCATCCTCGACGTGAAGATGCCCAAGCTCGACGGCATCGCGGCCGCGGAGCGGATCGCGGCCCAACGGATCGCGCCGGTCGTGATCCTGACCGCCTTCAGCCAGCGCGACCTCGTCGAGCGCGCGCGGGATGCGGGGGCAATGGCCTACCTGGTCAAGCCGTTCACCAAGGACGACCTCGTGCCGGCGATCGAGATGGCGGTGAGCCGGTTCGCCGAGATCACCGCACTCGAGCGGGAAGTCGCCGACCTGGCCGAGAGCCTGGCCACCCGAAAGGTCGTCGATCGCGCGAAGGGAATCCTCCAGAAGGAGCTCGGCCTCAGCGAGCCCGAGTCGTTCCGCTGGATCCAGAAGACCGCCATGGACCTGCGGCTGTCGATGCGCCAGGTCGCCGACGGCGTGGTCGAACACGGCGTCGACGGAGCCTGAAATCGCCTGTTTGTCCACGTCACAACTTGGCAACGGGGCGAAATACCCCCCGCGTGGGCCACACCGACTGGGGTCGCGTGGTGCTAGTTTGCGGGCACTGACCGTGCGGCGTCCGACGTACGGCCCAAAAGCAAGACGGAGGACTGATGTTCCGTTCCAACAGATCCATGCGCGCAATCGCCGCGTTGGTCGCCACCGCAGGTTTGACGCTTTCCGCCTGTGGCACGACCGACGACAACGGCGACGGCACCGGCGACACCGGCGGCGAGGCTGCCTGTGACCTGACCCTGGCCTTCTTCGGCCCGCAGACCGGCCCGGCTGCCGGCCTCGGTGCGCCGATCATCAACGGCGCCCAGCTGGCCATCGACCAGTACAACGCGGATGCCGACTGCCCAGTCGGCTTCGAGAAGATCGACTCGCAGGGCAGCCCGGACCAGGCGCCGTCGCTGGCCACGGAGGCCGCGGGCAATGAGGCGATCATCGGCATCGTCGGCCCGGCCTTCTCCGGTGAGTCCGCGGCAGCCGGCCCGATCTTCGCCGAGGCCGGACTGCCGACCATCTCCCCGTCTGCTACCGGCACGACGCTGTCCGACGAACGGCTGGGACACCTTCCACCGGGCTCTCGGCAATGACAACACACAGGGTCCTGCGGCGGCCAAGTACATCAAGGACGCGCTGAAGGCCAAGTCGGTCTTCGTCATCGACGACGCCTCCGAGTACGGCGCCGGCCTGGCCAAGATCGTCAAGACACAGCTCGCCGACCTGGTCGTGGACACCGACACCATCCAGGTCGGCCAGACCGACTTCTCCACCACCGTGACCAAGGCGAACTCCTCCAACGCCGACACCGTCTTCTTCGGCGGTTACTACGCCGAGGCGGCCCTGATCATCCGTCAGCTTCGTGACGGCGGGTTCAAGGGCACGTTCGTGGTGGCCGACGGCGTGAAGGACCCCGGTTTCCTTGAGGGCGCACGCTCTGCCGCGGAAGGCACGATCATCACCTGCCCCTGCATCCCGGCCGAGGACCCGGCCGTCAAGGAGTTCGCGGACGCCTACGAGGCGGAGTTCGGTGGTGCTCCCGGCACCTACGCCGCCGAAGCCTACGACTCCGCGAACATCTTCCTCGACGGCATCGCGGAGGGCATCAACACGCGCGAGGACATGCTCGCGTTCGTCAACGAGTACGACGAGCCCGGCGTCACCAAGCAGCTCAAGTTCGACGAGACCGGTGAGCCGGCGGACGTGCACGTGTACGCCTACAAGGTGGAGGGCGGCGAGATCGTCTCCGACACCGAGATCAGCTGAGACACATACCCGCCCGTCGTGGCGTAAAGGTTGCGGCCGGGGAGTGTTCTCCCCGGCCGCAACCCTGCGAGACTCAGGGCCCTAGGAGGCCAGGTGAACTTTTCCTTCCTGTTCAACAACTTCGCCGAACTGACCATCACGGGCCTGGCCTTCGGAGCCATCTACGCGCTCATCGCGCTCGGCTACACGATGGTGTACGGCGTCCTTCAGCTGATCAACTTCGCGCACTCCGAAGTCTTCATGTACGGAACGTTCGCCACGCTGTGGACCGCGACCTTCTTCGTCGGAGACGGGGATGTCACGGGCGCGAAGGCGGTCGCGGTTCTCATTGCCGGGCTGTTCGCCGCGATGGCGATGTCGGCGGGTGTGGCGCTGATCCTGGAGAGGTTCGCCTACCGACCGCTGCTGAACCGGAACGCCCCGCGGCTGATCGCCCTGATCTCGGCGATCGGTGCTTCGTTCATGCTCGCCGAGCTGATGGGCCTGCGCGACCGGGTCGCGAGCTGGTTCGGTCTCGAGGACGACCTTGCCGCGTACGTCAACGGAGCCCGCATCAACCGGAGCATGCCTGGGGTCATCGACCCGGTTGGCTTGTTCACGATCGGTGGCTACAAGGTCACCAGCATCGACGTGCTGGTCATCGGCGCGGCGATCCTGATGATGTTCGTGGTCGACCAGTTCATCCGCCGGTCCATGCTCGGCCGGGGGATCAGGGCGACGGCGCAGGACCCGGAGACGGCCGCGCTCATGGGAGTCAACTCCACCAGGGCCGTCCAGTGGACCTTCCTCATCGGCGGCGTCATGGCCGGAGTGGCGGCGTTGCTGTACATGATCAAGATCGAGACGACCAAGTTCGACGTCGGCTTCCTGCTCGGGGTGAAGGCGTTCACCGCCGCCGTGCTCGGCGGCATCGGCAACCTGCGCGGCGCCCTCCTCGGTGGTCTGATCCTCGGCGTCGCGGAGAACTGGGGACAGGCGCTCTTCGGCTCCGAATGGAGGGACGTCGTCGCGTTCGTGCTGCTGGTCGTCATCCTGCTGTTCCGACCCACCGGCATCCTCGGCGAGTCGCTCGGAAAGGCCCGCACATGAGCAGGGGAAGCGCGATTCAAGAAGCGACTCACCGGCCTGCCCAAGCCGGTGAAGATCCTGCTCTGGGTGCTGCTCGCGCTGCTCGCCTACGCGCTGCCGCTCCTGGAGCCGCCGCTCATCTCCACGCCGGGGACCGACTTCGGCGGCGTGCTGTTCACGGTGACCATCTACTGCTGGTCGCACTCGGGCTGAACATCGTGGTCGGCTACGCCGGCCTGCTCGACCTGGGCTACGTGGGCTTCTACGCCATCGGCGCCTACACCGCGGCCATCCTGACGTCGTTCCACTGGAACTGGCCGCTCCTCGCGGCGCTTCCGGTCGCGGTGCTCGCGACAACGGTGTCCGGAGTAATCCTCGGCGCTCCGACGTTGCGCGTCCGCGGCGACTACCTCGCGATCGTGACGCTGGGCTTCGGCGAGATCATCCGGCTCACGGCCACCAACGTCGAGTGGCTGGGAGACGCTCGGGGCATCTCCAACATCGCACGGCCACCGAGCCTGGAGCTCTTCGAGGTTCCGCACCTCTTCTGGGACGGCGCGTCACCGCTCCTCGACAACAACGACACCACGAAGTTCCTGGTGTTCGGCGTCCTGGACCAGATCCCGTACTACTGGCTCGGACTGACCGTCGTCATCATCATGCTGTTCGCAGACCGCCTCATCAAGGACAGCCGAGTGGGGCGGGCCTGGGAGGCGACCCGTGAGGACGAGGACGCCGCCGAGCTGATGGGCGTGCCGACCTTCAAGTTCAAGCTGCTGGCCTTCGCCATGGGCGCGTTCATCGGCGGCCTTGCCGGTGCCCTCTACGCCAGCCGGCAGAGCTTCATCAACCCGCTGTCCTTCCTGCTGCTGTTCTCGATCCTGTTCCTCGCTGCCGTCGTCGTCGGTGGTCAGGGCAACCGCTGGGGTGTGCTGGTCGGTGCGGCCCTGGTGGCCTACCTGCCGGAGAGGTTCCGGGAGTTCGCGGACTTCCGCGTCCTGGTCTTCGGGTTGGCCCTGATGCTCCTGGCGATCTTCCGGCCGGAGGGCCTGTTGCCCCCGAGACGCACGATCCGGGCCAAGCAGCTGGCACACGAGATCGAGGCGCTCGAGGAAGGCCTTGACGACGAGGAGACCTCACATGCCTGACGTCCCGGCCAGTTTCGAGAAGGACCCGAGCCCGCCGCGCACCGGCGCTCGCGTCCTCGAGGTCGACGCGGTCACGCTGAAGTTCGGTGGCCTCACCGCGCTCGAGAACGTGTCGTTCCACATCGACGAGGGCGAGATCCTCGGCCTCATCGGCCCCAACGGAGCCGGCAAGACCACCTGCTTCAACGCGGTCACCGGCGTCTACCGGGTGACGAGCGGCGACATCCGGTTCAACGGGGATTCGCTGGTGGGGATGAAGCGGCACCAGATCACCCGCAAGGGCGTTGCTCGCACCTTCCAGAACATCCGGCTGTTCAAGACGATGACGGCCCTGGAGAACGTCCTCGTCGGTGCCGACGCCCAGCACTCGACCGGCCTGATCAGCGCGCTGTTCCGGCTCCCGCGGCACCGCACGGAGGAGCAGCAGGGCCACGAGCGGGCGATGGAGCTGCTGCGGTTCATGGGCATCCACCGGCACGCCGACGAGCTCGCCGCCAACCTGTCCTACGGCGACCAGCGTCGGCTCGAGATCGCTCGCGCGATGGCCACGGAGCCGAAGCTGATCTGCCTCGACGAGCCGGCGGCGGGCTTCAACCCGGCCGAGAAGGTCAAGCTCATGGAGCTGATCAAGAAGGTGCGGGACCAGGGCTACACCGTGCTGCTGATCGAGCACGACATGAAGCTGGTCATGGGCGTGACCGACCGGATCGTCGTGCTGGAGTTCGGCCGCAAGATCGCCGAAGGCAAGCCGGCCGAGATCCGTGACAACCCCGCCGTGATCGCGGCCTACCTGGGAGTGGACGAAGAAGATGCTTCTTGAGGTCGAGGGCCTGTGCGTCAACTACGGACACATCGAGGCGATCCGTGACATCACGCTTCGGCGTGGAGGAAGGCACGATCGCGACGCTGATCGGCGCCAACGGCGCGGGCAAGACCACCACCCTGAAGACGATCTCGGGACTGCGCAAGGTGCGGCTGGGCAAGGTCACCTTCGACGGCAAGGACATCACCAACTTGCCGCCGTACGAGCGGGTCAAGCTGGGCGTGAGCCAGTCGCCCGAGGGCCGGGGCTGCTTCCCGGGGATGACCGTGCGCGAGAACCTCGACATGGGCGCCTACGTCCGCACGGACCGCAAGTCGGCCGCCTACCGGGAAGACCTCGAGCGGGTGTTCACGCTGTTTCCGCGGCTGTCCGAACGGGTGGCTCAGTCCGCGGGCACGATGTCGGGCGGCGAGCAGCAGATGCTGGCCATCGGTCGGGCGCTGATGGCCAAACCGCGGCTGGTCCTGCTCGACGAACCATCGATGGGGCTGGCGCCGAAGCTGATCCAGCAGATCTTCTCGATCATCGGGGAGATCAACAAGCAGGGCACCACGGTGCTGCTCGTCGAGCAGAACGCCGCCCAGGCGCTCAAGCGGGCCGACACGGCGCACATCCTGGAAACCGGCGAGATCGTGCGCTCCGGCACGGGCACAGAACTCGCCGGTGATGACGCGGTGAAGGCCGCCTACCTCGGCGGGGACGTCTAGACCGGTTGCCGCTGGGCGCGGTCGGCCGGATTGCAAAGAATTCGGGTCCTGCCGTGCCATCTGGCGCTGAGAGCGCGTAGTCTCACGCCGAGAAACACGTGCGTTGGTTGCGCGCCTGACGGGGGTCAGAGTCAGTTCCTTCTCGAACAGGGATGGTGAGATGAACAGGTCCCCGGTCCAGTTGCGACCCGTCAGCGAGGATGACGCCCCCCGGCTCGCCGAGCTCTGGTCGGAAGTCCTGCGTCGGGCCGACGTCCTGGAGCAGACCGAGGACCTGAGCCACATCATCAAGCAGGTGCTGGCAGCCACCGACGAGCGCATCGTCGTCGCGGAGTACGACGGCGAGTTCGCCGGCGCGATCCACCTGCGCACAGCCACCCTCACGCCGCTCAACCTCGAGCCCGTCGTACAGGCCATGTCGCCGACCGTCCTCCCGCAGTTCCGGCGCCGCGGCATCGGCCGAGCGCTTGATGGAGGCGGCCGTCGCCTACGCCGAGGAGCTCGGGATCGGGCACGTGGCCGCCAGCTCGGTCAGCAAGTCGCGCGACGGGAACCGCTTCCTCGCGCGGCTCGGGCTCGGCCCCCAGGCGATCCTGCGCTGCGCGCCGACCCACGCCGTCCGCGCCAAGCTGAAGGCTCTGCGGCCCGGAACGACCCGCGGCAGCCGACAGCTCGACCGGGTGCTGGCCAGCCGGCGCATCCTGCGCCGCGAACGCGCGGCCGCTAGGTCGACATCACCCGCGACGTCGGGACCAGCGCGCACGTGATCCGCGACGTGCACACGCGCTTGCCGCGTTCGTCGCTGACGATGACTTCGTAGGACGCCATCGTGCGGCCCAGGTGGATGGCCGTGGCCACGGCCGTCACCGTGCCGCTCGTGGCCGCCCGGTGGTGGGTGGCGTTGATGTCGACGCCGACCGACAGCCGGTCCGGGTGGGCATGCATCGCCGAACCGATCGACCCGAGGGTTTCGGCCAGCACCACCGACGCGCCGCCGTGCAGCAGCCCATAGGGCTGGGTGTTGCCCTCCACGGGCATCGTGCCGACGATCCGCTCGGCGCTGATCTCGACGATCTCGATGCCCATCTTCTCGTTGAGCTTGCCCATCCCTTCGGGCATCCGGGACAGGAAGTCTTCAACGGAGACACCGTCGAGGGTCTCGGGCTTTTCGGTCATGGACGCCATTGTGGCCGACCGATCAACTGTCGGCGCCAGTGGATAGAGTCTCAGGGTGTCTGAGATCGGTCGCCCGCGCCTCCTGCTCCTCGATGGCCACTCGCTGGTCTACCGCGCCTTCTTCGCGCTGCCCGTGGAGAACTTCTCCACGACGACCGGCCAACACACCAACGCGGTCTACGGCTTCACCTCGATGCTGGTCAACGTGCTGCGCGACGAGAAGCCGACCCACGTCGCGGTCGCGTTCGACGTATCGCGCCAGACGTTCCGCCTCGCGGAGTACTCCGAGTACAAGGCGAAGCGCAACAAGACGCCCCCGGAGTTCAGCAGCCAGCTGCCCCTGATCGAGCAGCTGCTCACCGCGTTCGGCATCACCTTCCTCAAGAAGGAGGGCTACGAGGCCGACGACATCATCGCGACGCTCACCACCCAGGCGGTCGCAGCCGGCATGCAGGTGCTGATCCTCACCGGCGACCGCGACTCGCTCCAGCTGGTCAGCGACGACGCGACCGTGCTCTACCCCATGCGCGGGGTCTCCGACCTGGCCCGGATGACCCCCGAGGCGGTCGAGGCGAAGTACGGCGTCCCCCCGGGCCGCTACCCCGAGCTCGCGGCCATCGTCGGGGAGACCTCCGACAACCTGCCGGGCGTGCCGGGAGTCGGCCAGGGCTTCGCGGCGAAGTGGATCAACCAGTTCGACGGGCTCGACAACGTCATCGCGCACGCCGACCAGATCACCGGCAAGAAGGGTGAGTCGCTGCGTGAGCACCTCGGTGACGTGATCCGCAACCGTCACCTCAACGCGCTGGTGTGCGACCTCGACCTCGAGCGCCAGCCGGGCGACCTCGTCCTCGAACCGTGGGACCGTCACACCGCGCTGACGCTCTTCGACGACCTCGAGTTCCGCGGCGAGCTCCGGACCCGCACCATCGACACCCTGGGTCCCGAGGAGGACCCGGTGGAAGAGGGCGGCTTCGAGCTGGAGGGGCGCCGGCTCGGTCCCGGCGAGGTCGCCGACTTCCTGTCCGGGCTCGGCGAGCAGCACGTCGGCGTGCACGTCCGTGGTTCCTGGGGCTCGGGCACGGGCGCGGTCGCTGGGATCGCCATCGCCGACGCCAGTGGGCTCGCGGCGTACGTCGACGTCGCCGGCCTGACCCCCGAGGACGACACGGCGCTCGCCGACTGGCTGGCCGACCCGGCCCGACCGAAGGTGCTCCACGACGTCAAGGGGCCCAAGCTGGCCCTGGCCGCGCACGGCTGGACGCTCGAGGGCCTGGTCAGCGACACCGCGCTCGCCGCCTACCTCGTCCAGCCCGACCAGCGCTCCTACGACCTGTCCGACCTCACCCTGCGCTACCTCCGTCGCGAGCTGCGCACCGAGAGCGAGTCCGACCAGGACATGCTGTTCGACGAGCCGGTCGGGGGAGACGACGACGTCGCCGCGACGGCGATGCTCCACGCGCGGGCGATCATCGACCTCGGCGAGGCGCTCGACGGTGAGGTGGAGGCAGCCGGCGGCACCCGCCTGCTGGCGGAGATCGAGCTGCCGCTGGTCCGCGTGCTCGAGGACATGGAGCGGATCGGCATCGCCGTCGACACCGACCACCTCGACCAGCTCGAGAGCCACTTCGCGGCCGAGGTCCGGCGGGCTGCCGACGAGGCGTTCGCCGTCATCGGCAAGGAGATCAACCTCGGCTCACCCAAGCAGCTCCAGGTCGTGCTCTTCGACGAGCTCAACATGCCCAAGACCAAGCGCACCAAGACCGGCTACACCACCGACGCCGACGCTCTCCAGCAGCTGTACGAGAAGACCGAGCACCCGTTCCTGCTCCACCTGCTCCGGCATCGCGACGTCGCGCGGCTCCGCCAGACCATCGAGGGGCTGCTCAAGACGGTGGCGCCCGACGGCCGGATCCACACGACGTTCAACCAGCTGATCGCGGCCACCGGGCGGCTCTCCAGCACCGACCCCAACCTGCAGAACATCCCGATCCGCACCGAGGAGGGCCGCCGGATCCGCGAGGGCTTCATCGTCGGCGAGGGCTACGACTGCCTGCTGACGGCCGACTACAGCCAGATCGAGATGCGGATCATGGCGCACCTGTCCGAGGACAAGCTGCTCGTCGAGGCGTTCAAGTCGGGCCGCGACTTCCACTCGATCACGGCCGCGAGGGTCTTCGGCGTCGACGCCGACGCGGTCACCGTCGAGATGCGCGCCAAGATCAAGGCGATGAACTATGGCCTGGCCTACGGCCTGTCGGCCTTCGGGCTGGGCGCGCAGCTGCGGATCGACCCGGCAGAGGCGCGCGGCCTGATGGACGAATACTTCGAGACCTTCGGCGGGATCCGCGACTACCTCAGCGGCATCGTGGACGAGGCCCGCAAGACCGGTTACACCGAGACGATCATGGGCCGCCGTCGCTACCTGCCCGACCTGACCAGCGACAACCGTCAGCGCCGCGAGATGGCCGAGCGGATGGCCCTGAACGCCCCCATCCAGGGCTCGGCGGCCGACCTGATCAAGGTCGCGATGCTCGACGTCGAGCAAGGCCCTCTTCGAGGCCGGACTGAAGTCAAGGATGCTGCTCCAGGTCCACGACGAGCTCGTCTTCGAGGTGGCGCCGGGGGAGCAGGACGCGCTCACCGAGCTGGTTCGCACCGGCATGGGCGCCGCGGCCGAGCTGACCGTGCCGCTGGACGTGTCGGTGGGCACCGGCCGGAGCTGGCACGAGGCCGCTCACTGATCGGCAGTGACACTGTCCGGTGCGGGTTCGGCGACCAGATAGAGACTCACGGTGGTCAGGATCGCGAAGAGCAACGCGTCGACGACGAGCACAACTGCCAGCAGCGCCCAGAGGGACGACAGCGTGTAGCCCACTCCGACAAGCACGACCAACGCCAGCCACACCAGGTAGACCGATCGCTGGCCCTGCCTGGCCAGCACGGCGTACACCAGGAGCTGCAGCATGGACAGCAACGTCCCGATGACGGCGAACAACCACAGCCGGCCCGCAATGTCCTGGTAGTCGCCCCCGCCGACAAAGATCAGCGCAACGTCGGGGAGCAGCCACGCCCCGAGCGTGCTCGCCACGCCCAGCATCGCCACCAACGCCAGGCTCCGGGTCAGCGCATGCCGTCGCTCAACGGCGGTCGACATCGCAGGGAAGGCGACGACCACCACGAACTGCGGGAGGAACAGCACCGCCTTGACCAGAATCAACCCACCCGCGTAGAGGCCGGCGTCGTGCCCGTCCAGCACGTTGCGGGCCACGATGACATCGACGTTCGAGAGTGCGAAGAACGCGAACAACGCCTGGGAGTTGTGGATCGCCTCGCGGATGACGTGCCGGGCGGCGTGCTGCTCGTCGAGCCGCGCCTTCGGCCGAGGTCTGCGCAACGCCCACCAACCAACCAGGACCGGCGCGAAGGCGCCAATGGTCACGCCGAGCATCGCGTTCATCTCCGTCGGGGACCAGCGGATGAGGCGCCACGCCGATCAGGATCCGCGGCACGCCCGCGGCGATGTAGACGATCGCCAGCGGTCGCCATCGGCGCTCGCCTTGGAGGATTCCCGCTTGCCCACCCATCACCGTCAGCGGCACGGCCGCGACGGCGACCAGGGCAGCGGTGGGCAGGCTGTGTAGCCGGAGGATCACGTTGATGAGCGGGCTCAGAATGAGCAGCAACAGTCCGAGGGCCAGGGAAGCCCGGTAGGTCACCCTCAGGATGATGGCCTCGATCTGGCTCACTTGATCGGGGTCGGCCGAAATGCGGCGGGCAGCGGTGGCCTGGAGCCCCAGCTGCAGCACCGAGATGACGAGGAGGGTCGCCATCAGGCCGGCGAGGGCGCCGTACGCCTGCGGTCCGAGGAACCGGGCAGCCAGCATCGTGAACCCGTACGTGGCCACGTTCATGACCGCCATCGCCACGGCAATGCCCGCGCCGCTGCGGAGCAGTCCACGGAAGCCGGTGGATCGAGAAGTCACAACCGCGAGCCTAGATGCCCTGCTCCCGTTGCCAGCATCGACGCGACCCGGAATTTGCCTAGTCCGTGCGGGCCTACACTCACGTCGGTGAGACTTCCGCCGCTGCCGCGCCTCGATCGTCTGCGCCGGCTGGACACGTTCTCGAAGTGGCTGCCGCACTGGTGGGCGATCCTCTTGACCGTCATTTTGCTGGGCCCCGCGCTTGGTCCGGGCTTCGTCCTGTCCTACGACATGGTCTTTGTGCCGGACCTGGCTCTCCGCTCCGACTTTCTGGGGTTGGGAGCCGCACTGCCGCGCGCCGTCCCCTCCGACGCGGTCATCGCGGTGCTCGACGAGCTGGTCCCGGGAATGGTCCTGCAGAAGCTGGTCCTGGCTGGGGGCCTCGTGCTCGCCGGCGTCGGTTATTCCCGCCTGGTCCGCCCCGCAATCGTGTCCAAGGTCGTGGCGGTCAGTCTTGCCGTCTGGAACCCGTTTGTTGTCGAGCGCCTGTGGATAGGCCACTGGCCGGTGCTGCTCGGGTACGCCGTGGTCCCGTGGCTGGTGCTGGCGGGACGACGCGTGCGGCTGGAACACCGGATCCCGGTCAGCGTGTGGTTCTTGCTCCCGTTGGGCAGCCTCAGCGCCAGCGCTGGTGTGGTCTCGGCACTGGTTCTTCTGGTCACAGCAGTGGGACGACCGGACCGGATCGGGGCGACTCTGGTGGCGGGTTGCCTGGCCGTGAACGCGCCGTGGCTGGTGGCCGGGCTGCTCCACGCTGACCTGGCCCTCGACACTGATGGATTCGACGTGTTCGGCCTGCGCGGTGAGGGCAGTCTTCCGGCTCCGTTGTCGGCACTCGGGCTCGGCGGCATCTGGAATGGCGAGGTCGTTCCCCAGTCGCGAGAAGGCGTTCTGGCGTGGGTTTCCCTGCTCTTGGTGTTGGCGCTGGTAGCGGCCGGGGCAAGGGCTTGGTGGCGAGGCGATCGGGACCTGCGACTGGTCGCTCTCTGGGTCGTGGGGTACACGCTCGCCCTGGTGAGCTGGCTTGCCCCTTCGGCAACCGCCTGGGTCGCCGGCCTGGTACCCGGGCGGTGGGCTGCTCCGTGACGGGACCCGGTCGCTTGCACTGTGCGTGCCTCTGCTGATCTCACTGGCAGCCGAGGGAGCTTCCGTAGTCAGGGGCTGGGCTGCCGCGGCCGTCCCCAGGGCAGCGTTGGTCGTCGCCTGCGTGCTCCTACCTGTCGCCGCGATGACAGACGCCGCGTGGGGCATCGAGGGGCGGCTCGCTCCGAGCACCTACCCCGCCTCCTACTCGGCGGCCGGTAGCGCACTCACGGACTAGGGAGGGTGACCTCGCCGTCCTGCCGTTCACGAGCTACCGCGCGCCGCCGTGGAACGGCGGCCGCAAGGTGCTCGACCCGCTCGGTCGGTATCTCGAGCCCAACTACGTCGTCAATGACGAGTTGAGCATCTCAGGCGTCGTCCTGGCCGGAGAGGATCCACGAGTGGCCGACATCAAGGCCGCGTTGGCGCTCGAGCGCCCCGATAAGCGCGCTGCGGCCCTGGGTGGGATCGGAGTGCGGTTCGTGGCGAGGGAGAGAGACGCCATCGGGGCTGGCGTTTCTCCATACGACGCCGAGGTTGCCGGCACCGTGGTGTACGCCGACACGACGTTGCAGGTGACCGAAATCACTGTTGGGGTCAGCTCCAGGCGGGCCTCGACGGATTCGAAGGCCCTGATGGGTCTGGCCTGGGGTGGCTTCCTCGGATCTCTCCTCTGGGGCCTGGTTCGACTCGGAAGACAAGTCTTCTCCGGATTAGATAACCGCAAGGCAACTCCTGCTAGAGTTCCCCGCTGAAGGTAGGAGGGGTTAGATGGTGGGAACCATTATTGGCGCGGTCGCGAGCCTGCTTGTGGGCGGTGCGGTCGCTGCCGTCACGGTGGTCGGTCTCGTATCGGGATCGGTCGACTCCACTTCCGATACCCCTGGCGATGTCACTGCCCCGGTAGTGGACTACGGCTCCGGCAACTGATCCTCCTCTGTCACCTTGTCCTGGCTCGACACCCTTTGGTTTCGAATCGCTGACACAACGACGTGGGCGAACGCGGCTTGCGAGTGTTCCCACGTGAACCGACCGCTGTGCTCGCGGGCGCCCTCGACCAACCTGCTCCGAGTCTGAGAGTCGATCAGGATCCGTCGGAGCGCGGCCACGAACTCCGGGAACGTGTCGACCAGGAGCCCCGAAACCTGGTCGTCGATTGACTCCTGGGTGCCACCGGCGGATCGGTAGGCCACGGTCGGCGTACCGTGCATCGCGGCCTCGCCGACGACGAGGCCCCAGCCCTCCTTGAGCGACGGCAGCGCCATCACCCATGACCTCTCGTAGATCTCTTGCTTGCGTACCTCGTCGACGTGCCCGGTGAACTCGACTGCGGCGCCTGCCTCGAGTCTCCCGGCGTACTCCCTAGCTTGTGCTCCCACCAGCCGCTGCCCACCACGGTCAATCGGAGGTCTGGCAGCTCACCGCGCAACTGCACCACCGCCGCGATGGCCTGCTCGATCTGTTTGTGTGGCACCAGCCGACTCACCACACAGATGCTGGGGTAGTGGGTTTTGGTCGCATCCACCCTGACCCACACTCGGTTCCGTTGTGGACGACGGCGACCCGAGACTTGTCGACGCCGAGCTCCGAGAGCTCCGACCTTGTCGCTTGGGACACCGTTATGTACTGGCATTCTCGATAGAGCCACGGCGCGAAGCGTCGTTCGATCCACCAGCCGACCCGTCCCGTGCGGCCGGGGTACACCACCGGCCACTGCTCGCGGTGTACGTGGTGGACCAGGACCACAACCGGCCGTCGGGTGACCAGCCGGGAGAAGAACGGCAGACCATTCTGGACGTCCACGACCGCGTCGGGCCGACCGAGGCGTCGGGTGAGCAGGAGCGCCATCCCGCGCAGATAGACCGAAGTTTTGACCCTCGACGGACGAACTGGATGCCGTCGACGGTCTCGTCGGCTGGAGCACCAGGATGCGCGGCGCAGAAGATCGTGGCCCGGCACCCGCGGGCGACCAGCCCCGCGGCCATCTTCTCGAGGTACCGCTCCGCACCACCGCCTTCAGGGTTCCGGGTGTCGCGCCAACTGAGCAGAACCACGTGGTGGCCGGACAGCGCCGAGGAATCATGAGAGGTCACGCCGGGAGGGTAGCCGCAAGCCGCACAGGGCGCATGGTCTGCCTTACTCTCGGGTAGGGTCGGCGGGTGCCGAGCGAGACCAGTCCTCACCCCGCCCGGTGGGCACCAACGTTGCGACGATCGATCAGATTGTTCCGTGACTTCCGGCACGAGCAGGACGACCCGCGCGCGCTTCTACTCGGCATTGGCCGAGGACTCCATCGGGCAGCTGTCCGGCTACCACGATCTGGCTGGTTCGTTGGTGCTCGACGTGGGCGGCGGGCCCGGCTACTTCAGGGACGCTTTCATGAAGGCCGGCGCGGCGTACGTCGCGCTGGATGCGGACGTCGGTGAACTGTCCGGTCTGGGCAGCATCGCTGAGGGCACGGTGATCGGTGACGGGATGAATCTTCCGTTCCGCGACGGCAGCATTGATCGTCTGCTACTCCTCGAACGTCCTGGAGCACGTTCCGGACCCGTGGCGGATGGCGGCCGAGATGGTGCGGGTCACCCGCAGTGGGGGAACGATCTTCCTCAGCTACACCGTGTGGTACGGACCGTGGGGCGGTCACGAGACCTCACCGTGGCACTACCTTGGCGGTGCGTACGCGCGCCGCCGCTACGCCCGCAGGCTTGGGCACGAACCCAAGAACCGTTACGGGGAATCGTTGTTCCGGCTGACTGTGCGCGATGGGCTGGCTTGGGCGAATGCGCAGACGGGCGCCGAGGTGGTCGACATCGTCCCCCGGTACTCCCCGCGGTGGACGCACTGGCTGCTCAGGGTCCCGCTGGTCCGTGAGGTGGTGACGTGGAACCTCGTCCTGGTTCTGCGCAGTCGCTAGGCGCAGATCGGCTCCCGCGGACCCGGTCCCGCATTCGGCTCGCTGCCGCTTGCGCAGTCCTTCTTGGACTCGCGATGGTGCAGTCACCGGGTCTGCTGGTTTCCGACACCAAATTCGACCTGGCTGTCGCTCCGGCCGGTTTCCTCACCCGCTCGATCCACCTCTGGGATCCACTTGGCGCATTCGGCCAGTTGCAGAACCAGGCGTACGGCTACCTGTGGCCGATGGGCCCGTTCTTCTTGCTCGGATCTGTGCTTGATGTCCCCGGGTGGGTGATCCAGCGGTTCGTGGATGGCGCTGGTGATGTGTGTCGCGCTTGACGGGCGCGGTTCAGGTGGCGCGAGCCCTCGGGGTGCGCTCCGACCTTGCCTGCCTGGTTGGCGGCTTTGCCTACGCGCTGTCACCGCGGATGCTGACCACACTCGGCCCAATCTCGATCGAGGCCTGGCCGAGTGCACTGGCTCCCTGGGTCCTGCTTCCGCTCGTGGTGGGTTCGACACGCGGCTCGGCGCGCCGAGCCGCGGCGCTGTCGGCACTGGCCGTGGCGATGGTCGGGGGCGTCAACGCGGCCGCTGCCTTTGCCGTGTTGCCGCTTGGCGTGCTTTGGCTGCTGACCAGAACGCCCTGGCCCCCGGCGCCGGACGATGATGTTGTGGTGGCCGGCGTTCACAGCGCTCGCGACGCTGTGGTGGCTGGTTCCACTCGTCATCATGGGCGTGTACAGCCCGCCGTTCCTCGACTACATCGAATCGGCTTCGAATACCACCTTCCCCACGACCTTGTTCGACGCATTGCGTGGCACATCTGACTGGGTGCCGTACGTCGACGCGAACTCGCGGGCCGGGAACGATCTCATCCGCCGGTTCTTCCTGCCACTCGACAGCGGGGTTGTCCTGCTCCTCGGCCTCGTCGGGCTGCTCAGGCGCACCAACCCCCATCGACTCTTCCTGTCCATGGGCGTTGTGGTCGGACTGTGCATGGTGACGATGGGACACCTTGGCAGCGTGCACGGCTGGGTAGCCGCTGATCTCAACTCCCTGTTGGACGGCGTGCTCGCGCCTCTACGAAACGTGCACAAGTTCGATCCGATCCTCCGGTTGCCACTCGTGCTCGGCCTGGCTTGGCTGGTCGACGCCTGTGTTGACCAGGTGCGCGACGGTCGCGGGCCATCCGGTCGACAACCGGCACCGCTTTCCGCCGCGCTGCGCAGAGTCAACCAATTCGTCGTCGTCGGCACGGCCGTGATCGCCGTCGCCGGCGCTGCGCTGCCGGCTGTGGCCGGCCGAACGACTCCGGGTGGTGCATTTCCGGCGATACCCGGCTACTGGACCCAAGCGGCCGCCTGGCTCGGGAACCAGCCTGGGACTGCGCTCCTGGTCCCGGGTTCCTCGTTCGGCACCTACGTCTGGGGATCGCCTCGAGACGAACCCTTTCAGTCGCTCGCAACCACACCGTGGGCCGTACGCAACGCGGTCCCGTTGGTGCCTCCGGGAAACATCCGGATGCTCGACGCGATCGAGGCCCGGTTGGCACAGGGCCGCGGCTCGCCCGGGTTGGCTCAGTACCTCCGGAGAGCAGGTGTCTCCCATCTTGTCGTCCGAAACGATCTGGCCCGCTCGCCGGATGTCCCTGACCCTGTCCTGGTCCATCAAGCCATCGAAGGGTCGCCGGGTCTGGACCGGGTTGAGACATTCGGACCGAACGTGGGAGGCGAGGCGCACCTTGAAGAGGGCGACGAAGGCCGCATTCTCGTCAATGGGGGTTGGCAGAACGACTACCCCGCCATCGAAATCTACGACGTGGCGGGAGACGACGGGTTCGCGGTCAGCAGCGAACTCGTTCCGATCGTGGTCGGCGGGCCGGAGGACTTGCTTGACCTCTCCGACCTCGACGTGCTCGGCGACGAACCAACCCAGCTCGCCTCCGATGTGACCGGGGCGATCGATCCCTCCGCTCCCGTTGTCCTGACGGACGGACTGCGTGCGGTGGAACGCAATTTCGGTCGCGTCCACGACGGTGCATCGGCGACATTGGTCCCGGGAGACGCGCGCCGTCTCGGAAACCCGACCCGCGACTACCTCCTGCCGGACGCGGACCGGTGGTCCACGACAGGCCGGATCGACGGTGCGAACGCGGTCTTCGCCTCGTCGTCCATGTCCGACGCCAACGCGTTCGGAACGGTACAACCCGGACAGCTGCCGACTGCGGCTGTTGACGGCGACGACGAAACCGCCTGGACCTCCAACTACCGGACGGACGAGTCGGCGTGGTGGCAGGTTGACTTCGATGCTTCCCGTCAGGTGGACACGGTTACCGTCACGGCCGGGCCGAACCAGCGGGAGGTCCTACGAGTCCGGACGGCGAACGGGACGAGCGAGTCGGTCGCACTGGCTCCTGGAAGGAGCCGTAGCCTGGCGCTTCAGGACCCGGGCACGGGCTGGTTGCGGGTGGAGGACGCCTCGGGCCGCGTTGGGAACCGGTTCACGTTGGCCGAGGTGAGTGTGCCCGGCTTGACCGTTCGGCGCTCCCTGGCACTGCCGGCATTGCCGGAGGAGTGGGGTAACCCCACTGACATCGTGCTGCGTTCCGTGTCGGATGCGCGCACCGGGTGCGCGGATGTTGACGGAGCACTTCGCTGTGTCGCAGGCCGCGACGTGACATCCGAAGAGCCTGCCGGTTTCCGCCGGAGCTTCGTACTCCAACAGGAAGGCGACTTCGACGCCGAGCTCCAGGTGCGAGCCCGACCAGGCGACGCGCTTTACGCGCGGCTGCTGCAAACACAGCCGATCGGCGTGTCCGGATCCTCTCAAGGCAACCCGGACAGTCGCGCATCGGTGCTCGGTGCAGTGGATGGTGATCCGGGGACCACCTGGACCGCGACATCGTCAGACCTCCGCCCGGTGCTGCGGATGAACTGGATCGGGATGCGCAAAGTGACGGGACTCAACCTCTCCGTGGCCGAGGACACGGCAGCCCGCTTGCCTAGCGAGCTCACATTGATCTGGCCGGGGGGACGTCGAGACGTATCCATCGACGCGGCAGGGCACGCGAATTTCCCAGCCATCCGCACGGATCAGCTAACGCTGCGCGTAGAAGAGGCCGATCCTGCCACCAGCCTCGACTTCAGCTCGGCAGTATCGCCCGTCCCCGTCGGCATCAGTGAACTGCGCGTCGAGGGCGTTCCATTTCTTCCCATCGCCATCTCGAATCGACCAGTCCGCTTCGACTGCGGGTCGGGACCGACCCTCTCCGTGAACGGCGACGACATCGCAACCTCGGTGACTGCCAGCCCAGCCGACCTCTACAGCGGGACGGCAGTGTCGGCTGACCTGTGCGGATCAACGGATGTCAGCCTGACCGCCGGAGCGAACGATCTCGACCTGGTCGAGTCAGACTTGTTCGTTCCGACCTCGCTCGTGCTGTCCGACGGTACGGCGTTCGACAGCCGATCCCGGAGCGATCGCTTCCACCCATTCCGATGCGGTTCATCGGGTCCTGATGCCCGAGGGCACAGGCAGCTTGGTCGCGGTCAGGGAGAACACCAACCCGGGGTGGCGGGCAACCCAGGCCGGCCAGGACCTCGTGCCGATTGTCGTGGACGGTTGGCAGCAAGGCTGGCGCACCCACGAGGACAACAAGCAGATCACAGCCGTGTTCGGCCCCGATCGCCTTTACCGCTGGGGGTTGCTTGGCGGCTTGTTGACCCTGGGCCTCCTGGTCCTCATCGTCTGCATAGCACGTCTTTGGACCGACACCGGGGGTGATCCTCTTGAGCCACTCGCGATTTCCAAGGTGGCGCGCATCGGGATCGCAGTCTTGGCCGGGGGGCTGCTGGCTGGCTGGCCGGGAGCGCTGCTGGGGGCCGGAGGTTGTGCGTTGGCTACGTTCCTGACTCGTCGCGACACCGGAGAGCGCGCCGTGGCTCCTGGCCGGAGTACTGCTTCCTGCCGCGACTGCCTACGCGGTCCGGCCGTGGGGGGGTGCAAGCGGGTGGGCCGGAGATCTGGCCTGGCCGCACTACCTCGTCGTCCTGGCCTGCGGGGCATTGTTCGGCTGGTCGGTCGGAGAAGCCAGTTCAGCTCCGCGGCCGAGGTTGCGTAGACGCATTCCCGGCTTCTCGACAACGACATAGAGCAGTTCCGAGGCGAGCAGGCTCAGGACCAGCGTCAGCGTCCAGATCAGGAGACCGTTGGCGTCGAAAAGCTCGGACCCGGTCACGCCCATGACGAGATGCAGCACTGGAAGGTGGATGCAGAACGTGCTGTAGGAGATACGCCCGAAGTGGCGCAGCCATTGCATCGACATGATGCGGACGTATCGGCTCCCTGGATCAGCGAAGATGCCGGACAGGACAAGGAGGCCACCGATCACCGCGTAGAGCAGATTCTTGACCATCGACTCGCCAGGGGTAGCGACGAGAAGCTCCGTGGGTCCCCCCACGGGCGTCGCCACCACGAGCATCAGCCCGCCGGCGATGACCCAGATGGCTCCTGGCATCGATCCCAATACCGAAAGAAGGCGAACAGCACGGCCTGCGGTCAAGCGCACCTGGCTGACCACGTGGGCGAGCGCGAGGGCGATCCCCACGGCGAACCACGTGAGGAATGCCGGCAACCACAACATCGGGGCGCCGGATGTGACCGCACCGACCTCTGCTGAGAGGCCGAGGTGCCAGCAGCAACCCAGTACGACCAGGATGACCAGCACCCCGACCACCCGAACCGGGCGAAGGCCATGCCGTTTCCCGATCGCTGCGAGCATCAGGCCCGGGAGCACGATGTAGAAAGCCACCTCGACGGCCAGGCTCCACATCTGGGTCAGACCGTGCTGGAGGTGACCAGACGTGTACACGTCAGCAAGCAGGAGGGTCTTGAGCCACCCGAGGACTCCTACGTGATCGTTGTCCGGGAGCAGCGCCAAGGCGATCACCACCGTAACGGCGTACACCGGATAGACGCGAAGGAATCGCTTCCAGTAGTAGCGACCGATTGCCGGCGGCTCTTTGCGCGCTGCGGCACGCGCAAGGTATGGCCGAGCCAGCAGGAACCCTGACAGGACAAAGAAGATGGCCACCCCGATGTCCAGCCTCGCCAGGAGCGCTCCCCAAATCCCATGCCGGACGTAGGCGCCGCTCTGGAACGCGGTGTGAGTGGTCAGGACGGCCAGCGCGCCCACCGCACGAAGGGTGTCCAGCACCGGGAACTGGGGGTTCTGCTCGAGGGAGGCGCGCTGCGGCATGGTGCTCACGGCAGGGCTCCCCCGGGAGTCGGTTGACCGACCTCGATTTTGTCTACGCACAAGGTTGTGCCGGGGTCGAGCCCGTCGATGCGGATGGAGTCGAAACTCCCCTCGACCTTGACGTACAGGCTGTTCACACCGGCCTCGACGGTGGTCGCGACGGTGCTCGATCCGGCGGTTACCACGACAGGGGAGTCCTGCGAGCCGAGGTACCCGATGCGGATCCACCACACCCATGCGAAGGCTGTGCCGGTGAGCTCCACATTGCGTCCGCCGGAGGACACCCGCCACCCGCAGTCCTCGATCGGACCTGGCTGGGAGACGACGCCGGGCCCGATGAGCGCCTGACGCAACGTGCCGTCAGGCGCGACGACCGCCAGGTCGGGCACTCGGCCTCCGGGAACGCGACGCCGTTCGAGAGTAGAGAGGTCATCCTGCTCACCGTGTTGTTGGGAGCAGCCAGGTTGGACATCACCGCCTCCGGCACGAGCTGATCGGCCAGGTCGACAGCTCCGTGGGAACGCAGGTCGGCCGTGAGGTTCCGGAAATACGATTCACTCGCGTTGTCGGAGTGCCAATAGCTGACGTAGCGGGCCGAGCTGAAGCACGCCGGACACGGAAACCAGGACGACCATGGCGGCAAGCACGAAGCCCGGGATCCGCACCTTCAGCAAAGGATCCGTCCGCGCCGCGCTGGACTGGGTAGCGCCGGGAAGGGGCAGGAAGGCCAGGCCAAGGCACAATGCGACGACACACATCGCGTCTGTCAGGTATCGGTACTCGAGGCCAATGACGCGCCCAAACGAGGGCGCCCGGCTGTCCACCAACAACGCAAGAAGTCCCACGAGGTAGCCGGCCAGGAGCACCCAGGCCCGCAGCGTTCGTTCTCGTCTCAGAAATCCGTAGAGAATCACCGCCGCCAGGACGACCCACGCGAAGTGGTTCGTCCAGCCGGGCGGATCGGCGTAGGCAGTCGGAGGTGAAAGCGTCGACCATCGCCACGGGCCCCCCAGGACTCCCGTCGCGAAGGCTGTGCCAAGCATGCTGTCTGCGATCTCGGCAACGACGGATCCCCCGGTCGACGTGAAGATCTGCTCCACCTGGGTGAAGTAGTAGGTCAGGTAGCCAGCAATCAGGGACGCAGCCACGAGTCCGGCTAGCCAGTCCCGACGCAGCACGGTCATGACTCGCTGATACGGCGACCCGGAGGAAAAGTAGGCGATCGCGAGAAATCCCAGAACGGGAAAGATCAGGACCCCTTTGACGTAGAACAACAGCGCGAACAAGACGGCGCAGGTGGTCCACACCAGCCAGATGATCCTCCGGCCGCGCAGGTAGCGGACCCATGCACCCACCGCGAGGAAGAATGCCGTCTGAAGCGGGACCTGGTTCAGCGCCGCCGCCCACCAGATCATGGCCGGGACCGTCACGGCACTGGAAAGGTAGACAGCCAACGGCGCCAGCGTGGCCCAGCGGACCCCGAACAAGGTGGTGAGCATCCAGAGCGCAGCGGCGCTCGCGGTTGCTTGGAATGCCAGTGTGAAACTGGCTGCCAGGCCCCAGTTCACCGGGCCCGAATCGGCCACCACCCAGGCGAGCAGTCGACCACCGGGCATCAAGTGGCCGTTGTAAGGGGCCAGCAGATAACCAAGGTCGAGCCGTTGATCGTTTGCATCATTGAGAAGGTTGTAGTCGTCGAGGAAGAACCAGCTGGGGTACAGCGACCAGGCGCGGAAGGCGAGCTGAAGCACGATCATCAATGCGCCAGCGCCGATGATGAGGTGGGCGGAGTCAGCGTCTCGGCCTGCGCTGGCCACCGTTCGACGTAACTGCGATATCCGTCCGAGCACACCGCCTCCTCAGCCGGGACTATGCCACAGCGGTAGGTTGATCACTCGCTGGACGAGAACGGAGTGAGAGACTAGTCGTGGGTGGGAAGTTCGACTTCGACGTATGCGTGGTTGGTGGAGCCGGACACGTGGGTTTCCCCCTCGCCGTGGCCTTCGCCTCGCGAGGGTTTGCGGGTCTGCATCTACGACATCAACGAAGACCGCGATCGAGCTCATCAACGCCGGCACCCCGCCGTTCCTCGAGCCTGGCGTGCAGGAGCCCCTGGACGTCGCCCTGAACGAGGACGCCTTGCTCGCAAGCAGCGATGTTGGCCGGATCAGCGAGGCCGAGCAGGTCGTCGTGGTGGTGGGCACGCCAGTGGACCAATACCTCAGCCCAGACCCCGGGGCCGTTCCACGGGCGGTCGGGTTGCTCGTACCGCCATCTCCGTGCCGGGCAGCTGGTCGTCCTGCGCAGCACCGTCTTCCCCGGCGTCACCCGGCGAGTCGAGCAGCTCATCGCCCCCACGCACTCGGAGGTCGACCTCGCCTTCTGCCCGGAGCGGATCGCCGAAGGTCACGCGATGACCGAGCTGTTCTCGCTCCCGCAGATCGTCGCGGCCCGGACAGTTCGAGCTCGTCATCGCGCAAGCGCCCTCTTCGGGAAGCTGACCGACTCGATCATCGAACTGCAACCGGAGGAGGCCGAGCTCGCGAAGCTTTTCACGAACTCGTGGCGATACATCAAGTTCGCCGCCGCGAATCAGTTCTTCATGATGGCCAATGACCTCGGCCTCGACTTCGCCACTATCCGGCAGGCGATGTTGCAGGACTATCCGCGCACCGCAGACCTGCCTGGATGCCGGATTCGCGGCAGGGCCTTGCCTGTTCAAGGACACCATGCAGTTGTCGTCAGTCACGGGGGGAAGCTTCGCGCTCGGGCACTCCGCGATGCTCGTGAACGAAGGACTGCCCGACTATCTGGTGAAACGGATGGAGCAGGTCCACGACCTGCCTGCGATGACGGTCGGCATTCTGGGGATGGCATTCAAGGCCGAGAGCGACGACAGGCGGTCGAGCCTGTCCTACCGGCTCAAACGAGTGCTTGCGTTCCGAGCAAGGCGTGTGTTGACCACCGATCCGTATGTCACCGACGACCCCAACCTGTTGGCGCTGGAAGAGGTGCTTGCCGCACTCCGACATCCTGGTCATCGGGGCCCCGCACCTCGCCTACCGCGACTTGGCCGTCGGGAAGCCCGTGGTGGACGTCTGGAACCTCCTCGGTCAAGGGACCTCCGTATGACGGCTCCGTCCGTCTCTGTCATCATTCCGGCCTACCAGGAGGCGGACGGGATTGCGCCGGTGCTCGACCGTCTGGTCGACGGCATCTCGCTGGAGTTCGAGATCCTCGTGGTCGTCGACGACTACGACCGACTCCACGGTTGGCGCCGTCCGTGCGCACGTTGGTCAGGACGAGCGCGTTCGCGTCCTGGTGAACACCTACGGCCGCGGACCGGCGAACGCGATCAGGTACGGCGTCGACCACGCCAGCTACTCGGTCGTGGTGGTGACCATGGCCGACGGGAGCGATGACCCGCGGATGATCGATCCGCTCGCCCGGCTTGTCGAGCGCGGCGTGGTTGTGGCCGCAGCCTCGCGCTACTCGCCAGGGGGGCAACAGGTGGGCGGTCCGATCGTGAAGGGTCTGGTCTCGCGCACCGCCGGCCGCACGCTTGGGACCTTCGCACGGGTTGGCACCGACGACGCGACCAACAGTTTCAAGGCGTACTCGACCGACTTCGTGCGTGAGGTCGGAATCGACAGCAGAAGCGGATTCGAGATCGGGCTCGAGCTGACCGCGAAGGCCCGTCGGCTCCGCCTTCCGGTTGCCGAGCTGCCAACCATCTGGCTTGAGCGGACACTGGGGGAGTCCCGATTCGACATGAGGGGATGGATACCGAAGTACCTCAGGTGGTACAGGTTCGCCTTCGGCCCGCAACTCACAGTCGACGAGGTTCGCCGCCAGGGTGCGAGGATCGCCGCGAGGAACAACGGGAGGGAAGGCAATCGTGACCGACGCGACGCCTGATCGCCGGGTGCTGGTGACTGGTTCGGCGGGATTCATCGGCGGGTACGTCGTGGAGGAGCTGCTGGGTCGCGGGTACTCCGTGACCGGCATCGACAACTATTCCAAATACGGTCCGGTCACCAAGTCCTACGACGGACACCCGAGGTATCAGTTCGTTGAAGCCGACGTTCGCGACGTCGACCTGGTCACCGAGCTGCTTGCGGAATGCGACCACTTGGTCGCGGGTGCGGCGCTGATCGGAGGCATCTCATATTTCCACACGTATCCCTACGACCTGCTCGCGACAAACGAGCGGATCATCGCATCGACCTGTGACGCGGCGATCCGGGTCATGCCGGCCGGACGCCTGAAGAAGGTCACCTACCTGAGTTCTTCGATGGTGTTCGAGTCCACGGAGCGCTGGCCGTCCAAGGAGGGTGACGAGCGTGCCGTCCCGCCGCCGAGGTCCTCGTATGGCTTCCAGAAGCTGGCAGTCGAGTACTTCGCAAGAGCTGCGTGGGACCAGTACGCCGTGCCCTACACCTTGGTGCGGCCATTCAACTGCGTCGGCATCGGCGAAGGGCGAGCCCTCGGCGACGTCGAGCTCCCCAGTGGCAACGTGAAACTGGCGATGAGTCATGTCGTGCCTGACCTCATCCAGAAGATCCTCAAGGGCCAGGACCCGCTGCACCTGTTGGGCGATGGCGAGCAAGTCCGCCACTACACCTACGGAGCAGATCTCGCCCGCGGCATCGTCGCTGCGATGGAGTCGGACCGGGCGCTCAACGACGACTTCAACCTTTCCACCGCACAGTCCACCACCGTCCTCGCACTGGCGGAGCACATCTGGCGAAAGTGCAATGGCGACGACAGGCCGTTCTCCGTCGTCAGCGACGAGCCGTTCGAGCACGACGTACAGAAGCGGGTGCCGGACGTGACCAAGGCTCGTGACGTCCTCGGCTTCACCGCGACCACCACCCTGGACGAGATGCTCGACATCGTCATTCCGTGGGTTCGCCGGGCGATGGCAGAGGGCAGGATCTAGTTCGGAGCGGTCACCGCTTTCGGCCGACGACCAGCATCTGGCGGCCGAGCAGGCGCCACGCCAGCGGCAGTTTCAGGTAGGCCCGAACCATCAACGGGCGAACCTCGAACCGCGCGTCCTTGACGGTGTAGGGCAGGAACCTCCCCACCCGCTCGACCACGTCGTACCCGGAGAGCTCAAGTGCCTCCGACAGGCTGAGGTGGGTCAATGGCAGGTGATGGTCGAAGTAGTCCCAGTACCTGCCCGGGAGGTAGCGGATGTTCGGCATCAGAACGACGAGTAGCCCACCTGGACGCGTGACGCGCCGACACTCGGCGAGTGTCGCCAACAGGTCGGCTTTCGTCGGCAAGTGCTCGAAGAAATTGGAGGTGAAGACCGTGTCCACGGACCCGTCGTCGATTGTCCCCAAGCTATCGGAACGCGTGGTCAGGACCTCGACCCCCGGCTCGGCGAAGGAAACGGTGTCTGGGTTGAGATCTACGGCGACGCGACGAGTTGCCTGCACCTCGTTGATGAACTCACAGTTGCCAGCGCCGAGGTCGATCACGGTCCCGTTTGTGGGCACGTACTTCTGGAAGAAATCCCTGACCAGCACGCCCCACAGGGTCCGCTTGTTGACGAGGTCCCGATGATGGAATCGATTCCGGTAGATCGAGCGCAGTTGCTCATCGCCAGGACTGTCGTTCATCGGTCCTCCGTCCGGGCATTGCGCAATGACTTCTGACGGAGAGACTCCACCGCCGAATCCGGTGAGGGTCTCGTCCCCCGGGACTATGCCACCAACCAGTTCCTACTCACGCGTAGCAACAGGGCTCCGAATCGTGCTGGCGTCTCCAGATGCTGCTAAAGTTCGGCGACCTGACAACCTGTGGGAGGCTTTCGTCGTGCGCAAGTGGGCTGCTCTGCTCCTGATTTTCCTTGGCGCATTCCTGGTGGTGACCGCGGGTGTCGCGAAGTTCTGGGGAGAAGACGCGGCGGAGCGGACGCCGCTCGACGTCAACACCTACACCTACCTCACGGGCGAGGCCGACAAGCTCAACCCAGCTACGGGCGAGCTCGAGCACGTCCCGGTGGCCTATCAGAGCCTTACCCAGGCGGACCCGGACAAGTCCGACGGCGACGTCGTTGCGTTCGTCAACACCAAGTGCGTCAACATCGACCGAGACGACCCGCCGCCGTGCCTTGACGGCGACGACGACCGGTTGATCACCAACGCCATCGACACCTTCGCGACGGATCGGCACACCGCGCTGTCGGTCAACGACAGCAAGTATCTCGCCGAGGACGCCGTGCCCCATGAGGGGCTCGTCAACAAGTGGCCGTTCAACGCCGAGAAGAAGACCTACCCCTACTGGGACGGCACTCTCGACAAGGCGGTCGACGCGGAGTACGTCGGCACTCGGGACATCGACGGTCTCGAGACGTACCAGTACGACCTGACCGTGCCTGAAACCGAGGTTGCGGAGGTCGTCGCGGACACGCCGGGGACCTACAGCACGGCCCAGAAGACCTGGGTCGACCCGAAGACCGGATCGATCATCGACCAAGAGGGTGGCCAGATCCTCAAGCTCGAGGACGGCTCGACGATTCTCGACATCAGCGTCTCCTACACCGACGACACCGTCCAGACGAACGTCGACGACGCCAAGAGCAACGGCAAGAGCCTGACCATGATCGGGACGATCGTCCCGATTGTGGGGCTCGTCCTCGGGTTGATCTTCCTGGCCGTTGGCGGTCTGACCCTACGCGGCGCAACGCACTACCGGCCGTCGGGCGGCGAAACCAGCGGCGTCACGCTCTCGAAGCGCTGACGGCGCCGCTCAGGGCAGGTCGGCGACGTAGATCGCCGTACCCGGGGTGAGCACGCCTCGGGTGCGTGACCAGCCGCCCCACACTCGTTCATGGCCCTCGGGCCACTGCGGCTCGGCGATGTCCTTGAGCGTGAAGCCGGCGCCGGCCAGGATCCGCACCCAGTCGCCGATCGTGCGGTGGTGCTCGACGTACGCCACCCGGTCGCTGGCATCGTCGATCTCGACGTAGGGTGTGCGGTCCCAGTAGGACTGGCTTGCCACCAGGCCGGCCTCGGTCGGGTCGTCGGGGAACATCCAGCGGGTCGGGTGGGTGATCGAGAACGCGAACCGGCCGCCGCTGGTCAGCACCCGGGCGACCTCGCCGACGGCGACCTCGATGTCGCTCACGAACTGCAGCGCGCCGAAGGACGAGAAGACCACCTCGAAGCTGCCGTCGGCGAACGGCAGGGCCGTGGCCGTCCCGCAGACCGAGGGCACGTGCAGCCCCGTCTCGTCGTCGATCCGCTGGGCGTGCTGAAGCTGGCGGAACGACAGGTCGAGGCCGACCGCCCACGCGCCCTTCGAGGCCAACCATCGGGAGCACTGGTTGGCGCCCGACCCGACCTCGAGGACCCGCTTGCCGGTCACGTCGCCGAGCAGCCCGAGGTGCTCCTCGCCGAGGCCCTCCGGGCCCCAGACGAACCCGACGTTGCCGAGGAAGGTGCCGTGGGTGGACTGGTACTCGTCGGCGTAGGCGTCCCAGTCATGCCGGTTCGCGACCCGGGACTCGCGTTCGTCCACGGGCCGGCGTTCGACCCGGACGGGAGGGTGCGGTTCCACGCAGCGACTTTACTGCCGCGGGCACCAGCAACAATGGTCGGATGCCACCCGAGAGACTCCCGACGAGTACGCCGCCGCTCCGACGCCCCTCGCCGGAGGCTTCAGCGGCGAGACGTTCGTCTCCGGGTCCGGCAACGAACGCGTTGTCGTCCGGATCTACGGCGGTCGCTCCGCTGCCCGCGGTCCGGAGGCCGTCGACATCGATGCGGCCCTGCTGCGCCTGGTCCGCGGAATCGTCCCGGTGCCCGAGGTCCTGGAGGTACGACGCCCCAAAGGTGACCTGCCCGCCTTGCTGGTCACCGAGTTCCTTCCTGGCGAGCGCGGCGACCTGCTGCTGCCCACCCTCGACGCCGACCGCTCGTGCCGCGCTGGGCGCGAACCTGGGCCGGCTCCTGGACCGACTCGCCCACATCCCGACGCTGAGAGGCGGAGAGTTCATCGACGCTGACCTCCGCATCGAGCCGTTCCGCGGGCCTCGCCGACGGGCTGCCGGGCTGGGTCTCCGCCCATCGCGACGCCCTGACGAGCTGGGACGACGCAGCGCTCAGCGGGCTGTCAGCACTCGCAGACCGAGCCCAGGACCTGCTCGACACCGTCGACCGGACCTGCCTGGTGCACAGCGACTTCAACCCCAAGAACGTCCTGGTCGACCCGGAGTCGCTCGAGGTGACCGGACTGCTGGACTGGGAGTTCGCGCACAGCGGCTCGCCGTACACGGATCTCGGGAACCTGCTTCGGTTCGAGCGCGACGCCGCCTTCACTCGCGCGGTCCTCGGCAAGTACGGCGACCCTGGACTCCGACGCCGACCACGACCTGGATCTCGCCCGGGCAGCCGACCTGTTCGCGCTCGTCGACCTGGCTGCCCGCGACCACGACCCGGCGAGCCGCAACCCGGTCACCAGCGCCGCCGGTGCCCTGCTCCGGGCGATCGCGGAGACGGGGGACCTGCACGCGACTCCGTCGTCGCGGTGGTGATGATCCCCTCTCGAATGGCTGTTGGGAGGCGCAGAGTTCGATCATTCGGGAGGGACTCAGCTCGGACCTGGTGTTTGGTCGGTTGGCGAGTGGCGTGGTTGCGGTCAAGCCAACCCGCTGTGGTTGCGGTCGGCGTACGACCTTCGAGCCCTGCCCGCGTGCGCCGACACGTCGCAAGCCGCCCTCCCCCGCTTGGCTCCTCCGGGCAACTTCCGACGAGTCGGCGATACCCGCCTATGGCGGAGTCGCCCTCGATCACGACGACCTCGTAGTTCTCGTCGAGCCGGACGTCGACGGTGCCGTCGGACGTGGTCACCTCGACCTCCCAGGTCGCCCCGTTCTCCGAGTCCCGCTCGACCGAGTTCGCCGTACCTCCGTGCGTGGCTTCGAGGGCTGCCTTCGTGGCGAGATCGGCCTGCCGCCCGGTCACGTTGACGTCGCCGTCGTCGTCGCTCGATGCGGTGGCGACGCCGCCGGCGGCGACCGCGGCGGCCACGCCGACTCCGGCTGCCGCCAGTGCAGTGCGCTTCCTCATGTCCTCAGCTCCTCGTTCGGGTTGCCTGGGACCACTGTGCGCGCTCGACGCTGAAGCCACGCTGAAGGTCCTGGAGCGAGGTCAACCTTCAGCGCAGCTTCAGTTGCTCGTGGGATCGTGAGGGATGCGGATCCTCGTGGTCGACGACGACCAGAACCTCGCCGGGGCCGTGAAGCGCGGCCTCCAGGGCGAGGGGTACGCCGTGGACGTCGCGCTGGATGGCTGCGAAGGGCACTGGATGGCCTCCGAGAACGCCTACGACGCGATGGTGCTCGACTCGATGCTGCCGGGGATGAGCGGTCCCGTCATGTGTGTGGCGTTGCGCGACGCGGGCGTGTGGACCCCGATCCTGATGCTGACCGCGAAGACCGGTGACGGCGAGGAGGCCCAGGCGCTGGACGCGGGCGCCGACGACTTCCTGGCGAAGCCCTTCTCGTACGACGTCCTGCTCGCCCGGCTCCGCGCGCTGCTCCGTCGCGGCGGCCCGGAGCGCCCGCGCGTGCTGGCAGCCGGGGACCTGCGGCTCGACCCGGCCGTGCACCGCGTCTGGCGTGGGGACACGCTGGTCCCGCTGAGCCCCCGGCAGTTCTCCCTCTTGGAGTACCTCATGCGGCACGCGGGCGACGTACTCTCCAAGACCCGGATCATGGAGCACGTCTGGGACTACACGTTCGACGGCGACCCCAACATCGTCGAGGTCTACGTCCGGCAGCTGCGGCTCCGGATCGACGAGCCGTTCGGCAGAACCGCGCTTCAGACGGTGCGCGGAGTGGGCTACCGGCTGGATGCCGACGGTGGCTGACCGGTGGTGGCGGCGCGGCGCCGTCCGCACCCGGACGACCCTGCTGGCCACGGTCGTCTCCGGCACCGCGCTCGTCCTCGGTGCCGGGCTGCTGCTGTTCACCCTCGACCAGTCCCTGCACCAGGCCGGTGACGACCTGGCGCGCGGCCGGGTGCACGACCTGGCGGCGCAGGCGAAGCAAGGAAATCTGTCCGCATCGCTCGAGAACATCAGCGGAGAAGGCGACGGCGTCGGGCAGGTGTACGACGACCAGGGCACGGTGCTGGCGGCGTCACCGAACATCGCCGGGAAGCCGCCCATCTACGACGGCGTCGCACCAACCGGCGCGCCGGAGCTACGGATCCTCCGCGGCGCTCCTGACGACGACGAGGCCGAGGACTACCGGGTCTGGGTGTTGGGTGTCGACACGGCGACGGGCCCGGTCACGGTGTTGGCCGGCGCCAGTCTGGAGTCGGTCAGCGAGGCCTCCCGCACGTTGCGGCGCGACCTCGTCGTCGGGGTGCCCCTGCTCATCGGGCTGGTTGCCCTCGGCACCTGGGTGGTCATCGGACGGACGCTGCGTCCGGTCGAGGACATCCGCACCGAGGTCGCGGCGATCGGGGACGACGAGCTGGACCGACGGGTCCCGGTGCCGGCCGCCGACGACGAGATCAGCCGGCTCGCGGTGACCATGAACCAGATGCTCGCCCGCCTCGAGGACGCGAGCCGCAGGCAGCGGGCCTTCGTCGCCGACGCCTCCCACGAGCTGCAGAGCCCGATCACTGCGCTGCGCACGCAGCTCGAGGTCGCCCTGGCCCACCACGAGGACGACTGGCCAGGTCTGGCCACCCGGCTGCTGGGGGACACCGACCAGATGGAGCGGCTGGTCCGCGACCTGTTGTTCCTCGCCCGTACCTCGTCACCGAACGGGGTCGGCCGGCAGAACCTCGTAGACCTCGACGACGTGGTGATGGAGGAGGCGGCCCGGATCCGGTCGGTGACGTCGACTGCCATCGACACGAGTCGGGTCTCGGCCGCTCCGGTGACCGGGGACGCCGACGAGCTCCGCCGCCTGGTGCGCAACCTCGTCGAGAACGCCGCACGTCATGCGGGGAGCCGGGTCACCCTGTCGCTGTCCCTGGAACCGTCCGTGTCCGGGACGACACCGTCGTCCGGTTCGACGTCGTCGACGACGGACCCGGCATTGCCCGGGACGACCTGGAACGAGTCTTCGACCGCTTCACGACCGTCGAGACGGCACGCTCGCGCGGGACCGGAACCGGGACCGGGCTCGGGCTCGCCATCGCCCGGGCCATCGCCGTACGGCACGGCGGCACCGTCGAGGCGGTCGACTCCGACCAGGGCGCGCCATTTCGTGCTCCGGCTTCCGTCGGTCAGCCCAGTCGTACGGCGACCGTGAGCGCCACGCTGCCGCCGACGGAGGTCAGCGTGCGGACGTGGTTCCAGGTGGTCCAGCCGGTCCGGTACCCGCGCCACGCGTCGACGGCACCGGTGCCGGCCGGGTCGACGGCGTCGAGCACGTTGTTCCGCGGGATGTGGTAGACGATCGTGAGCACGATCGTCGCCAGGTAGACCACACAACCCACGAGCTGCCAGATCGCCGCCGGGTCGTCGAGCCGCCCTACGGCCGAGACACCGAGAACCAGGCAGACGATCCCGGTCCCGAACAGCGCGAGCATGAACAACGGGTTCGGGGCGCCGCGGTTGATCTCCTGCATCGCCACCAGGCCCTGCCGGTCGGGCATCCGGCCGAGGCTGCTCATGATGAAGGTGGAGAAGGCGAAGAAGACACCACCGGAGATGCCGGCGCCGATCGCGGCAACCAGGGTCAGGATGCGGGGCAGGGTGTCGAGCATGGTTTCCTCCTGAGGTTCGGATGTCTGGTACTACTACATCCCGATCAGGCGAGAGTCTCCATGGTCGAAACCCTCGATAACCTTCGCCATCGTCTACAATGGGCCCGTGGATGCGCTCAGCAGTCTGCTCGACGGACCCCGCGCCCAGGGCGCGTTCCTGCTGCGCGCCGTGCTCGAGCCGCCGTTCTCGCTGCGCATCGAGGACGAGGCACCGCTCGCCATCATGGTCGTGCTCCGCGGCGGTGCCTGGGTCGGCCTCGACGGGACGGCCGGAGAGGTGCTGGCGCCAGGGTGACGTGGTGCTGGCGCGCGGCCCCGAGCACTACACGTTCGCCGACAGTCCGCGAACGACCCCACAGGTCCGGATCCTGCCCGGGCAGGAGTGTGTCTCCCTCACCGGTCAGAGCATGGCCGAGTCGATGGGGCTCGGGATCCGGACCTGGGGCAACCGTCCGGACGGAGCCACCGCGGCGCTGATCGGGGCCTACGAGGGGCAGAGCGAGGTGGGCCGACGACTGACGGCGGCGCTGCCGCCGCTCGCGATCCTGCACGCCGGGGAGTGGGAGAGCCCGGTCCTGCCACTCCTGGAGGCCGAGCTGGGTCGCGAGGCGCCCGGCCAGCAGGCGGTCCTGGACCGGCTCCTGGATCTGCTGGTGATCGCGTCGGTGCGGGCCTGGTTCGAACGTCCGGACTCGACGCCGCCGACGTGGTACGCCGCGCGTGAGGACCGCGTCGTCGGTGGTGCGCTCGACCTGATCCACGACGAGCCGGCCCGGAACTGGACCGTGGAGCGCCTTGCGCGAGCGGTCGGGGTCTCCCGTGCCTCGCTGGCGCGTCGCTTCGGCGCGCGGGTCGGCGAACCGCCGATGACCTACCTGACGAACTGGCGGTTGGCCATGGCCGCCGACCTGCTGCTGGAGCCGGAGGCCACCGTGGGGTGGGTGGCCCACCAAGTCGGCTACGGAAGCCCCTACGCGCTCAGCACCGCGTTCAAGAGGGCCTACGGACGCAGCCCACGCGAGCACCGATCACTGGCGGCGCCCGCGGTCTGATCCCGCCCGATGCTCGGCACGGCGTCCGCTGGGGCGTATGGTCGGAAGTGCCAGGGAGCACCGGTCAAAGACCCGGCCGGTCGGCTGACCCGGTTGGACGCCATGCCACGGCCCGGCGTAGTCTTAACGTTGCGCCAGAAGTCTGCCTGCGTCTCGGACGGAGTGGACTCTCGCTCGCTATCACCGTGGTTCCCGCGGATTCGAGTTTCATCGGTAGTGAAAACGGCTTCCACGCGCGCCCGTACGACATCATCCATCCAAGGAATTCCTCCCCTTATGACGAGCACCATCTCCGCTCTTCCCGACTACGACGCGCCCCAGGTGGCGGTCAACGACATCGGTTCCGAAGAAGACTTTCTCGCGGCCATCGACGCGACCATCAAATACTTCAACGACGGCGACATCGTCGAAGGCACCATCGTCAAGGTGGACCGTGACGAGGTCCTCCTCGACATCGGCTACAAGACCGAAGGTGTCATCCCCTCGCGTGAGCTCTCGATCAAGCACGACGTCGACCCGTCCGAGGTCGTTTCCGTGGGCGACAAGGTCGAGGCCCTGGTCCTCCAGAAGGAGGACAAGGAAGGCCGCCTGATCCTGTCCAAGAAGCGCGCCCAGTACGAGCGCGCCTGGGGCACCATCGAGCAGGTCAAGGAAGAGGACGGCGTCGTCGAGGGCACTGTCATCGAGGTCGTCAAGGGCGGCCTGATCCTGGACATCGGCCTGCGCGGCTTCCTGCCGGCGTCGCTTGTCGAGATGCGCCGCGTCCGCGACCTGCAGCCGTACGTCGGCCAGACGCTCGAGGCGAAGATCATCGAGCTCGACAAGAACCGCAACAACGTCGTGCTGTCTCGCCGTGCCTGGCTCGAGCAGACCCAGTCCGAGGTCCGCCACGGCTTCCTGACCCAGCTCCAGAAGGGCCAGATCCGCAAGGGTGTCGTCTCCTCGATCGTCAACTTCGGTGCGTTCGTGGACCTCGGCGGCGTCGACGGTCTCGTCCACGTCTCGGAGCTGTCCTGGAAGCACATCGACCACCCGTCCGAGGTCGTCACCGTCGGTGACGAGGTCACCGTCGAGGTGCTCGACGTCGACATGGACCGCGAGCGGGTCTCGCTGTCGCTGAAGGCGACCCAGGAAGACCCGTGGCAGCACTTCGCCCGCACCCACCAGATCGGCCAGATCGTCCCGGGCAAGGTCACCAAGCTGGTGCCGTTCGGTTCGTTCGTCCGCGTCGAGGAGGGCATCGAGGGTCTGGTGCACATCTCCGAGCTCGCCGAGCGTCACGTCGAGATCCCCGAGCAGGTCGTCCAGGTCAACGACGACGTCATGGTCAAGATCATCGACATCGACCTCGAGCGTCGCCGGATCTCGCTGTCGCTCAAGCAGGCCAACGAGACCGCGGCCGCCGTGGACGCCGAGGAGTTCGACCCGACGCTCTACGGCATGACCGCGTCGTACGACGACCAGGGCAACTACATCTACCCGGAGGGCTTCGACCCCGACACCGGCGAGTGGCTCGAGGGCTTCGACGACCAGCGCGCGATCTGGGAAGAGCAGTACGCCAAGGCGCACACCCGCTGGGAGCAGCACGTCAAGCAGCAGGCCGAGGCGAAGCAGGCCGAGGTCGAGGCTGTCGAGACGACGTCGTACTCCAGCGGCGCGGCGGCCGAGGAGACGGTTGCCGCCGACGAGACCACGAGCGGCTCGCTCGCCTCCGACGAGGCGCTCCAGGCGCTGCGTGAGAAGCTCACCGGCGGGGGCGGTTCCTGAGGAGGTTGCGCTAGCAACCGTCTCGAAGGGCTCCTGACCCGCGTCACGCTGAACGTCCCCATCGGCCCGGCAGGTTCACCTGCCGGGCCGATGGCATTTGCCAGGCTGCGTTCGCTAGGGCCGGGTGAAGACCAGCCGCGCACCGAGGGCCACGAACGACACGGCGAAGACGCGCCGCAGCCAGTCCATCACCGTCGGGCGCTCGATGACCTTGTCCCGCATGGCCGCCGCGCACACGCCGTACGCCGCGAAGACGACGAACGTCATCACCATGAAGACCGCCGACAGTTCGAGCATCCGGATCACCTCGTGCGGGGTCCCGGGCGTGACGAACTGGGGCAGGAACGCGAAGAAGAACATCGTCAGCTTCGGGTTGAGCAAGTTGACCAGCACCGCCGAGGTGATCGTTCGGCCAGCCGAGGCCCGAGCCCCCTCCGCCACGGACAGAACGCCTGAATCCCGCCAGGTCGACCAGGCCAGGTAGAGCAGATACGCCACACCCGCCCACTTCAGGACCGTGAACGCCACGGCGCTGGCGTGCAGCAGGGCGGCCATGCCGGTGACGGCGGCGGCCAGGTGCGGCACGATCCCGAGCGTGCAACCGAACGCGGCCACGATGCTGTGCCGTCGGCCGTGACCCAGGCCGGCGGCGATGGTGAAGAGGGCCCCGGTGCCGGGCGTCGCCACGATGACCAGTGACGTCAGCAGGAACGCGAGGCTCACGCAGCAGAAACTACCCCATGAGGCGGCTAGCGGACGGCCGAGTCCTGCACCGCGTTGTAATAGGCCAGCCTCGCCGCGGCGCGGACGTTGGTCGGCGCTCAGCAGGACAGGTCGGCTGGTCTTGTTGCAGCGAAGTTGGTCGAAGACGAAACCGAGGGTGGCTGGGATGATCACCAGCGCCACCAGCAGTCCTAAGTACACATCCTGAACTGTCATGGCAGCCTCCTGCTCCTGAGGGTGCGCTCTGACTGCCCCTTCGTCGAGGCCTGCGCCAAGGCGTGCGGTGCATCGCGAGCCTATGGTCACCAGATGATCGACCGGTTGGCGTGGGTGACGGCCCGGGAGGCCCGGGGCCGGGACGAGGACGAGCCGCTGGCGTTGGCCGCGCTGCAGCGGACGGGGGTGTCGGTCGACGTTCTCGACTGGGACGACCCGGAGGTGGACTGGTCGCGCTTTGACCGAGTCGTGCTGCGGTCGGCCTGGGACTATCCGCAACGTCTGCCCGAGTTCTTGTCCTGGCTCGAAGAAGTCGATGCGGTCAGCGATCTGGTGAATCCGCCGGCGACCGTCCGCTGGAGTCTCGACAAGCAGTACTTGGCCGAGTTGGCCGAGGCCGGGGTGCCGATCACGCCGACCGTTTTCGTGCAACCTGGCTCGGCGGCGACGTTCCCGGCCGGAGACTTCGTGGTCAAGCCGGCGGTCGGGGCCGGAAGCCGGGATGCCGCCTCGTACCGAGCGGACCAACACGAGGCCGCGGTGGCGCATGTCGCCCGGCTACACGCATCCGGGCAGGTCGTCCTGGTTCAGCCTTTCCTGAAATCCGTTGCCACGGATGGTGAATGGCCACTGGTCTTCTTCGATGGTCAGTTCAGTCATGCCGCCAGCAAGCGGGTCGCGCTGCCGCAGGCAGGCGCGGTCGACGATCTGTTCGCGGCCGAGACCAATGCCGAGCACGTCGCGACTGCGGCTCAGATCGACGTGGCTCAAGCTGCCGTGGACCTGGTCTCGGGCCGACTGGGGACGCCGGCGTACGCCCGGGTGGATCTGGTCCGTGATGACGCCGGCGAGTTCTGCGTGCTCGAGGTCGAACTGGTCGAGCCATCGCTGTTCCTGCCCTATGCCGACTCCGCCGCTGTGGACAGGTTTGCCGCGGCCTTGGTCCGTTAGCTTTCGACCAGATCCTGGAAGAAGGCGGCGATGTCGCCGGCGAGCAGGTCCGGCTCCTCGGCGGCGGCAAAATGGCCGCCGCGCGGGAACACCGTCCAGCGCCGGATGTCGTACAGCCGCTCGTAGTACTCCCGCGGCACCTCGCCCTCGGACACGAGCTCGTTGGCGAACACCGCCATCGCGGTGGGGACCGTGACGCGGTCGTCCGGCCCGATGTCCGTGCGGTGCCAGCGGTTGTCGTAGTAGTCCCGCATGGACGACGTGATCGAGCCGGTGACCCAGTACAGCGTGATCGTGGTCAGCAGTTCGTCGCGCCCGAAGCGGCCGTCGACGTCGCCGCCGGTGTCGCCCCAGGAGCGCCATTTCTCCACCAGCCACGCGGCGAGGCCGGCGGGGGAGTCGTTGAGGCCGTACCCGACCGTCTGCGGCTTGGTGGACTGGATGGCGCTGTACCCGCGCTCGCGCGACGCCCAGCTGTCGCGGTCCGCGAGGTATGCCCGCTCCGCCGCCGTGAGCGGCGCGGCGCCGGTGTACGGCTCCATCTCCGGAGTGCTCAGGTGGATGCCGGTCATCGCGGTCGGGTCGGCGAGCGCCATGAACGTGGCGACGCCCGCGCCGAAGTCGCCGCCGTAGGCGCCGTAGCGGTCGTACCCCAGGCCCCGCATGAGGCGGTGCCAGAGGCGGGCGACGTACGCCCGGTCGACGCCGACCTGGGGCGGTCGCGTGGAGAACCCGTACCCGGGCAGCGACGGGACGACCAGGTCGTACGCCGCGCCGAGGCGGTCGACCAGCGGCAGCATCTCGACGAACGTGCTCGGCCAGCCGTGGGTGAGGATCAGTGGCGGCTTGCCCGTCCGTGGTGCACGAAATGGATCGTGGTGCCGTCGATGTCTGCGAGGTGGTGGTCGTAGCGATTGAGCGCCTGCTGACACGCGGGCCAGTTGAACCCGTCGGCCCAGTAGTCGAGCAGGTCGCGCAGGTAGTCCAGATCGGTGCCCTGGCTCCAGGCCGGGCCGGGCGCGGGATCAGGCCAGCGGGTGGCCCGGATGCGGGCCCGCAGGTCATCGAGAACGGCCTCGTCGACGTCGATCACGAAAGGGTGAGTGCGCACGCAGGTGATCGTAGGGGGACCTCAACCGGTTCTTCGCCGCACTGCTCGGTGGGCGCCTGCTGACGGTCACCTGCTCGACGAGATGAAGACACCGGGCGTCGAGAGCGCGACGTACGGGCTCGGTCTGGCCTGGCGGGACACCTCATGCGGAGTCCGCGTGTACGGCAACGACGGCGATGCGCTGGCCTATGAGACCTGGTCGTTCTCCACTCCAGACCTGCGCCGCCAGGTCACGGTCTCGATCACGCCGGATCACAGCGGTGACGTCGACGATGCCGTCGACGCGTTCCTGGACAAGGCCACTGCGGCTGACCAGTCGCCATCTCGTCGCGACGGAGCAACCATGGTGGGTCCCGGACTCGTCAACCGGGTGAAGGCCTTACCGAACGAGGGGAGAGGGAGTGCGGAACACCGACCGGGACTCCGAGTTCACCGACTTCGTCGTCGCCCAGCGGTCGCGACTCGTGCGAGCGGCGCGGCTGCTGACCGTCGGCGACGGGCCGTGGGCCGAGGATCTCGTGCAGACCACGCTGACGAAGGTCTACCTCGCCTGGCCGAAGGTACGTCGCGCGGACGACCCCCTGCGCTACGCCCAACGGATGCTCACGAACACGTTCATCGACGACACCCGGCGCGGCTATCGCGGCAAGGAGCTCACGTCTGGGGAGCCGGCCGACCACGGGGGCACCGTCGAGGAGCTACCCGATCTCTCGGTGCGTGACGTCGTCCTGCGAGCACTCGCCGGGCTGGCTCCGCAGCAACGCGCCGTCGTGGTGCTCCGGCACTGGCTGGACCTCGACGTCGCGACGACGGCCCAGGCCCTCGGGTGCACCACCGGCACCGTCAAGTCCACGAACTCCCGCGCCCTCGCCCACCTGCGCGCGGCACTCGAACCGCTGACCGACGACCTCACCACCAGGAGCAGCCCATGACCGACCTCACCGACCTCCTCGACCGCGCCGCCGACCCCGACGACAACACGGTCGACGCGCGCGCCGACCTCGTCCGGGCCCGCGCGGCCTGGCAACGCCGCCGGCGCATCCGCAGCCTGGCGGCGGCTGGGTCCCTCGTGGCCGTGGGCGTACTCGCTGTGGGCGTGGTGGGCTCCGGCGTCCTCGACCGGGCGCCGCAGCATGACTCCGCCGTCGTCGACGACCCCGGGACCGACGACTCGATCACCCTGGTGGCGGCGTCCCTGGAAGCCGGCCCCTACACCTTCGGCAAGGTCCCCGAAGGCTGGACGGTCCAGGGAATCTCGCCCTCCGCCGTGACGATCGCCCAGCAAGGAGACGACGATGAACACCCGGACTCGTTCCTGGGCAAGCTCGTGATCATGTACGACCAGAACCCGCTGTCGGGCGAGCAGTCCGTCGTGAACGGCCGCACGTTCTTCACCCGCGGAGACAGTGGGCACACCACTATCGCCGTCGCGACCGAGGCTGGGCAGCCCGCGGGTGAGGTCTTGGTCCAGTTCCCCGACTCCGCCGGGTGGTCGCACGACACCATGATCGAGTTCCTCGACGCGGTGGAGGTCAACGCAGTCGGCCCGGCCAGGGCTCGGGTGACCCGCCAGCAGTCGGTGTCCGCGATTTGGCGAGCGTTGTCGTATCCGACTCTGCATCGTTCGTGGATGGGGTGAAAGGCTGCCGAACACGCGGTAGCCGACACCTCAGGAGAAGACAATGACGCAGTACTTCCTCAGCCGTGCCCCACGACTCCGCCTGAGGAGCCGACGATGGCGGACAGTGGACCGGCCGAGCTCGCGAGCAGTGTTCGCCGCGGTCGACGCGTTCAACACCGCCCTCCAGTGAGACGGGAGCGTGGCTGTTCGCCGGCGGCCTGAACCCGCCGTCGACCGCGACCACGGTCGACAACACTGGTGACACCCCCGTCCTCACCGACGGCCCGTTCGTCGAAGCCAAGGAATACCTCGGCGGCGTTCTGGATCATCGAGGCCGAGAACGACGCCGCGGCGATCGAGTGGACGAAGCAGGCCTCGCAGGCCCTCCAGAGCAGGGTCGAGGTGCGCGCCCTGCAGGGAGCGGCCCGACGTCCTGACGGGACCGGCGTCACAACAGGCCGAGCTCGGTGGCGTGCCGGCGTACGGCGTCGCTGTCGGGCGCGAGCACGAACGGCACGTCGTGGTCCCACGCATCGGAGACCTTCTCGACCCGACCGTCTCCCGGGTCGAGCCGCACCTCACGGATGTAGACCGCGAGGATCCGCCGGGGGTAGGCCCGGACGATGTCGGCGTAGATCTCCGGGTCCTTCTCCGCGGAGTCGCCGATCAGCACGAACGGCAGCTGGGGATGCAGGTCGAGGACCTCCCGGAGGCGGCCGTCCTTCTGCTCGCGGCCGGCGCGGGTGCCGAGCAGGTCGCGCAGCAGCACCGAGCCCATCGGAAATCCGCGGTGCCGCAGGAACGCGACCAGGAAGGCGTGCAGGTTCCAGGGGCTCGACGAGACGTAGAAGACCGGATTCACCCCGGCCGCGAGGTCGCGGTACAGGTCGGGTGCTCCCGGGAACGGCGTCCGGGTGAGCGCGGAGCCGGTGAACGTCTGGCGGATCATCCGACCGACCCGCTGGACGCCGGTCTCGAGGATCGTGTCGTCGATGTCGGAGAGGATCCCGAAACGTGCGGCTGGTTCTGGAACCCGCACCTCGAGCGGCGTGGTGTGCGGGCCGGGCAGCCCCCGGTACTCGCCGCTGAGCTCGACGGTGCCGCTGGTCCAGGGCCTCGTGAGCTTGTCGGAGTCCGGGCGGAGCCGGGCGAGGAAGTAGCCCTCGGCGTCAGTGACGGTGTCGACGGTCGCGCCCGCGACAGTCACCCGCAGCGGCACGCCTGGTAGTTCGTCGGTCAGGAAGTCCCGCAGAGTACGGCGCACCGCGGCGGCGACGCCTTCGCCCTCGACCGCCTCCGAGCGCGGCGGGTCGTCAAGGACCCGGCCGCGAACGACCACCCCGTCAGCGGCGCCGTGCCCGATGTACGGCTCGATCCGGAAGTGGGCAGGCGGTTGCGAGCGGGAGCCTCGCCTCCGAGCCGCGTCCCAGGCCCACTCGAGGTTGATCACCCAGCGCGCACTCATGGGAGCACCGTATGTCCCAAGGCCAGCGCGGCGCTGACTGCCGGTCGAATCAGTCCAGGCAGAGACAGAAGGGGTGCCCTGCCGGGTCGAGGAACACGCGGAAGGTCGTGCCGGGTTGGTGGTCGGGCTTGGTCGCGCCGAGGTCGAGCACGGCCTTCTCGCCCACGTCGAGGTCGTCGACGATCACGTCGAGGTGCATCTGCTGGGGCACCTCCTGGTCCGGCCATGCAGGCGGCGTGTAGGCCTCCACCTGCTGGAAGGAGAGGCACTGGCCGTAGTCTGCGCGGACATCAGCCCAGCCGGACGAGAGGTCGACCTTCCAATCCAGCATCGCGCCGTAGAACGTCGCGAGAGCGTGGGGATCGGGGCAGTCGATAACGATGCTCGGGAACCGTGCGATAGCCATGCGGGCACGGTACCCGGCATTCCGGACGATCCACGTCCGGGATGATGCAGGTCCAGCTGGCGGCGTTCCGGGCCCTCAGGCGCGCAGCCCCTTGTCGATCTCCGCAAGGGCCTCGGTCGAGGTCCACGGTCGGGGCCCAGCCCCACCCGTGGGCGCGTCGGGTGAGGATGCGGCCGGTCCATGCGGGTCCGTCGTCCCAGACCGGTTCGACGCCGAGGGCCCCGGTGACCGTCTGGTAGTAGTCACGGGCCAAGGCGGGGGCAGCAGCGACGTTGACGACCGTGCACTCGCCCGCGACCGGTCCGGTCTCGGGGTCGGTCGACGTCTGGACCAGGCCTGACGCCACGTCCGCGACGAGGGCGGCGAGGTCGTCGACGTGGACCCAGGCGAAGGTCTGCCGATGGGTTTGCGTGGCGGGCGTCCTCGTCGTCGCGGATCTCGGCTGGCCGGACGGAGTTCCAGATGGAGTTCTCGCTGCTGCCGAGGATCGCCGGTGGACGGAGGAGGACGCGGGTGAGCCCGTCGACCTCGGCCAAGGCGAAGTCGGTGTCGCGTTTGGTGACGGCGTAGGCGCCGCCGTCATCGCCAACCAGCGGCGATGCCTCGTCCACGTCACCGGCCGCGGGTGAGCGGTCGTAGACGCCTGCGGTCGAGATGTGAACCAGGCGTTCAACGCCCGCGTCGCGGGCCGCCCGGGCGAGGACCGGCGTGCCCTTGACTGCGATCGTGTGCTGAGTCTCGAAGTCCGTCCCCATCGGGTGGACGGTCGTGACGACTGCGTTCGCGCCCTCGACGACGGCTGCTGCGAAGTCGGCGTCGTGGAATTCGCCGACGCGCTCCTCGACCCCCGCGAGTGCCGGCGCGGTGCCGGGGCGGCGTACGACGGCGCGCACGGTCGCGCCCCGTTCGATCAGTGCGGCGCATGTGCGGGAACCCACCAGGCCGTTCGCTCCGGTGACCACGACGACAGGGGGCGGGTTGGCGCTCGACTCGCTCATGTGGCTACTTTGACACGCTCCGACTCGGACTAGGGCCGACCAACCTGCACAGGATCTTCACAAGTCGCCCCCGATTCCCGACCAGGGCGGCACCTACGCTCGAACACATGAACGGCCCCACTCGCCGCATCCTCGTCGTCGAGGACGAGCCCATCATCAACGGGGCGGTCACCGATCGGCTTGTCGCCGAGGGGTACGACGTCGTCCGCGCGTGGGACGGGCCCGGGGCGGTGGCGGAGTTCAACGCCCAGCACCCGGATCTGGTCCTCCTCGACGTGATGCTCCCCGGCTTCGACGGGCACGAGGTCTGCCGACGCATCCAGGCCGTTCGGCCGGTGCCGGTGCTGATGCTCACCGCACGTGACGACGAGGCCGACATCCTCGTCGGACTGGCCGTCGGCGCCGACGACTACCTCACCAAGCCGTTCCGGATGCGCGAACTGGTCGCGCGGGTCGCCGCACTGCTGCGTCGGGTCGACCGCGCCGCGGAGCTGGCCAGCCGCGGCACCACGGACCTGGGTGACCTGCGCATCGACGCCGGAGCCCGCCGGGTGTGGTCCGGTGACGACGAGGTGCACCTGACGCCGACCGAGTTCGACCTCCTGCTGTGCCTCGCAGCCACCCCCGGCGTCGTGCTCACCCGCGAGCGGCTGCTGGCCGAGGTGTGGGGCTGGCCGGGTGCGTCAGGGACCCGCACGGTCGACAGCCACGTGAAGGCCCTGCGCGCCAAGATCGGGGCCGATCGGGTGCGCACAGTGCACGGAGTCGGGTACGCGCTCGAGACGGGAGCAGAGGGATGAGCGTCCGGGCGCTCGACCAGGTCCGGTCGGTGAAGGTCAAGCTGGGGTTGCTCGTGGCGGCCAGTGTCACCGCCGCCTCGGTCATCGCCACCATCGGTTCCGCCGGCGGAGTGCCGATCTGGCTCGGCATCCCGGTCACCGTCGCCCTTGCGCTCGCCGTCACCCAGCTCCTCGCGGTCGGCATGACCTCGCCGCTGCGGGAGATGACCGTGGCCGCCAGACGGATGGCGACGGGGGACCACTCCGTGCGGGTCGCGGCCACCTCGCGTGACGAGGTCGGCGAGCTGGCCCGGGCGTTCAACTCGATGGCCGAGGAGCTCGCCGGAGTGGACAAGCAGCGCCGCGAGCTGGTCGCCAACGTCAGCCACGAGCTCCGCACCCCGTTGACGGCGCTGTGCGCACTGCTGGAGAACCTCGCCGACGGCGTCGCCGATCCCGACCCCGAGACGCTCCGCGCCGCCCTGGACCAGGGAGAGCGGATGACGGCCCTGGTCACCGATCTGCTCGACCTCTCGCGGGTCGACGCCGGCAAGGCGCCGCTGGCCCGCGAGACCGTCGAGGTCCGGCCGCTGCTGGAGGCCGCCGTCGCCGAGTCCCGGGTCGGTGGCCGCGACGTCGGGTACGTCGTACACGTCAGCCCGCCCGAGCTCGTCGTCCAGGGCGACCCCGCCCGCCTGCGCCAGCTGGTCGCCAACCTGCTGGACAACGCGTCCCGGCACAGCCCGCCGGGCGGAACGGTGACGATCCGGGCCGGAGCCAGCGGGGCACGCTGGCAGCTGGAGGTCGGCGACGAGGGCCCCGGCGTCGCGCCGGCGAACCGCGAGCGCGCCTTCGAACGGTTCGGGACCCTCAGCGACTTCGACGGTGGTGGCGGGACCGGTCTGGGCCTCGCGATCGCCCGCTGGGTCACCGACCTGCACGACGGAACGATCGGCTTCGCCGACCCCGAGCCCGGTGAGTACGGCGCCCGCATCCGGGCCGACCTCCCGCTCGCGCCCACCCGCTCCCGCGAGAAGGAGATCCCCATGACCGAGTCCGCAGCCGTACCGTCGGGCACCCGCTGCCACCGCGCCACCGTCGACGCCGAGCCGGGCAGCCGTCCCGTCCCTGACCGACACGGTCTTCGGCGACTTCTGGCCGGACCGCTCGGTTCCGGGCAACGTCCCGGTCCTGCTCGGCGCTGTGGCTGTGGGTGTGCTCGCGGGCGCGGTGCTGCCGTTCCGCGACCTCGGGCTGGGGATGTTCCTCGTGCTGTTGGCGGCCGGCGGTGTCCTGGTCGCCGCGAGCCGGCACCGGCGTGACCCGTTCACCCTGACCTGCGCCGTCCTGTGCCTGGCGCTGGCCGCCACCGTCGTCGTCAGGGACGCCGAGTGGATCGTGGTGCTTTGCCTGTTCGCCGGCGCCGGCCTGTGCGCCGTCGGGCTGGTCCGCGGCCGCAGCGTGCCGTCCTTCGTCCTGGCGTGCCTCGCCTGGCCGCTCGCCGGCCTGCGCGGCCTGCCCTGGCTCGGCCGCACCGCGCGCCTCATCACGGGCCGGGGGAGCGGGGCAGCGCTGCTGCGCACGGCGATGTGGTCGGTGCTCGGCATCACCGTGTTCGCCCTGCTGTTCGCCTCGGCCGACGCGCTGTTCGCCGAGTGGGTCGGCGCGTTGGTCCCCGACCTCGGGTGGGCGGACCTCGCCCTCCGCGCGTTCGTCGCCGTGTTCATCGGCGGCATCGTGCTGGCCGGCGCCTACCTCGCACTCAACCCGCCCGAGGACCGATCGCGGCGAGCGTGCCGCCCGTCCGGTCGCGCACCGGTTCGAGTGGCTGGCACCGGTGCTGGTCGTCGACGCTGGTGTTCATCCTGTTCCTGGTGGCGCAGGCCACGGTGATCTTCGGCGGCCACGACTACCTGGAGCGCACGACCGGGCTGACGTACGCCGAGTACGTCCACCAGGGCTTCGGGCAGCTGACGGTGGCCACCGCGCTCACCCTGCTGGTCGTCTGGGCGGCGACCCGCAAGGCACCACGGGAGACGTCGGCCGACCGGGCCTGGATCCGGGTCTCTCTCGGCTTGCTGTGCGCGTTGACGCTGGTCGTCGTCGCCTCCGCGCTGTACCGGATGCACGTCTACCAGGACGCGTACGGCTTCACCCGCTTGCGCCTGCTGGTCGACGTGTTCGAGGGCTGGCTGGGCGTGCTGGTCCTGGCCACCATGGTCGGCGGCGCGGCGCTGCGGGCTGCCTGGCTGCCCCGGTTCGGGCTGCTCAGCGGCGTGACTCTGCTGCTCGGCCTGGCCGCGATCAACCCCGACGCCTGGATCGCCCAGCAGAACCTCGACCGGTACGAAGCCACCGGCAAGGTCGACTGGCACTACCTCGGCGACCTCTCCGACGACGCGCTCCCCGTGCTCGCCACGCTGCCCCAGGACCTCGCCCAGTGCGCGCTGTCCCTCGACGACCGGGACCGCGACGACTGGCTGGAGTGGAACCTCGGCCGCTCACAGGCACGCGATTTCATCGAGACGCACGCGGACGACTGGCAGTACCAGGCCGACTGCCCCGGCCAGACCTTCGACTGAACGGTGCGGCATCGGCCGGGGCAGCCTCGACTGATCAGTGTCGGTCAACGAGGAACGCGGGCGGCGAGCTCGTCTCGGTACCGGTACGGGTACTGGCGGGCGGCAAAGCCGTCGTGGCGGACGTAGCTGACGAGCCCGGCAAAGGCTGCGGCCAGCAGGATCAGGAAGACCATTTCGAATAAGTTCATGGCAGTAATTCTGCGCCCATTCGTTTCCTGCCACCAGTGGCAGGAAAGTCACAGTACGTCGATTTTCTGCCACATCTGTGGCAGGCTGTCCCCATGCTGAAAAATGTGGCCGTGCTGCTGTGGCACGGCGGGGCCGCTCCGTTCGAGATCGGCGTGCTCTGTGAAGCCTTCGGGGTCGACCGGTCCGACGACGGGATTCCCGTCCTGGACTTCGCGGTGTGCGGAGTCGAGCCGGGCCCGATCGAGACGACGATGGGCTTCTCGATCACCACGACCAGCGGCCTCGACCGGGTCGCCGAGGCCGACCTGGTCGCCGTACCCGCCATGAACCGGCACCAGACCCCGCCCCCCGCTGCTCTGGACGCCCTGCGCGCCGCGGTCGACCGCGGCGCCCGCGTGCTGTCGGTGTGCTCGGGCGCGTTCGCGCTGGGCGAGGCCGGCCTGCTGGACGGCCGGGACTGCACCACGCACTGGCGCTTCAGCGACGAGCTCCAGGAAAGGTTCCCGAAAGCCCGGGTGGTGCCCGAGGTGCTCTACGTCGACTCCGGTCAGGTCATCACGAGCGCCGGCTCGGCCGCGGGCCTGGATGCCGCACTGCACCTGTGGCGGCTGGAGTACGGCGCCGCGATCGCCAGCAAGGTGGCCCGCCGGATGGTCGTGCCCCCGCAACGGGCCGGCGGCCAGGCTCAGTACATCGCGCGTCCGGTCACCGACTGCACGGCCGAGACGTTGGGACCGCTGCTCACCTGGATCACCGAGAACCTCGACGAGGACCTCTCGGTCGAGGCGCTCGCGAAGCGGTCGCACATGTCGGCCAGGACGTTCGCCCGTCGGTTCCGCGCCGAGACGGGCGTGACGCCGCACACCTGGGTCACCAATCAACGGATTCTGGTCGCCGAGGAGCTGCTCGAGCGCACCGGAACACTCCGTCGACTGGATTGCTGCCGAAGTCGGGTTCGGGAACGCCGCCGGCCTGCGCCACCACTTCGGGCGCTCTCGAGGGGTCAGCCCGCAGGAGTACCGCCGCGCGTTCTCGGCGTAGGCGGCCGGAACCAGTCAGGCGGTCGGTCAGCGGTGGCTTCCATGATCTGTGCCGCGGCGGCCCGGATCGCGGCCGCCGAGCGCTGACCGGTCACCTGGCCGGCGATCTCCTCGAGGTTCCAGGCGAGCAGCGTGTGCAGTCGTTCACCGCGCTGCGACGTCCGGCGCAACAGCGGGAGCCGGCGGTGGCACCACGCCTGGACCAGCGGAGCGATCGACACGGCAGGATCGGCCCCGCGCACCTCGGCCGCCACCGCAACCCGAACGATCCGGTGTGCCGCGCTCACGACGCGGACATCCGGACGCTCACGCGCGAAGTCCAGAGGTGCCAAGAGAGCCGAAGTCATGCTCATGAAGAGAAGACCGGATCCACTCCTGATACTCAGCGGTGCGGCCTATTCGCCGGCCACCAGATCCGGTGATACTCCTCCTGTGACTGTGCGCGTCGGGCTGACCGGGGGAGTCGCCTCCGGGAAGAGCACGGTGTCCGCGATCCTCGCCGAGCTCGGGGCGGTCGTGGTCGACGCCGACCAGCTGGCGCGCGAGGTGGTCGCCCGCGGCACCCCGGGTCTGGCCGAGGTCCTCGCGCGCTTTCGGCCCGTCGGTGCTCACCGAGGATGGCGAGCTCGACCGGGCGGCGATGGGCGCGATCGTGTTCGCCGACGAGTCCCGGCGGCGCACCCTGGAGGGGATCATTCATCCGCTCGTGCGAGCCCGGGCGGCCGAGCTCGAAGCCGCGGCGCCCCCCGGTGCGCTCGTCGTACACGACATCCCGCTGCTGGCAGAGACCGGTCAGGGCAGTCGTTTCGACGCGGTGGTCGTGGTCGACGTACCGACCGAGGTGCAGGTGCAGCGGATGATCGACACGCGCGCGATGTCCCGCGAGGACGCCGAGGCAAGGGTCGCGGCGCAGGCAACCCGAGAGGAACGGCTGGCGATCGCCACCCACGTCATCGACAACACCGGGACGCGCGAAGACCTCCGTGTGCGGGTCACGGAGGTCTTCGACCATCTCACCCGCCTGGCTGACGGGTAGGACGCTGGGAGAGGGGAGCGCGGTCAGGCAGCCAGATCCGGGTCCGCGAACTTGCGGAGCTTCTGCAGGGCCTCTCGCTCGAGCTGGCGCACCCGCTCGGCGGAGATGCCGTGCTTGGTGCCGATGTCGGCGAGCTTGTGCTGGCGGCCGTCGACGAGTCCGTAGCGGGACCGGATGATGTCGGCCGCCCGGTCGTCGAGCAGGCCGACCAGGGTGTTGAGCCGGTCGCGGGACTCGGTGTCGAGGACGGTCAGGTCGGGTCCGGGCGAGGTCTCCTGGGCCATCAGGTCGCCGAGCGAGGTGTCGCCGTCCTCGTCCACCGGGGTGTCCAGGCTGACGTGCTCGCGTCCCCAGTTGAGCAGGTCGAGCACCCGCTCCACGGGCATGTCGAGCTCCGTGGCGATCTCGGTCGGGTCGGGATCGTGGCCGAGCTGGCGTTCGAGGGTACGGCGGGCGCTGCCGACCTGGTTGAGCTCCTCGACGACGTGCACGGGCAGGCGTACGACGCGGGCCTGCTGGGCGATGCCGCGGGTGATCGCCTGGCGCACCCACCAGGTCGCGTAGGTGGAGAACTTGTAGCCCTTGGCGTAGTCGAACTTCTCGACCGCGCGGATCAGCCCGGTGTTGCCCTCCTGGATCAGGTCGAGCATCGGCATCTGCGAGCGGCCGTACTTGCGGGCGATCGAGACGACCAGCCGCAGGTTGGCCTGCACGAAGGTCTGCACGGCGCGGCGGCCCTCCTCGGCCAGCCACTCCAGCTCGGCCTGGTTGGCGCTCATCGGAGCGCCGCCCTTCTTCCGGCCGACCCGGCCCTCGGCGAGGAGGTGCTCGGCCATCAGGCCGGCTTCGATGGTCTTGGACAGCTCGACCTCGGTGATCGCGTCGAGCAGCGGGTTGCGGGCGATCTCGTCGAGGTAGAGGCCTACGCTGTCGCGACCTTCGATCTCACGCCCTGCGTTCCGTGTTGCGGTACGGGTAGCCATCGCAGGAGCCTCCTCTCACCGTGTGTGGCAGCCCCGCTGCCTCACTTCCTTGCAACCGGTTGGGGTGTCCAAAGATTCCCAATCGATCGCCTACACAAGGAAAGACGCGCTGGACCACCGCAGAGTTGCGTCTGCGCCCACTTATCAGGGACTTCTCAGGGTAAGTACCCAGTTGTGAACGGTCTCACAAGGTCGCTTTCACGCCTCGTACGAGCCGGGTTCCCAGGGGCGGGTGCTGACGCCGACGGTGTTCCAGGCGTTGACGGCGACGATCATGCTGACCAGGGCGGCGATCTCTTCCGGGCTCAGCTCGACGGCGACCGCCTCGAAAGCCTCTGTCGGGACGTGCCCGTCGGCCATCCTGACCACCGACTCGGTGAATCCGAGTGCGGCTCTCTCCCGGGCGCTGAAGAACCCGGTCTCCTGCCACACCGGCAGGGCGAAGATGCGCTGCTCGGTCTCGCCCAGCGCCCGCGCGTCCTTGGAATGCATGTCCACGCAGTAGGCGCACCCGTTCAGCTGCGAGGCGCGGATCCGCACCAGCTCCCGGAGCTTCGGGTCGAACTCCACCCGGTCCAGCTCCCTTCTCGCGGCGTTGTCGAGGTGCGACAGGGCCTTGCTGAACCCGGGCGCCAAGGCGTCGAAGTCGAGGCGCACGGGCACGGGGGTTCTGCTCGTCGTTTCGGTCATGCCCTGACCCTACGCGGGCGCCAGGGGGCCAAAAAGGTCCATCCGACGCACAAGGACTTGGGCCAATTCCCCGCCGTTTCCCTGTCCAGTTCCCTGCCGTCAGCGGTCGGCCAGACCCATCCTGTCGAGGATCCAGGCAAGGCTGAACGCCCGGTCGGACCAGGCCTTGTACCGCCCGGAGACGCCCCCGTGACCTGCTGCCATCTCGGTCTTGAGGAGGAAGTCGCGACGTCCGATGGCAGTCGCCCGGAGCTTGGCGATCCACTTCGCGGGTTCGACGTACAGCACCCGGGTGTCGTTGATCGAGGTCTCGGCGAGGATCGGCGGGTAGTCGACCGCAGCGACGTTGTCGTACGGCGCGTAGCCGGCGATGTTGTCGTAGACCTCCGGGTCGGCCTCCGGGTTGCCCCACTCGTCGTACTCGGTGACCGTCAGCGGCAGGGTCGAGTCGAGCATCGAGGTCAGCGGGTCGACGAACGGCACCTGGGCGACGACGCCGGCGAACAGCTCGGGCGCCTGGGTGACCGCCGCGCCGACGAGCAGGCCTCCGGCCGAGCCGCCCTCGGCGATGAGGGTCTCGGCGGTGGTCCAGCCGGTCTCGACCAGATGCCGGGCACTGGCGATGAAGTCGTCGAAGCTGTTCTGCTTGTGCGTCAGCTTCCCGTCGTCGTACCAGTGCCGGCCCATCTCGCCGCCTCCGCGAACGTGGGCGATCGCGAAACCCGCCCCCCGGTCGAGCAACGAGAGCCGGGCCACCGAGAAGTACGGGTCCATCGACATCTCGTACGCGCCGTATCCGTAGAGCAGGAACGGGATCGGCCCGCCGTCTCGCACTCCGCGGCGGTGCACGACGGAGATCGGCACCTGCGCGCCGTCGTCGACGGTGGCCCAGAGCCGATGCTCCTCGTAGTCGGCCGGGTCGTAGCCGCCGAGCACCGGGGCCTGCTTGAGCAGCGTGAGCTCGCGGGTGCGGACGTCGTAGTTGTAGACCGACGCCGGCTTGGCCATCGTCGTGTAGCCGAGGCGGACGACGGGCTGCTCGAACGCGGGGTTCGAGCCCGAGCCGATCGTGTAGACCTCGTCCTCGAACTCGACCAGGTACTCATCGGAGATGCCGGCCTCGTCGAGCTCGAGGATGCGCAGCTGGGTGAGCCCCGCACTTCTCTGGTGTACGACGAGGTGGCCGGCGAAGGCGTCGACGTCCTCGAGCCTGGTGCCCTGGCGGTGGGGAATCAGGGGCGACCAGCTGTCGGGGCCACCGGGCGTGATGTCGCTCAGGCCGATCTCGAAGTCCGCACCGTGGGCGTTGTGCAGGACCAGGAACCGGTCGACGCCGCCGATCACCGCGTGCTCGAGGCCGTACTCAAGGTCCTCCTCGCGGGCGTGGAAGAGCACGAAGCCGGCCTCCGGGTCGTCGGCGTCGAGAACGCGGTATTCGGTCGTGGTCTTCGAGCCGCTGGCGATGACGAGGAACCGGTCGCTGCGGGTGCGTCCGGCGCCCACCCAGAACCGGCCGTCGGTCTCGTGGAAGACCAGCGTGTCCTCGGCCTGCTCGGTGCCCAGCGTGTGCCGCCAGATCTTGTCGGCGCGCCAGCTGTCGTCGACGGTCGTGTAGTAGACGTGTTCGCCCGCGCGGTCCCAGGTGACGCCGCCGATCACCCCGGTGATCTGGTCGCTGGTCAACGCGCCGGTGGTGAGGTCCTTGATCCGGACCGTGTAGCGCTCGTCGCCGCGCACGTCTGTGGAGTAGGCCAGCAGGTTGCCGTCGGGGCTGACCGACGAGCCGCCCATCGAGAAGAACTCATGGCCCTCGGCGAGCACGTTGAGGTCGAGCAGCAGCTGTTCGCCGGGCAGCGCGGGCTGGTCGGGGGCACAGTCCTCGACCGGCTTCGGGGGAGTCCAGTCGGCCTCGTCGGTGACCGGGACGCGGCAGCTGGCGCCGTACTCCTGGCCTTCGAAGGAACGCGAGTAGTACCAGTAGCCGCGGTTCCGGCTCGGCACCGACAGATCGGTCTCCAGGGTGCGGGCCTTGATCTCGTCGAAGATCGCCTGGCGCAAGGGAGCGAGGTGCTCGGTCCTCGCCTCGGTGAACAGGTTCTCGGCCTCGAGGTAGGCCGTGACCTCCGGTGACTCCTTCTCGCGCAGCCAGTCGTAGTCGTCGACCCGGGTCCGCCCGTGATGGGTGGACTCGACGGGACGGCGGAGGGCGACGGGTGGCTCCATGCCGGGAAGGCTAGCCGCAGTCGAGGGATGGTGCGCGTGATCGCGCCTGTTGACGGCTGGTCGACACTTGAGGGCGTGCAGCAGGTGACGGTGCTTGATGGCGGGCTGTCCAATGCGCTCGAGGACCGCGGTCACGACCTGTCCGGCCCGTTGTGGACCGCACGGGTGCTGCGCGACGCGCCCGGGGAGATCGCGGCCGTGCACCGGGACTACTTACCAGGCTGGTGCACGGGTAGCCACGACTGCGAGCTACCAGGCCAGCGTCGCGGGCTTCGTCGGCCAGGGGCTGGACCGGGTTGAGGCCGAGGAGCTGATCAAGAAGAGCGTCAGCATCGCGCGTGAGGTCCGCGACAGCCTGTCCGGGGACGGGACGCCGCGGTGGGTTGCCGCGTCGGTCGGGCCGTACGGCGCCGCCCTGGCCGACGGCTCGGAGTACCGCGGTCGCTACGGGTTGTCTCGTGCCGAGCTGCGGGACTTCCACCTTCCGAGGTTGGAGCTGCTTGCCTCGGCGGGCCCGGACATCCTGGCCGTCGAGACCATCCCGGACGTCGAGGAGGCCGAAGTGCTGGTGGGACTCCTGGACGATCTCGACGTGCCGGCGTGGTTCTCGTTCTCGGTGCAGGGCACGCAGACCAGGGCCGGTCAGCCGCTGGCCGAAGCCTTCTCCGTCGCCGCGTCCGCGACCTGCGTGTTCGCGGCCGGGGTGAACTGCTGCGCAGCGTCTGACGTCCTGGACGCGGTCGCACTGGCAGCCAGGGTCACCGGCAGGCCGGGGATCGCGTATCCGAACAGTGGTGAGGAATGGGATGCGCGGAAACGCCGCTGGGCGGGCGACTCGTCGTACGACGTGAGTCTCGTGCCGGGCTGGATTGAAGCCGGAGCCGCCTATGTCGGAGGCTGTTGTCGGGTGGGCCCCCGCGACATCGCAGCTCTGGCCGCCGCGGTCAACCCACGGTGATTCTGCATGGCCGTGACCGCACGCGGATTGTCGGGTTTCACCCATTTAGGGGTTTTGCACCGAATACTCCGGCCCTTAGGGGTGTAGGCGGAGCCCGCCGAACGTGAGCAAAGTGGATATACCGGTCCTTGTCGGGGACACACACAAGGATCGCCGGGAGTTGACGCGATTGCGCTGGGGCCTCCAGTCCTCACGCAAGAGCGGCGACAAGGACCGTCCGCGCGGCGGCGAATTCTCATCGCCCGCGGGCGGGTTCCCGTAGCGGCCAGTGCCGCCCGGCCGCTCTCAGCGCTTACGCAGCGCTGGGAGCGGCCAGACCGTGCTGCGAGATCCGCAGTCGGACTACCTCATCGAGGCCCAGTCGCAACCAGAGTGGGGGTCCTCCGCAGCATCAGGCTGAGCGCGCCCGTGGCGACGAGCAGCAGGGTGGCGAGGCCGACGACCCCTGGCCAGGCAGCCTGCGACCAGGCCGGGCCGGCGAGGCTACCGAAGACGGAAGAGCCGACGTAGAAGGCGAACAGGTAGAGCGAGGCGGCCTGGCCCGTGGCGACGCCGCCGGCGTGAGCCCGAGCGGGCACCCATCCGCTGGCGACACCGTGGACGGCGAAGAAGCCTGCGGTCAGCAGCGCGAGACCCGTCACGAGGACCGGCAGGTACGGCGGGAGGGTGAGCAGGGCACCGGTCGCGGCCAGCAGGCATCCCAGTGGCAGCACGGTGCGCCGACCACGGGTGTCGGCCAGGCGGCCGAAGACGACGGACGTGAGGGTCCCGAAGGGGTAGACGAGGAACACCAGGCTGGCCGCCGCGAGTCCCAGGCCGAAGGGTGCGCCCGCGAGGCGGAAGCCCAGGGTGTTGAAGACGGCGACGAGCGCTCCGGCGGAGCAGCCGCCGATGGCGTACAGGGCCAGGAGCGCAGGGTCGGACAATGCCCGACGGGTCATGCTGAGCAGCGTGCCGAGGCCCGTCGGGGCAGGGGTGAAGCGCTGGGAAGGGGGCAGCAGGAGGCGTACGACGACGGCGCATGCCAAGCCCAGCAGCGCGGTCGCAGCGAGTGCCCACCGCCATCCTGCGGCCTCTGGGAGCCCGGCCAGGGCCACGCCTTCAAGCAGTCGCAGCACCACAAGGGCGGACCAGGTGGGAGCATGCTGCTGCGCGATCTCGAGTGGCTCCTCGCCGTTGCCGAGCACGAGCACGTCACGGACACCGCCGCCGTGCTGCGCACCAGCCAGCCGACGCTCTCCCGCGCTCTGGGGCGGGTGGAGGCGGAGCTGGGATGCGGGTGTTCGAGCGGGCACCAGACGGTGTTCACCTCACACCCACCGGGACTCCGGAGTCTCACCGGCGGTCTCCTTCGAGAGCCAGGACCTCGCCACCATCGAGGGTCTTGTCGCAGCCGGGCTCGGCGTGGCCATCGTCCCCGAGCCCTTCGCCGGACAGTCGGGAACCATCGGCGTTGCGATTGCCGCCGACGCCGCCCGCCGTACCATCGGCCTGACCTGGCGCACCGACCGGCCCCTGTCAGCCCCAGCCACCCGGTTCCGCGACTTCGTCAACCAGTGGGCTCACTGAACGACCGCGCCTTCGCCCGACTGTCCACAGGATTTCCCCCAACCTGTGCACTCGCGCCCCGGATCTGTGGATGGCGTTGGGGGTTCTGTGGAAGAGGCCCTGTGGACCAGGAATTGCTGCAGAAAGTTCGGGCTTCCCTCTTGTGTCGGGAGCGGGTAGTCGCATAGAACTTTCCCACGCCCTCTCGCAAGGGATGGCGGGATCGGACGAACAAGAAGGTCCAGATCGCGGAGCAATCTGCGGCGGCCGCCGGTGACGCGGCGGACGGGGCCGGAGAATTCGACCGATCGACCGGAGGCGTCACCCGAAGGTCGACCCGAGGGGCTCTGTGGAACTCATACTTTCGCAGGGCCCCTCACCTCATTTGCCTGCTGGTTGGAAGGGTCGCAGCGCAGGGTCGTCGACCGAGAAGGTGCGCACCGGGCCCGGCTCGGTCTCGGCCGTCTCGAAGCGAACGGTCACCATGGTCTTCCCGGACCCCCATACCCAGCCCTGGCCCAGGTCGTCGTGCACGACGTCCATGCCCGGTGCCCACCGCCGCTCACGTGCGGTGGGCAGCTCGACCTCGTCGGGTACGTCGTCCTCCTCGGGTTCGGTCTCGCCGAACAGGTCCTCCTGGATCCAGTCGGCCAGCCCGGAGACGCCGACGCCGAGCAGCCGGACCCCGCCCGACGTGTCCAGATCCTCCAGCAGGGCGCGGGCGAGCCGGGCGATCGTCGTAGCCCGGTCGGTCGGTGCGGGCAGCGTGGAGGACCGGTTGAGCGTCGTGAAGTCGTGCAGTCGAACCTTGATGGTGACCGTGCGTCCCGACAGGCCGTGCTTGCGCAGCCGCTCGGCAACGCCGGCCGCCTGGCGGGCGAGCAGCCCGGCCATCAGGCTGCGGTCGGTCAGGTCGGTCTCGTAGGTTCCCTCGACACTGACCGACTTGGTCTCGCGCTCCGACACGACGGGGCGGTTGTCCAGCGCCCGGGCGAGTTGATGCAGGGACTGGCCGGCCGACTTGCCCAGCTGGCGGACCAGCTCTTCGAGGCTCAGCTCCTCGAGGTCGGCCACCGTGTGCACGCCCGCGCGCCGCAGTCGTTCGGCGGTGGCCGGCCCCACCCCCGGGATGACGGTGACCTTCATCGGCCGGAGCAGGTCCCGCTCGGCGCCGGGAGCTACGACGGTCAGGCCGTCGGGCTTGTCGAGCTCGCTGGCCACCTTGGCGATGAACTTGGACGTGCCGATTCCGACGCTTGCGGTGAGGCCGCCCGTGACGTCGTACACCTGACGTCGTAGGCGTTCTGCGAACTCCGTGACCGTCTGGACCGTCAGGTCCGGCAGATCGGCCTGGGCGAGGTCGACGAAGGCCTCGTCGAAGGAGAGTGGTTCGACCAGCGGCGAGTGGCTGCGCAGCAACGCCATCACCGCGTCGCTGGTGGCGTGGTAGGCGTGGAATCGTCCGGACAGGAACGCCGCGTTGGGGCATCGCGAGCGGGCCTCGCGCGTGGACATCGCCGAGTGCACGCCGAACACGCGGGCTTCATAGGATGCGGTGGCGACGACCCCACGCATGCCCACGCCGCCGACGATCACCGGTTTGCCGCGCAACGAGGGCTTGTCTCGCTGTTCGACCGAGGCGAAGAACGCGTCGAGATCGATGTGCAGGACCGAGGCCTCTGGTCTCATGCCAGTCTCGTCGTGCCCATGTCGGGCAAGGTACCGGAGCCCACCGACCATCCACAGGTGCCTCACGGAGGCCGCTCGTCCACAGGCCCCCGGCCGAGAGCGGCGGTTGTCGGTGCCGGCGGGAAGGTTCCGGGCATGACGAAACGAAAGACACTCAAGGCCCGGAGCCCCGAGGATCTGCTCGCAGTGGTGCCGATCGTCCTGTGCACGGCTGCGTTCAGAGGATGTCCCGCTTCGGGGTCAGGCGGAGCGCAAGCGCGACCGCCAACGCAGCGTACGCGGCGAGGAGGAGTGCGGACACGAGCGGCGACAGCAGCTCGCGGTCCAGCCCGGCCGCCGCCCCGGTCTGCATCACCGCATAGATCGCCGCCCCCGGCGTCCACCGGCCAACTGCCGGGTACGCCGACAGGACGAGACGCTCGATCGCGAGCATCCACACAAGCACGCCGACCACGGCGGTGATCTGGTTGCGCAGCAAGGCGCCGATCGCCACGCCGATGACGGCGTACACCGCCATCACGCCAAACCCGGCGACCGCCATCTGCCAGAACTGTGCCCCGACGCTCACCTCGCCTCCCCGCGCGTTGATCAAGGCCATGCCAAACGGCGCCCCGACCATCAGGGTCCCCGTAGTGATGACCGCGCTCACGAGCGCCAACGTCAACCACTTCGCCACCAGGACACGAGGGCGCCGTGGCTCGACCAGGTAGGTCGACGTGATCGTGCCGTGGCGGAACTCCTGCGTGAACGCCATGCTGCCGAGCAGGACCGCCAGGACGACCGGGACGCCGAAGCCTTCCCCCACGGCGACAGCCAGGAGGCTGGGGTCGTCGAGGGGCACCGGCGCGTCCTTGTTGCCTGGTTCGGGGATGGTGACGGTGACCGTCAGCGTCACCATGGCGAGCGTCGCGAGCAACAGCACCAGCGGCGTGCGCGTGGTGCGCAGCTTGAGGATCTCCGCACGCGACGAGCTCCTTCATGAGACCTCCTCGAGCGGACTCCGGTTGCGACGTCGGTTCGGCGTCCTGGATGAGCCGGAAGAAGGCCTGCTCCAGATCGGCCGTCCCTCCCAGGCCGTGCAGCACGACGCCTTGCGCGGCCGCGATCTCGCCCACCTGCTCAGGGGTCGCCTCGACGGCAAGGCCGTCGTCCGTGAGCCGATAGGCCAGGCCCGCGGCGTCCAGGGCAGCGCCGAGCCGTTCCGGGGCGGGGGTGCGCACCCGCGATCCGACCCCGGCCTCGGCGCGGAACTTGGCGAGGGTCGATGACCGGAGCAGCCGGCCGTGAGCCATCACGAGCACGTGGTCGGCGATCAGCTCCACCTCGCTCAGGTCGTGGCTGGACAGCAGCACCGTCCGTCCCTCGTCGGCGAGGCGACGAACGTAGTCCCGCAGCCACCGCACCCCCGGCGGGTCCAGGCCGTTGGTCGGTTCGTCGAGGACCAGTACATCGGGGTCACCGAGCATCGCGGCGGCCAGCCCGAGTCGCTGGCGCATGCCGAGGGAGAACTCCCCGACCCGCCGCCGCGCGTCCCCGGCGAGGCCGGTCTCCTCGAGGACCCGCTCTGGAGTTTCCTTCGGCAGCCTGGCCGCGGTCACGAGGATGCGCAGGTGCGCCAGCGCCGTACGCCCGGGGTGGCAGCCGGCCGCCTCGAGCAGCGCGCCGACCTGGCGGACCGGCTGCGACAGCTCGTCGTACCGCTTCCCGTCGAACGTGGCGGTCCCGCTGCTCGGCTCGACGAGCCCGAGCAGCATCCGCAGGCGTGGTGGTCTTGCCGGCGCCGTTCGGCCCGAGCAACGCCGTCACCTGGCCCGGGAGCGCCACGGCGCTGACCTCGTCGACGGCGAGGAAGTCGCCGAAGGCCTTGGTCAGGCGGTTGAGCTCGACCGCAGGTGCCGTCATTTCTTCGCTCCGGTGATGGCGAAACGACCCAGGAGCAGCGCCACCGAGAGCACCAGCGACCCAGATCCAGAACGCAGTGAACGGGACGAACGCGTAGCCCTCGGTCCAGACGGCTCGCGCCACCACGGAGCCGACGCCCGCGATCAGGGCCCACCATCCGAGCCAGTGCGGGAGGTCGCGGGTGCCAGGACGATGAGGCCGGCGCAGATCCCGACGGCGCCGGCGGCGACCCACCCGTTCGCGAAGGACAGGTTGCCGAGGTCGAAGGCGTAGCGCGCGACCTGGGGGTCGATGTCGTCGGAGCGGTATGCCGCGGCGTCCCAGCTCGCGATCTGCCCCGAGACGACGCTGACCACGCCGGCACCGGCGAGGAAGACCGAGCGCCACGGCAGCTCGCCCTCGTAGCGGCGCAGCAGCAGAGCGAGGCCGAGGGTGAACCACAGCATCGCGATCAGTCCGACCGCGGTCGCGAACGAGCTGATTGCTCCGAACGTGTCGTCGAGCGACCGGAAGAACTCGACCGCCTCGCCGGCGTCACTGTCGAACGGCGGCGCTCTGGTAGTCGTTGGCGAGCGAGGTCCCCAGTACGACCACGAGGGTGACCAGGCCGGCCGCGCCGGTGATGCGGGCGAGATTCGTTCGCTGCTGGGTGGAGATGACGGCGTACGCCGGGTCGGTGAGCTGGGTCATCGGGATCCTCCGTCGGTGTGGGTCGGTCTGCTCGACCGTAGGGGCTCGACGGCCGTGCCCCACATCAGCGCCAGCACTCATTCGGAGTGCAGTGCTCGTACCTTTGCGCGGGTGCTCCTGGCGAGAGGAGGATCCGTGCGTGGCCCTCCCGAGGCTCCGGCCCGTACCCGGCTTCCTGCTCGCGCTCAGCGTGCTGGCCGAGCTCGCCGCCGTGCCGCTGTCCTGGGGCCTGGAGCCGGCGTGGGACACGCTGCTGCTCGCCGTGTCCTCGCCGGTGACGACCGCGGCTGGCGCGCTGATCCTGAGCCGCCATCCCCGCCATGCGATCGGCTGGCTGCTGGTCGCGCAGGGTCTCGTTGCCGCGCTGGGCGGCGACCTCGCCCAGGGCTGGGGTCAGCGCGCCGCTGACCAGGACTGGCCCCTCGGCCCGCCGGCCGAGTTCGTCGCGACCGGGAGCTGGTTGCCGACGGCGCCGCTCGCGGTCGCCGTGCTGCTCCTCTTCCCGACCGGACGTCTGCTCGCGCGCCGATGGTCCCTCGTGCTCGCGCTGAGCGTCGTCGGGGTGCTGGCCGCCGAGCCCGGCTGGGTGCTCAACCCGGACGCCGGCAGCGAGTACGTCGCCGGCCGCAACCCGTACGCCGTCGACTGGCTGCCGACCGAGGTGCTCTTCGTCGGGGGGTTCGCGATCGTGGCGGTGTCGCTGCTCCCGGGTCTCGTCGCGGTCGTGGTCCGGTTCCGCACCTCGAGCGAGGTCGAGCGGCTGCAGCTGAAGTGGTTCGCCCTCGCCAGCGGGGCCCTCGCCATCGGGCTGCCGCTCGGAGGCGCGCTGTGGTGGGTCACGCCGGTCGTGCACGTCATCCCGGCGCTGGTGGTCACCATCTGGCCGATCGCCATCTGTGTCGCGATCCTGCGCTACCGGCTCTACGACGTCGACCTGGTCATCAGCCGGACCTTCAGCTACGCCACGCTGACGCTCCTGCTCGCAGCGGTCTATGCCGGTGCCGTGGTCGTCCTCGGCGCGGTCGTCGGTCGCGACTCGGCCTGGGTCACCGCGGGGGCCACGCTGCTCGCCGCCGCCGTGTTCAGGCTCGCCCACCGTCGCGTGCAGGACGCTGGTCGACCGGCGCTTCCGTCCGCAGCGTTTCGACGCGCTGGACGTGTGACCGCGGTTCGTCGACGACCTGCGCCACGACCGAGCCGAGCCAGAGGACGTGGCGGACGCCCTTCGTGCGGCGATGCGGGATCCCGACCTCGAGCTGAGGTTCGTGCTGCAGCGCGACGAGCCTCCGGTCGACGAGCGCGGGCGGCGGCCACCGCGGTTGCACCGGGTCGGGAGACGGTCCCGGTCCTGCGCGGCGGGACGACGTTGGCCAGGTCGTCTGGTCGCCGCGCAGTGACGCCGACCGGGCCCTGCTGCCGTCGGTCGTCGACGCGGCGTCGATCGCGATCGAGATGGCCCGGCTCCGGGTGGAGCTGCGACAGCGCCTGGACGAGGTCGACGAGTCCGCGCTCGCATTGCGGCGGTCGCCGACGACGAGCGCCGGCGCCTGGAACGCGACCTGCACGACGGCGCCCAGCAGCGGCTGGTCTCGATCGGCCTCGCGATGCGGCACGCGCAGCACGAGCTCGCCGGTCATCCCGAGGAGGCGCGCCGGACGCTGGACGGTGCCGTCATGGAGATCAGCGCTGCGATCGACGAGCTCCGCTCCCTGGCGCAAGGCCTGCGCCCGGCCCTTCTGCAGGCCGGTCTCGGTCCGGCCCTGCGCGAGCTGGCCAGCCGGTCGCCGGTGCCGGTCGTCGTTTCGGTGACGAGCGACCGGTTCCCCTCGGATGTCGAGGCCGCGGCGTACTTCGTGGCCTGCGAGGGATTGACCAATGCCGTCAAGCACGCCCGCGCCGGAGAGGTACGGCTCGAAGTCGCGCGCCACGACTCGACCCTGGTGGTAAGTGTCGCCGACGACGGTGTGGGCGGTGCGGAGATCGGTCGCGGGTCCGGGCTGACCGGTCTGTCCGACCGCGTTGCCGCGCGCGGCGGGCGACTCCTGTCGAGAGTGTCCGCGGCCGCGGGACCACCCTCAGTGCGGAGCTGCCATGCGTGTCGTGATCGCCGAGGATCAGGTGCTCTTGCGCGAGGGCCTCGCGCGGCTGTTCGTCGACGGCGGCCACGAGGTGGTCGCCACCGTCGGCGACGGCGACGCGGTGGTCGAGGTGGTGGACCTGGAGGTCCCCGACCTCGTCGTGGTCGACATCCGGATGCCACCGACGTACACCGACGAGGGTGCGCGCGCAGCCAGAGCGATCAAGGACCGGCACCCCGGTGTCGGCGTCCTCGTGCTCTCGCAGCACATCGAGACCACGCATGCGGTCGACCTGGTCGGCCGGCCGGGCTTCGGCTACCTGCTCAAGGACCGGGTGCTCGAGGTCGACGAGTTCCTGGCGACCGCAAGCCGGGTCGCCGCGGGCGGCTCAGCACTCGACCCGACGGTCGTCGGAGCACTGGTGCACGCGACGTCCGGTGGTCTGCTGGCCCGGCTCTCCGAGCGCGAGCGCCGCGTGCTCGAGCTGATG
>CAVRBN010000025.1:0-118861 GCA_963719255.1 uncultured Actinomycetota bacterium | reverse complement strand
GACGCCGGACCGGATGTGTGCCCGCAGGCCCTCCAGCCCGTAGGTCCGCAGCACCGTCCACAGCTTGACCGCCCGGAACCGCCGGCCCAGCTGCGGGTGCCAGTCGCGGTAGTCCACCACGGCACCCGACTCCGACGCCGGGTTGCGCAGGTACTCCGGCAGGATCGACAGCGCGCCGATCAGTGCCGCACGGTCCCGCACCCAGAAGGTGCTGCAGTCGAAGGTGTGAGCAGCCATTTGTGCGGGTTCGTGACGTAGGAGTCGGCGTACTCCGCGACCCCGTCGTTGATCCAGCGAAGCTCCGGGCACACCGCCGCGACCCCGGCCCAGGCGGCGTCGACATGCAGCCACACGGCGTACTCCCGTGCGATCGCGCCGATCTCGGTGACCGGGTCGACGGCGCCGGTGGACGTCGTGCCCACCGCGGCCTGGATGAGAACGGGAATCCGGCCCGCACTTCTGTCGGACTCGATGGTCGCCCGCAACGCTGCCGCGTCCATGGCCTGGGTGACCGGGTCGACCTCGATGCTGCGGACGGCGTCCTCGCCGAGCCCGCTCATCATCGCCGCCTTCAGCAAGGACGAGTGCGCCTGCGTCGACCCGTAGATCGTGTACTCGCTCTTCCCGACGCCTGCCGTCCGCGCCGTGCCGCCTGACACGCGATGCAGGGCCGCCAGTACGGCGGTGAAGGTGGCGGTCGACGCGGTGTCCTGGATGACCACCTGCCACCGGTCCCGTCGCCCAGGTTGTGGAAGGCCTCGGGCAGACCGAGTGCCTTCGCGAACCAGTCGAGGACCACCTGCTCGAGCTCGGTGACCGCCGGGCTGGTGGCCCAGATCATCCCCTGGGCGCCGATGCCGCTGCTGATCAGGTCGCCGAGGATCGCCGCCGGCGAGGAGTTGGCCGGGAAGTAGGCGAAGTACCGCGGGTGCTGCCAGTGGGTGAGCCCCGGCACGACGATCCGGTCGAGGTCCTGCAGTACGGCGTCGAACGGCTCGGCCAGGTCCGGCGCGACCGTCGGCAGCTGGGCCGTGACCTCGCCCGGCTGCACCTGTGCCAGCACCGGGAGGTCGGCGACGCCGTCCCAGTAGTCGGCGATCCAGTCGATCACCTGATGGCCGTGCTGGCGGAACTCCTCGGGGGACATGTGCGGCTCGGTCATGGCGTCACCGTAGTCAATCCGCGGTCGCAGGTTGGTGCCGGGTACTCAGCGACGGTCAGGTAGCGGAGCCGGTACGCCGAAGGCTGGTTGCCGGAAGGCTTCACCCATGAGCACTCCCAACACCACCAAGAACACCAGCGCCTTCTACCTGCAAGCCGGGCTCTCCTTCGGCATTGCCCTGTTGACGATGATCTTCGCGGTCATCTATCTGCCCGTCGATCCATGGATCCGGGCCTTCCTCGCAATCGGCACCTTGTTCCTGACGACGTCGACGATCACGCTCTCCAAGTGCGTGCGTGACGCGCAGGAGACCCAGGCCGTCTATGCCCGACTCGACCAGGCCCGGGTCGACAAGATCCTCTCCGAGCACGACCCCTTCCGGCCCATCTCGTAAGCTACTTGAGCTCCGCCGAGCTGAGTCCCAGGATCCGGCGGGCCACGATGAGCTGCTGGATCTGCTGGGTGCCCTCGAAGATGTCGAGGATCTTGGAGTCGCGCGCCCATTTCTCGAGCAGCTCGGTCTCGCTGTAGCCGACCGAGCCGGCCAGCTCGACACAGCTGAGCGTGATGTCGGAGCCGACGCGGCCTGCCTTCGCCTTGGCCATCGAGGCCTCGAGCGAGTTCGGCTTTCCGTTGTCGGCCATCCAGGCCGCCTGGAGCGTGAGCAGGAGCGCGCCCTCGAGATCCGCCTCCATCTGCAGGAACTTCGCGGCGGCGGCCGACTGCACCTGTGCCGGGCGGTCGTAGTCGATGGTGACACCGGCGTCGTCGAGCAGGTCCCGGGTGAGGTCGAGCGAGGCGCGGGCGCAGCCGATCGCCATGGCCGCCGCCAACGGCCTCGTGTTGTCGAAGGTCGCCATCGCGCCCGCGAATCCCTGCGCCACGTCGACGTCGGGCGACCCGAGGAGGTTCTCAGCCGGCACCCGGCAGTCGACGAAGCTGATCGCGGCGGTGTCGGAGGCGCGGATCCCGAGCTTGTGCTCGAGGCGCTCGACCTTCATGCCGGGCGTGCCCTTCTCGACCACGAATGACTTGATCGCGGCCCGGCCGAGCTTCTTGTCCAGGGTCGCCCAGACGACGACGCTGTCGGCGCGCGCGCCCGCGGTGACGAAGATCTTCTCGCCGTTCAGGACGTACTCGTCGCCGTCCCGCGTTGCGGTCGTAGCGAGGTTGGCCGAGTCTGAGCCCATGCCGGGTTCGGTGATCGCCATCGCCGCCCACGTGCCGGCCAGCCGCTCGAGCTGTTCGTCGTTGGCGACCGAGGCGATGGCCGAGTTGCCAGACCTTGGCGGGGCAGGCTCAGCAACAGCGCCGTGTCTCCCCAGCACATCTCCGCGATCGAGAGGACCGAGGCGAGGTTGGTCCCGTTCCTGGTGGACGTTGTCGTCCTCCTCCTCTCGTCCCACTCCCGAGGCGCCGGCGCCGGAGGAGGCGCCGGACTTCGAGAGTCCGTCGATCATGGCGGCGAGCAGGTCGAGTTCCTTGGGGTACTCATGCTCGGCGCGGTCGTACTTGCGCGAGATGGGACGAAGCATGTTGAGCGCGACCTGATGGGCCTGGGCCACGAGCGTTCGGTGCTTCCTGGGGGTGTCGAGATTGATCATGTCGTCGGGTCCGGGTCAGACCAGGACGCCTCCTTCCACGAGTCCGATCGCCCGGAGGTCGCGATACCAGCGCTCGACCGGGTGCTCCTTGACGTAGCCGTGGCCGCCGAGCAGCTGGACGCCGTCCAGCCCGATCCGCATGCCCTTGTCGGCGCAGATCGCGCGAGCCAGGGCGACCTCACGGCTGAAGTCCTTCCCGCGGGCGGCGCGGGAAGCGGCCTTGTAGGTGACCAGCCGCATCGCCTGCAGCTCGATGGCGATGTCGGCGACCATGAACGCCACGGACTGCCGGTGGCTGATGGGTTCTCCGAACGCGTGGCGTTCGTTGACGTACGGCGTGACGTAGTCGAGGACTGCCTGCGCCGTACCGACGGCCATCGCGCACCACGCGAGCCGGGAGAGCCGGACGCACTCGGTGTACGTCGACCCGTCCGTCTCGCCCAGGACTGCGTCGGGACCGATCCGGACGCTGTCGAGGACGACCCGGGTCATCCCGCCGGCGCGAACACCCATGCCCGGGTCGGCCTCGACCCGAAGTCCGGTCGTCCCCGACTCGACCAGGAACAGCGCGGGCGACCCGCCGAGGTCGGCTCCGATGACGAACAGCTCGGCATCGGCACCCCGCGGCACCAGCGACTTCACGCCGTCGAGGACGAAGCCGTCGCCGGTGCGGGTGGCCGTGGTCTTCGGGCCGAACGGGTCGAAGAGCACCCGGGGTTCGGTGAGCGCGAGCGCCGCGGCCGGCACGTCGTCGCCCGTGAACTCGCGAAGGTACGTCTGCTGCTGCGCGTCGGTGCCCCACAGGGAAAGCGAGTTGGCGACCGCACCAGGCGCGAGAACGGCGACGGCGAGACCCATGTCGCCCTTGGCCAGCGCCTCGGCCACGAGGGTGCCGGTCATCGCCGACCGGGCTTCGGAGATGCCGCCGTAGCGCTCGGGCACTCCCAGGATCGGCAGACCGATCTCGAGGCTGGCCCTGAGCAGTGAGTCGGGAGCGACGCAGGCCTCGTTGGCTTCCGCGGCAGCCGGCCGCACGACGCGCGCTGCGAAGTCGGCGGCGACGTCGACGAGCATCTGCTGGTCCTCGGTCGGAGTCAGGTCGAAGACTCCCGAACCACTGACGGCCGGCACCCGGACGCCTGTCCCGCCGCTCTTGCCCTGGTGCGAGAACCTCCGGTTGGCTCTGGTCAGTAACCCGCTTCGGCTGGCCCTGAACACCGCGTGCTCAGTTGCCTTGCGCAGACCGAGCCGGTCGACGAGGTTGCTCTGGGCGACGGCGTTGAGCGCGGCGAGGGCGTACCCCATGGGGTCGCGGGTCTCGCGGCGGCTGGCGCCGTACCGTCTGCCCGGGCGACACCAAGTGCCTGGCGGCACTGAACAAGGGCATGGACGAAATCTAACTCTGCGTTACGCAGTGCGCGGCGCAGTCCGAGGCGGTGGCCGCCCTCACTCGGCGTCACCGGCGGCAATAGGATCCTCGCCATGCCACTGGCTCAGCCCCCCGAACCGCTCGCGCCGTACGGGCCCCTGCCGCCGGGCGGCACCGTCCGCCCGATCACCCGCTGGGGCTCGGCCGTGATGCACCGGGTGCAACAACCGGTGACGGCGTACGACGAATCCCTGCGAGCGCTGGTCGCCGACATGGTCGCCACGATGTACGCCGCCGACGGGGTCGGTCTGGCCGCGTGCCAGATCGGGGTGGACCTGGCGGTGTTCGTCTTCGACTGCCCCGACGAGAGCGAGCGGCATGTTCAGGGCGTCGTGTGCAACCCGGTCCTGACCCTGCCCGAAGGCGCCGCGCGCAAGCTCGCGGAGGCCGACGAGGGCTGCCTGTCGCTTCCTGGGGCGTTCGTGGAGTGCGCGCGGCCGGACTACGCGTCGGTGTCGGGCACGGGCCTGGCCGGCGAACCTGTCTCCTTCTCCGGCGACGGGCTGCTGGCGCGCTGCCTCCAGCACGAGACCGACCACGTCTACGGCACCGTCTTCGGCGACCGGATCAACGCCAAGAGCCGCAAAGCGCTGCAGAAGGCGCACGACAAGGTCGCGGGTGACTTTCCGGACGGCTGGCCGGCGTGACTGACTTCAACGACCAGAACCTGACCGGCTCCCGGTTCAAGGACGTCGATCTGACCGACGCTCGGTTCCACATCGTCGACCTCAACAACGCGCGCTTCCACGAGGTCGATTTGTCGGGGGCCTCGATCCGTGGCTCGTTGCTGGTGAACGTGGACATCAGCGGCGATGTCGAGAATCTGGTCGTCAACGGCGTCGACGTCGCGCCGCTCGTGGAGGCGGAGCTCAACCGTCGCTACCCGGACCGCAGCAAGATGCGTCCTTCCGATGCGGATGGGTACCGCGAAGCGTGGGACGTCCTCGAGCGGCTGTGGCAGCAGACCGTCGAGCGGGCTCGCGGGATGGCGCCGGAACTGCTGCACGAGCGGGTCGACGACGAGTGGTCGTTCATCGAGACCCTGCGCCATCTCGTCTTTGCCACGGACGCCTGGGTGAGGCGCGCGATCCTGGGAGAGCCGTCGCCTTGGGACCCACTTGACCTGCCCCACACCGAGATGTCCGATGAGCCGAGCATCCCGGTTGACCTCACTGCGCGGCCGTCGCTGGACGAGGTGCTCGCTCTGCGCGCGGACCGGATGGCCACCGTGCGTCAGGTGCTCGCCGATCTCACCGACGAGAAGCTGGCCGGCCGGACCGAACCAGTCACGGAGCCGGGCTACCCGGAGCCGGAGAGCTTCGCCGTACGCCGCTGCCTGCAGGCCATCCTCATCGAGGAGTGGGAGCACCGGCTGTACGCCGAACGCGACCTCGACGTCCTCGAGTCCCCGTCGTCCTGACCGTCGTCCGTGCAAATCCGCCTGTCATCGCGTCTCATCGACTGTCGCCGATGAGCGCAAATCAGTTGTGCCCTGCGAGCCTGCACCCAAGACTGCGACTCGTGATCGCTGATCTCTGGCCGACGTACGGCCTCCGCATCCACACGCCTCGATTGACGCTACGTCTCCCGGATGAGAACGAGCTGGCGACGTTGGCCGAGGTCGCGGTGAGCGGCGTGCACGCCCCCCACGAGAGACCATTCCTGACGCCATGGACGGAGAGCCCACCAGGTGATCTAGCGAGGGCCGTGCTGCAGGAGCCAATGGGCCCAGCGGTCCACCTGGGAGCCCACGAGCTGGACGCTCGGTCTCGGCGTCTTCGAGTCCGGCACCCGGCCGATCGGCATGGTGACGCTGGGCGCCCGAGGACTTTCGTGTCGTGCGTGGCGTCACCACATCGCTCGTGGCTCGGGCTCGCCCACCACGGTCGGGGACTCGGGACCGAGGCGCGGGCGGGTGTGCTCACCTTGGCGTTCGACCACCTCGGCGCCACCGACGCGACCACCGAGGTCTTTCCGGACAACCACGCCTCGCAGGGCGTCTCCCGCAAGCTGGGCTACCTGTCCGACGGCATCTCCAAGGACGCGCGCGGCGACGAGGTGCTCGTGTCCGATCGACTTCGTCTCACGGCGGCGAATTGGGCCGAGGTCGAGCATCCTGTCGTGTCCGTGGAGGGTGTCGAGGCGGCCCGCAGCATGTTCCTCGGCTGACTACAACGCGATGCGAAGGGACGCCCACGAAAATAGCGCTTGACCCTGACGCAGCGTCAACCCTTGACCATGGTGTGCATGACGAGAAACACAGCGATATCGGTCGCCGGGCTCCACAAGACGTACGGCGACAACGAAGTGCTCAAGGGCGTCGACCTCGAGGTGCCGGAGGGGAGTGTGTACGCGCTCCTGGGACCCAACGGCTCCGGCAAGACCACAGTGGTCAACATCTGTTCCACGCTGCTCACGGCCGACGCCGGGGAGATCCGCGTCGCCGGGTACGACGTCCGGCGGGAGTCGGACCAGGTGCGTCGATCCATCGGCGTGACCGGGCAGTTCTCGGCGATCGACGAGTTCCACACCGGCCGGGAGAACCTGAAGCTGATGGCCGATCTGAATCACCTCGATCGCGGCCGCGCCAAGACGGTCATCGACGACCTGCTGGAGCGGTTCGAGCTCGCGGACGCGGCGGGCCGTCGGGCCCAGACGTATTCGGGCGGGATGAAGCGCCGGCTGGACCTGGCGATGACCCTGATCGGCTCGCCGCGGCTGATCTTCCTCGACGAGCCGACGACCGGGCTGGACCCGCGCAGCCGGCGAGAGCTGTGGCAGATCGTGCGGGAGCAGGTCGCCGACGGTGTGACCGTGCTGCTGACCACGCAGTACCTCGACGAGGCCGACCAGCTAGCCCACCGGGTGGGGGTGCTCGACGGGGGCCGGATCATCGCCGAGGGGACACCCGCCCAGCTGAAGAGCCGGGTGCCGGGCGGGCACGTGGAGGTGCAGTTCACCGACGCTGCCGCGCTGACCGAGGTGGCCGCCGTACTCCCGGAGGCGACGGCGGACCCGGACGCGCTCACGCTGCGGATGTCCAACGACGGGGTGGCCTCCCTGCGCCGGCTCCTGGACCGGCTCGATGACGATGCGGTCGCCGGGCTGACCGTCCAGAGCGCCGACCTGGACGACGTGTTCCTCGCGCTCACCGGCCACGCGGCAGAGACAGGACCAGAACGAGGACGAGATGGAGGCAGTCCGATGAGTACCCAAGCGATGGCCCAGTCGACGACGAACTATGTGGTCCGCGACTCGGTCACCATGCTGCGCCGCAACCTGCTGCACTGGCTCCGCTACCCCTCGCTGGCGATCATGCTCGTCGCCCAGCCGATCGCGTTCCTGTTGCTGTTCGTCTACGTCTTCGGCGGGACCCTGGGAGCGGGGTTGCCAGGCGTACCCGGTGGTGGCGACCGCGGTGACTACCTGGTGTTCATCACCCCCGGCATCTTGATGATGGCCGTGGCCAGCGTGGCGCTCGGCACGGCGATCGAGGTGGCGTTGGACATGACCGGCGGGATCATCGCCCGGTTCCGGACCATGGACATCGCGAAGGTCTCGGTGCTCACCGGACACGTGCTGGGCGCCGTCCTGAAGACCATGCTCGCCGTGGTGGCCACGCTCGTAGTCGCGCTGTTGCTGGGCTACCGCTCCAGTGCGGGGCTCGGGGCCTGGTTGGCCGCGTTCGCGCTCCTGATCTTGATGACCGTCGCCTTCACCTGGCTCACCGTCGGGATGGGGCTCGCCGCCGACAGCGTGGAGACCGCGAGCAACACCCCGATATTCCTGGTGATGCTGCCGTTCGTGAGCAGTGGCTTCGTGCCCACCGACGCGATGCCGTGGGGACTGCGCCAGTTCGCGGAGTACCAGCCGTTCACCCCGATGATCGACAGCCTTCGCGCCCTCACCTCTGGTGCGGACGCCGGGTCGGACCTGTGGCTGGCGATCGGCTGGTGTGTGCTGATCGCCGTACTCGGCTACCTGTGGTCCCGGCGCCTGTTCACCAAGGTCCCGACGAAGTAGCGGGACACTGGGGGCATGCTCACCATCGGCCAGCTCGCGGCGCACGCCGGCGTCACCGTGCGCGCGGTGCGGCACTACCACGCCAAGGGGCTGCTGCCGGAGCCGGAGCGCGACGCCTCCGGCTACCGGCGGTACGACGCCAATGCCGTGGTGGATCTGATCAAGATCCGCACGCTGGCCGACGCGGGCGTGCCGCTGGCCCGGGTCGAGGAGCTCTTGCATGCTGACGATGCGCAGTTCGCGTTGGCCGTGGCCGAGATCGACGAGCGGCTGCGCGCCGAGATCCGGGAACGGAAGCGGCACCGGGAGCGGATCGCCCGGCTCGCGGCGGGCGACAGCCTGGCACTGCCGCCCGAGGCCGTCGCGTACCTGGATCGGCTGCGCGAGCTCGGCGTGCCGGAGCGGATGATCGAGGGCGAGCGGGACGCCTGGATCCTCGTCGCGGCGCACTCGCCGGAGCAGATGCCCAAGTGGATGGCGCTCAAGCGCGAGCAGATCGAGGACCCCGAGGTCATCGAGCTCTACCGGCGGCTCGGCGAGGTGATCGACTGGCAGCCCGACGACCCAAGACTTCCCGAGCTTGCGGACCGGCTGGCGGTCACCATCTCCAATGCCGACGACTGGGAGGAGTACGACGCGGACGACGACATGGCGCGCCGGGCTCGTCGAGCTCCTCGATTCGATGTTCGTCGAGTCGGTGCCGGCAGCCCGGCGGCTGATGGAGCTCCTGGAGGAGCGCGGCTGGTCCGGTTGGACCAAGCTGGAGCCGACGACGGCCGACGCCGGTCGGTTGAGGAGGGCGCCCTGGCGCCCGTCTCGAAACCACCAGCACAGGACTGATGCTCCTATGGCTGTTCACGCATCGGCGAGACATGCGCGGCCGCCCGGACGGCAATCCGGTCCAGATCGGGCCAATTCCCGGTCGTCGGGTCGAAATTGCCGTCCGAGGGGCCTCGAGTCCGGGGCGGCACTCCCCACGGCACTCTCAGCGCGCAATCGGGAGAGGCAGCTCGTCGGCGAGGACTTGGAACGACGCGCTGATCGCCCCGCCCGGGGTCACGTCGAAGAGATTACGTTGGATCCGCTGGTCGACCACCAAAGTGAGCTCCACATGGAACCCGGTGGTCGTGCGTTCGGCCACCGGAGCTGGCAGCGCGGGGCCGGCGAGCAGCGCCTGCCGTCGCTCCTCCTCGGCCGGTGAGCCCGGCCGCCAGGGCAGGTCGGCGGCCTCGGTCGCCTCGTACACAATCACCGACGGATCTCGGGTTGCCTCCAGGAATTGGCGGACGTAGCCGAGGGCGGTCTCCGGATCGTCGAGCCGCAGGCCCGACGCGTCCATCAGCTCAGCCCAGGCCGCCTGGTCGTTGCTGAGCAGGCGTACGGCGCCGTCGGGCCAACGCCCGACGTACGCCCGAAGGGGGTGGTCGAGCAGGTTGCCGTCAACGGCCCACATGCACGCCGGGCGGTGCGCCGGGCACCGTAACCGGCTCGACAGACGCGCGTCCGCTCTGCACGTCTGGACCGAGTCCCGGCCCGACGGCCGTGGCAACGGCGTCGAGGTCGATCCCGTTCCCGCTCATGCGCCTGCCCCGACGGGAGCAGGGGACGGGCTGGGCGTCCTGTGTTCGCCGTCCCAGGTTGCGCCGTAGTGCTGCGAGTACGTCACTCCGGCCGCACCTCCTGTCGATGTGGTGAAGGTGCCGTCATGGAACCAGCTGGTCACCTCGGTGTCCCGGGCGAAGGTGCGGCACTGGGCGTTGATCTGAGCGCGGGTCAGGGAGGGGTTCGCAACCTCGAGTTCGTCTCGCTTGCGGTAGAACGCGGCTCGGTAGCGGTCAATCAGGCCCTGGTTGATGCCCGAGCCGACGAGGCTGGCGCCGCGCGCCACCATCGGCACCGAGCCCTCGATTTGGCGTACGACGGCCTCCGCCTCGTCGGCGATCTTCAGTCGAATGAACTCCGCCCGGCCGAGCGACTCAACGTCGGCCGCGAGGCCGGACTTGAAGGTGTTGGCGTGCTGGGCCTCGTGCATGGTCACGATGGTCGCGGCGTCGATCGACAACGATCGGTTGACAAAGATCTTCCCGGTGCGGTGGAAGGAGCCGACCCCGGCGAAGTTGTAGTCCACCGGGATCGACCACTTGTCGATGATGCCGAGCGCCCAGCGACCGGTATCGGTGGTGTTGAGCTTGGCGTACACCTGCGCCTGCCGGCTCGGAGTTGCCGGCGCGGAGCCGCCTCCGGTACCCGTGCCGGTGCCGGTTCCGCCGGCGGGCTCGACCGACTGCTCCTTCGCCGGGCCCGTGGCGGCCTCGGTCGCGACCGTCGCTTCCCCAACCTCCTCGGGCGTCGTCGCCTCGAGGTGGCGCTGCACGGTGAGCGAGCCGATCACCTCGGTGACGGCATGGTTCCCGGCCAGGCGTTGCAACCGGGTGATCTCGCCGTCGACGCCGGTGAGCTGATCGGTCCGTGAAGGATGCGGCCGGATGGCGGCGGGCCCTCGGGCACGCGCTTGGTCGTCATGCACCTCCCGCATGGGACTACTGTCTCAGGTGCCTCACGGAGCGCCAACGGTCAGCAAATATCCCGTGCCCCATCGGACCCGCGGTGTGCCCGATGGCGCACGCGAGGCAGGCACCGGCGGCATACTGTCGAGGTGACGGCACCGACCACTGACCATCGTCCAGCTCGACCTGGCAACCCTCACGGCGCTGGCCGAAGGCGACCTGGCCACGGCACGGCTCACGTCGCCGGCACCGCTGTCGCCGTACCTCGTCGGCGACGAGCGCCGCAGCGTCTGGCGTCGTCGCGCCACGCAGCTCGTCGAGACCCCTGACGACGCCGACTGGGTGACCGGGGTGGTCGTGGTCGACGGTGTCGCCGTGGGCGGAGGGGGCTTTCACGGGGCACCCGACGAGGACGGGGTGGTGGAGGTGGGCTACGGCATCGACCCGGCGTTCCGGCGCCGCGGACACGCGCGCGAGGCGTTGCGGGTCATGATCGATCGCGCGCGCCGGGAACCGGCCGTGCGCCGGGTTGTGGCGTCGGTCAGCCCCGACAACCAGCCCTCCCTCAACCTGATCGACCAGTTCGGGTTCGAGCGGACCGGCGAGCAGTGGGACGAGGAGGACGGGCTCGAGTGGGTCTTCGAGCTCAACGTCGAGCAGTGACGTAGCACGCCACCGCAGTGGCAGCCGCGACGTTCAGGGAGTCGATGCCCGGGGCCATCGCGATGGTCGCGCGGCGGTCGGCGGCCTGTTCCCAGCGAGACGAGAGCCCATGTCCTTCGGAGCCGAGGACCAGAGCAACCCGGTCGACGCCCGCGACGGCCGACTCGATGGGTTGCGCGTCCGGTGCCAGCGTCAACGCGACGGTGGTGAACCCGAGCGAGGACAAGGTGGGCAGCGCGTCGTACCAGTCGTCGAGGCGAGTCCACGGAGTCGTGAACACCGCGCCCATGCCCACCTTGATCGAGCGCCGGTAGAGCGGGTCCGCGCACCGTGGCGACAGGAGGACGGCGTCGAAGCCGAACGCTGCTCCAGAGCGGAAAATGGCGCCGACATTTGTGTGATCGACAATATCTTCGAGCACCAGGATCGACCGAGCGGACTCCAGGACCGAGGCCAGCGAGGGCAGCGGACGCCGCTCCAGCGAGGCCAGCGCACCTCGATGCACGTGGAAGCCGGTCACCTCCTCGGCGAGCGCTTCCGAGACCACGAAGCAGGGCGCCGACGACGTCGCGAGCACGTCCGCCAGGCCATCCAGCCAGCGCGGCGCCATCAGGAACGACCGGGGCGTGAACCCGGCTTCGACCGCGCGGCGTACGACCTTCTCGCCCTCGGCGAGGAACAGCCCGTGCGTGGCCTCCAGGTGTTTGCGCAGCGAGACGTCGCGCAGGTCGCGGTAGTCGGCCAGCCTCGCGTCCGAAGCCGAGTCGACCAGGATCTGCTCAGCCATACCGCTCCGGGTGCGCAACCGCCACGACCTGGCCGATCACGATGATCGCCGGCGGACGCAGCCCCTGGGCGGCGATGTCGGCTCCGAGCTCGCCGAGCGTGGACAGCACCTTCTGCTCCCCCGGCATCGTTCCCTCGACGATCACCGCCGCGGGAGTGTCAGCAGGTCGACCGCCGGTGATCAGTGCCGACGCGATCGCGGCGGCGTTGTCGACCGCCATCAGCAGTACGACGGTGCCGCGCAGCTGGGCCACCGCGGGCCAGTCGACCAGCGATTCGGGATGTCCGGGCGGGACGTGACCGGAGATCACCGTGAACTCGTGGGCCACCCCGCGGTGGGTCACCGGGATGCCCGCGCGGGCCGGGACCGAGATGGCGGACGAGAGGCCAGGCACGACGGTCACGGGGACACCCGCCTCGGCGCACGCGAGCAGCTCCTCGTAGCCACGGCCGAACACGAAGTTGTCCCCTCCCTTGAACCGGACGACCCGCTTGCCGGCGAGGGCGCGCTCGATGATGACCCGGTTGATCTCGTCCTGAGAGGCCGACCGGCCGCGCGGGAGCTTGGCGACGTCGATCAGCTCGACATGGGCCGGTAGCTCGTCGAGCAGCTCGCGCGGCGCCAGCCGGTCGGCGACCACGACGTCTGCCGAGGCCAGGGCGTTGCGGGCGGCGATCGTCACCAGATCGGGGTCTCCGGGGCCCCCTCCGACCAGGACGACGCCAGGCGTTCGGTCGTGGGTGGCGGTGATGACTCCCTCCCGCAGGGCGAGCAGGATCTCGTCGCGAATCGCCGCGGACTTGCGGGGCTCGCGGTTGCCCAGGACGGCCACCGTCACCCCGTTGTGGCGCCCGGTCGCCGGTGTCCAGGCCGAGGCATGGGTCGCATCGTCGCTGCGGACGCAGAAGATCCGGCGCTGCTCGGCCGCAGCGCTCACGCGCTCGTTGACCTCTGCGTCGTCGGTGGCCGCGATGACGTACCACGCGGCTTCGAGGTCCGACTCCACGAATTCGCGCAGCTCGATGGTGATCTCCGACGCGAGTCCCTCGATCGCCGGCGTGACGTGCGGCGACACGACGACGACGTCGGCGCCGGACGCGATCAGGACCGGCACCCGGCGCTGGGCCACGTTGCCGCCGCCCACGACGACGACCCGCCGTCCGGCCAGCCGCAGCCCGGAGGGATACGGCGGATGCTCGGTCATGCAGTGATCCCGGCGCTCTCGAAGGTGGCCATCTGGCCCAGGATCGCAGCCGAAGCGCGGATCAGCGGGAAGGCCAGGGCGGCACCCGTGCCCTCGCCCAGCCTGAGGTCGAGGTCGACGAGCGGACGCAGCCCGAGCCGTTCGAGCGCGGCGGCATGGCCGGGCTCGACGCTGCGGTGCCCGGCGAAGCAGTAGGAGATCGCGTCGGGGGCCAGTCGTTGGGCGACGAGGGCGGCCGAACCCGCGATCACCCCGTCGAGCACGACCGGCACCCGCGCCGCCGCGCACCCGAGGATCAGCCCGACGATTCCCGCGTGCTCGAGCCCGCCCACCTCGGCCAGGACGTCGACGGGATCTGTGACCGGGCCTGCATCCGAGGTCAGGCGCGCCACGGCACCGGCGACCACGGACGTCTTGTGGGCCATCATCGCGTCGTCGATCCCGGTGCCGCGTCCGGTGACCTGTGCCGCCGGCTGTCCGGTGAGCGCAGCGATCAGGCAGGCCGAGGCTGTGGTGTTGCCGATCCCCATGTCGCCGGTGGCCACGGCGTCGTACCCCGCGTCGACGAGGTCTTCCGCGACGTCGATGCCGACACCGATGGCCTCGAGCGCCTGATCGCGGGTCATGGCTGGTCCGACGGAGAGGTCGGCCGTGCCCGCCCGGACCTTTCGCACCCACACGACCTCGTCCTCCTGGAGTTCCGAGGCGACCCCGATGTCGATGACGACCACGTTGCCGCCGGACTCGCCCGCGAGCACGTTGACGGCAGCCCCGCCGGAACGGAAGTTCTCGACCATGGCCGTGGTGACCTCCTGTGGCCACGGAGTCACGCCGCTGGCGACCACGCCGTGGTCGGCGGCGAAGATCGCGACCACCATCTCGTCGGGGTACGGCGGCGGGCAGCGGCCATGGATGCCTGCCAGGACGACCGAGACCTCCTCGAGGATGCCCAGGGAACCGGCGGGCTTGGTGAGGCTCGCCTGTCGAGCCCGGGCCGCCTCCATCGCCGCGGCGTCGAGCGCCCGGATCGAGTCGATGGTGGTGGTCAGCAGGTCCGCGGAGGTCGTCACAGAGTCATTGTGTCGAAGCAGGAGCCTCCTCGCGCCAGCGGTTGGTCGGAGACCACGTTGCGGACTAGGTTCGGGGAATGAGCATCGAGCGCCCCGTAGCCCCCGACCCCTACGAACTCCTGCCCGCCACGGCGTCCTTCACGGTCACCAGCAGCGACGTGACCGACGGCAAACCCCTCAAGGACGACCAGGTCGCCGAGCTCGGGAACACGTCGCCACAGCTGTCCTGGGAGGGAGCGCCCGACGGCACCAGGTCGTACGTCGTCACCTGCTTCGACCCCGACGCGCCCACGCCCAGCGGCTTCTGGCACTGGGTCCTGGTCGACCTGCCGGCCGACGTCACGTCCCTGGACACGGGTGCGGCGGCCGGTTCGCTTCCAGGCAAGGCCTTCCACGTCCGCAACGACGGCGGCGACTCCGGCTTCATGGGCGCCGCTCCCCCGCCGAACGACCAGGTGCACCGCTACTACTTCGTGGTCCACGCCGTCGGCGAGGACAGCCTCGGAGTCGACGCCGGCGCGTCACCCGCGGTGGTGAGCTTCAACCTCGCCTTCAAGACTCTGGGCCGCGCCATCATCACCGGCACCTATCAGCACTGAGCGCCGTGCTCCACGTCGCGATCGCGACGCGGGCGTTCCGGCGCTACTCGACGTACACCGCGGCGACGCTGGCCGGCATCTTCACCAACTGCGTCTTCGGAGTGATCATCTGCTTCGTCTACCTCGCGCTGTGGAAGAAGCAGACGCACGGGGGGTACGACGCCACCGATGCCGTGACCTATGCCTGGCTCGGCCAGGCCATGCTGATGACGATCGCGCTCTGGGGCGGTGGCTCCACCGACGACCTCGCGGATCGGATCCGCACCGGCGACGTCGCCATCGACCTCTACCGGCCGGTGGGCCTGCTCGGCTGGTATCTCGCCGCCGACCTGGGCCGGGCGGCGTACCACCTGCTGACCCGCGGCCTGGCGCCCACGCTCGTCGGGGCCGTGTTGTTCGACCTGCGCTATCCGCCGACGGCGCTGGCCTGGGCGGGCTTCCTGGTCAGCATCCCGCTCGCGGTCACGGTCAGCTTCGCCATTCGGTTCATGGTCGCCTCGACCGCCTTCTGGTTGCTCGACGCCACCGGACCCCGGTTGTTGAGCGGGGTGCTCGCCGTCTTCCTCAGCGGCATGGTGTTGCCGCTGGTGATCTTCCCGGGCTGGCTGGGCGACGTGGCCATGGTGCTTCCGTGGGCGTCGTACCTCCAGGTGCCGGCCGACATCTGGCTCGGCCAGCGCGCGGGCTGGTCGGTGCTCGCGGGGCTCGGGTTCCAGGCGTTCTGGGCGGCCGTGCTGCTCGGCGGGTGCGCGCTGCTGCTGCGAGCCGCGACCCGGAAGGTGGTGGTCCAGGGTGGGTGAAGCCGTCCTGCGCTACCGGCGACATCGCGGCCATGTGGGTGCGGGCCTCGATGGCCTACCCCGTGTCGTTCTGGATGCTGACGATCGGCGGCGGCCTCATCACCGGGCTGGACTTCGTCGGGATCTGGATCATGTTCTCCACGGTCGACAGCCTCGGCGGGTTCGGGCTCACCGAGATCGCCTTCCTGTACGGCGCCACCGGTCTCGCCATCGGGCATTGCCGACCTGGTCGTCGGCAACGTGGAGCGGCTCGGCAGTCCTGATCCGGATGGGGCTCCTCGACTCGATGATGACGCGGCCGGTCCCCCTGCTCGTCCAGGTGTGCGCCGACCACTTCGCGCTCCGCCGGATCTCACGGATCGCGCAGGCTGCGATCGTGTTCGCCTACGCACTGCTGGTACGTCGACTGGTCGCCGGTCAAGGCGCTCGTCGCCGCTCAGCATGGTCGCCTCGGGAGCCGTCTCGTTCTTCTGCCTCTTCGTGATCGTTCGCCTGCGTCCAGTTCTGGACGAGCGACGCGAGCGAGGTGGCCAACGCGTTCACCTACGGTGGCAACACCATCACGCAGTACCCACTGACGGTGTTCCCGCGCGAGCTCGTCAAGGCGCTGACGTTCGTGGTCCCGCTCGCCTTCGTGAACTGGTATCCGTCCCTGTTCATCCTCGGCCGCGACGACCCGTTCGGGATGCCGTCCTGGTTGCAGTTCGCCTCGCCGGTCGCCGCCGCTCGTCCTGACCGGCGTCACCGGCTCTCGTCTGGCGCACCGGGGTGCGGCACTACACGTCGACGGGGAGCTGACATGGCAGCTCGACCAACGATCGCTCGATCGAAGTCCGCGACCTCGAGCGCACGTTCATCGTCCGCAAGAAGGTCGGCCGGATCAGACGCACCGCCGACCGAGGTGCACGCCGTGCGGGACCTCTCCTTCGAGATCGCGGCCGGCGAGATGGTCGGCTACATCGGCCCGAACGGCGCAGGGAAGTCCACGACGATCAAGATGCTCACCGGGATCCTGGTCCCCACCGGTGGACATCTCCGCGTGGCCGGGATCGAGCCGAGCCGGCGACGTGCCGACCTGGCCAGGAAGATCGGCGTGGTCTTCGGTCAGCGCACCACGCTCTGGTGGGACCTGCCTCTGCGGGACTCCTTCGAGCTGCTCCAGAAGATCTACCGGGTCCCGGACGACAGGTTCCGCAGCAACCTCGCCGAGTACGTCGACCTGCTCGACCTCGGCGACCTGCTCGACACCCCGGTGCGCCAGCTGAGCCTCGGCCAGCGGATGCGCGGCGACATCACCGCGGCGCTGCTCCACGATCCCGAGATCCTCTTCCTCGACGAGCCGACGATCGGCCTCGACGTGATCAGCAAGGGACGGCTGCGCGAGTTCCTGCGCACGCTCAACCGCGAACGCGGCACGACCCTCCTGCTCACCACGCACGACCTGCAGGACATCGAGGCGCTGTGCGACCGGGTGCTGGTGATCGACCATGGTGGACTGGTCTTCGACGGTCCGCTGCAAGACCTGCAGCGCACGCGGCGGCTCGACCCGCACCCTGGTCGTCGACCTCGTGGACGAGGCACCGCCGATCGAGGTCGCCGGCGCCACCACCCGGCGGGTGGAGGGCCCGCGTCAGTGGCTGTCGTTCCCGGCCGACGCGAGCGCTGCCCCGATCGTTGCCGCCGTCGCCGCGACGTACGACGTCGCCGATCTGTCGATCCAGGAGCCCGACATCGAGGACGTGATCCGCGACCTCTACTCACGCTGAGAAGGACCGGTCAGGGCTGGCTCTCGGGGTGCTTGCGCCCCGCCGTCTCCCGCCACACCATGACCGCGACGAAGGCGAGGGGAATCGAGATGCCGAGCAGGCTTCCGTCCACGAACAGTCCGTTGATCCCCAGCGCCGCGGCACACCCGACGGCCACGCTCGCGGCGACGACGCCGACCACCGGCAGACTTCGACCGCGGGCCAGGATCCAGGCCCCCCCGACCACACCGACGACGGCGAAGGCGACCGCCGCGACGCCCAACCTGGTGGTCGCGGTGCGCAGGTCCGGGTCGGAGTCCGCGGACCTGCCGAGGAAGAACAGCACGACCGCGATCGCTGCCGAGGCCACGCCCCACGTCAACGCCAGGAGAGCCGACGACCTGGTCTTCTTGCTCACGATTCCCGCCTGCCGTCTCGTCGTCAGAACGCGGCCTTCGGCCAGTGCTCCCCGTCGTACCCCGACCAGTTCGAGACCGCCTGGTTCCAGGAGTTTTGGACGTCCTCACAGTCTCCCTGCAGCATTGTGTAGCCGACGTACGCCGCGCCCGCCGCGATCACAACACCCACTGCGATCGCCCCGATGCCGGGAGGCGCCGAGATGATCCCGATACACGCTGCTATGCCCGCAATGATCAGGGCGACCACCGGGATGGCTGCGGCGATCAACGCTCCGACGAACTTGTTGATGGCGGTCGCCACCTTGTCGAGCCCTTCCTGGAGCGGCTTGGTGAAGTTCGGCATCACGTTGCCGATCGCCTTGCTCTGGCTGACGATGTGGCCACGGTAGGCGCTGGCGGCCGTGCCCTCGAACTTGTCGTCCGACAAGAGCGGCCCCTGTTGCACCTTGCTCTCCTGCGGGCTGACCTTGTTTGCGACGTCAGTGGTCCATGAGTCACCGATCGGTCTCAACGTCCATGGTTCGCCCACTTGGTCGATGGCGTCGTAGTAGATCTGCATCTCCTCCGCGAGGGTCGTGCACAGGTCGTTCCACGCGCTCTTGACCTCGTTGATGAGCCAGTCCGGCACCCACCCAGGCAGGCCGTCGAGCATGTTGTTGATCGTGTTCTGCAGTTCCTTGATCTTGGTCTCGATGTCGTTCAGGATGCCCTGAAGCTTCTTCAAGAGGTCGTCCATGAGCTTGTCTCCCCGCTGTCTGTTGAGTGGTGTGGTTGCCGAGTCAGGCGATGTCCCAGACGCCCTTGAGGGCGTCTCGCACGGACTGGTCGGTGGACTCGAAGTCTTTGCGCACCTGAACGAGCGCGTCGGCGATGGCGCCGGTCTCGGTCGACCCCTCGGAGAGGAGGACCTGTACCTTCGACTGGAGCCGGTTGTAGAGGCCGTCGAGGTCGAGGCCGTCGAGGCCGAGCAGCTGCGGGAACGCGGTCGATGCGAGCGTGAGGCCCGACGCTGTGCCGGAAGCGGTGGAGAGCGCCGTCGACACCTCGTCCCAGCGCTTGGCGTCTGAGGTGAGCGCCTCCATGGCGGCCTTGATGGTCATCGGTTGTCTTCCCTTCGGAGCTTGGTGCGGTGGATGTCCATGAGGTATCCGGCCAGCAGGCCGGGATCGCGCGAGACGGACTGGAACTCGGTGATCCGCTGGAGGGCGCTGAGAGTCTCGAGTGACGCGAGCGCGGCGGACCGCACCGCATCGTGAATCGCCTCGGTGGTCTCGCGGCCGATGTTGAAGCTGTGGGCGGACTCGAGCCAGCGCTCGTCGTAGTCGAGCCCGACCAGATCTCCGTTGCCGGAGCTGGTGGCCGTCACGTGGCGATTGGAACTCTTGCCGGAGAACCGTGCGTGCATTGCCCGCTCGGCCTCCTCGGTGGCGGCAGTCGCTGACTCGAGCAGGTCCTCGGTCAACTCGATGACGGTCGCGATCCCGTTCTCGTCGAAGCCGGCGCCGACCGCTTCGAAGAAGCGCTCGGTGAAGTCGTCGGCGAGTGCGGGGGCTTCCTCCGTGAGCTCTGCGTCGTCGGGTTCCATGGAGGCCTCGGCCCAGCCCGCAAAGCGCTTGTTGGCGGCGTCCGCAAGGGCTTCCATCACGGTCCCTGCCAGCTGCGCGGGAGCGATGCTGAGGTTTCTCCAACCGCCGTCGACCTTGACGTCGTCGATAGTGCCGTCGGCGGTGAGGCGGACGTGGGCCACCTTCCTGGAGTCGGTGCCGGTCACCGGCGCCAGCGACCTGGCTCCGGCCGAGAATCGGGCCGCGAGCCTCTGCTGGCGGTGCACCAGGGTCGGGATCTGGTCGAGAGCTTGCGTGAGTCATGGGTGCGGGTTCTCCGGAGTCTGTTGCGATCAGGTTAAAAGGGGCATGCCCACCTCCAGTCCGCCCAAACCCGCGATCGGGATTCAGGTTCGCCGCGCCTGCCCTGCGGTGCGCAGGGAGCTGTCTGGGAGGATGGCCCCATGCGTGAGGACATCTTGGGCGCGCCGTACACGGTGGAACAGATCGTGCTTCCCGACGACGACGAGGGTGCGGTCGAGGCGACTCTGGTGCGCCGGCCCGCGGACACGAAGGAGAGCCGCGGTGCGGTGTTCCACGTGCACGGGTTCGCGGACTACTTCTTCCACACCGAGTACGCCGAGTGGTGGACGGCACGCGGCTACGACTTCTACGCGATCGACCTGCGCAAGTACGGCCGGTCGATCCGCCCGCACCAGACCCCCAGCTACGTCGGCGACCTGCGTGAGCACTTCGTGGAGATCGACGACGCGTGGAGCCGGATCACCGATCGGGACGGGCACGACCGGGTGGTGCTCAGCGCGCACAGCACCGGAGGGCTGATCCTGCCGCTGTGGGCCAATGAGCGCCTGCCGGCGCAAGCGGTTGCGATGGTGCTCAACGCTCCCTGGTTCGACCTGCGCGGTTCGCTCCTGTTGCGCACGGTCGGCACCAAGGTGATCGACCAGGTCGGCGCCCGCCAGCCCAGAAGGGTGCTGCCGCGCGAGGTTTCCGGCTTCTACGCCCGCAGCCTGCACCAGGACCACGAGGGCGAATGGGAGTTCAACCTGGACTGGAAGCCGCTGATGTCCTGGCCGGTGTACGCGGGCTGGCTGCGCGCCGTACGGCAAGGGCATGCCGAACTGCATCGGGGGCTTGACCTGCCGTTCCCTGCGCTGGTGCTCTCCAGCGGGGCGACTGTCGCACCGTCCGAGATGGACGAGCAGGTCCACGGCAACGACATCGTGCTCGACGTCCTCCAGATCCGGAAATGGGCGCCGGCATTGGGAAAGCACGTCACGATCGTCGCCATCGACGGCGCCCGGCACGACGTCGTGCTTTCGGTGCCACCGGTGCGGAAGCGGGTCTACGACGAGATCGACCGTTGGCTCTCGGCGTACGTCGACCCGGAATCGGCCTGAAATGCCACCATTTGCGAGCTGAGGAGCCTAGCCTGTCCTAAGGGCGCACATCGTGAGGCGCATCTCCCAGGAGGAAACTGCCATGAGTTACGAGCCCCCGCCCGCACCGGACCAGTCACCGTACGGCGCCGCCCCGGGAGGCACCCGCCCGCGGAGCTGCTCGACCGGTTCCTGGCGCGCCTGATCGACGGGATCCTGGTCGGCGTCGTCAACGCGATCATCGTGACGGCGATCGTCGTCGGAGCAATCATGGGCGAGAGCGGCGGCGGCGGTTTGGGCATGGCCGGCTCGTTCGCCGCCGGCGCCGTCGCGGCCGTGCTCTACCACCGTTCTCTACCTCGGCTACTTCGGCTACATGGAGTCCACCCGCGGCCAGACGGTCGGCAAGATGGTCATGAAGCTGCGCACTGTCGGCCCGAACGGGCGGCAACCCCACCATGGAACAGGCGATCCGCCGCAACATCTGGGTCGGCTTCGGCATCCTCGGCATCGTCCCGATCCTCGGTGGCCTGGTCGCCGGCGTCGCGCCAGCTCGTCGCCGTGATCATGATCGCGGTCGGCATCAACAACGACACCGTCAACCGTCAGGCCTGGCACGACCACTTCGCCGGCGAGACCCGGGTGATCAAGGAGGGCTGAGGCCCTCAGCCCAGCGGCGCCCGCAACGAGAGCGTCGCTGGATGTCGCACGCCCGCGACGTCGACCTCGAACCCGCCGGCCGCCAGCCAGTCGGTCGTGACCGGTGCCGTCATGGCGGACGTAGGCCAGGCCGACGGACGAGCCGACGGTGGCGCCCCACGCCGCGCTGGTGACCTGTCCGACGGGCTCGCCTTCGTGCAGCATGAGCTCGCCACCCCACAGCATCACGTCCGGGTCGTCGACGACGAGGCTCACCAGCCGGCGACGCGGCCCGCCGGCTCGAAGCCGTTCGCGATGGTCCTCGAGCGCCCGCCGACCGAGGAAGTCGTGCCCGTCGAGCTGTCCCTCGTCGGTCGAGCTTGTCGAGACCCGTCGCGAAGACCAGCCCTGCCTCCACCGGGGTGTAGTCCGGTGTCAGCTCGCGTCCGAACGCCCGGTAGCCCTTCTCCAGGCGCAGCGACTCGATCGCGTAGTAGCCCGCGTTCGCCACCCCCAGCCCGGCTCCCGCGGCCATCAGCTCGTCGTACACGACGGTGGCGAACTCGACGGGCACGAGCAGCTCCCAGCCCAGCTCGCCGACGTAGGTCATCCGGGTGGCGCGCACGGTCGCCGCTGCCAGCGGGATCTCGCGGCTGGTCGCAAACGGGAAGCCGTCGTCGCTCAGGTCTGCGTCCGTCAGCATGCCCAGCAGATCCCTCGACGACGGCCCCATCACCCCGAGCACGGCGTACGACGAGGTCACGTCACGGATCCGCGTCCGGCTCTGCTTCGGAAGGTTCCGGCGGATCCAGTCCTGGTCACGCTCGGTGGTGGCCGAGCTGCTCACCAGCAGGAACTCGTCGCGAGCAGTCCGGGTCACGGTCAGGTCGGACTCGTAGGCTCCCCTGGCGTTGAGCAGCGGGGTGTAGACGGTTGCCCCGACCGGGACGTCGACGTCGTTGGCGCAGATCCACTGAAGGTCCGCGCAGGCGTCCGCACCCTCCACGACGTACTTCGAGAACGACGTCTGGTCGAACACCGCCACGGACTCGCGGCAGGCTCGCTGCTCGGCGGCGCTACCAGGGCAGCCAGTTCGGCTTGCCCCACGAGTAGGCGATCTCGGGCGACTGACCAGTCGGTGCGAAGAAGTTCGGCCGCTCCCAGCCCATCCGGGAACCGAAGCCGGCGCCCGCGGCGGCCAGCCGGTCGTGCAGCGGTGAGCACCGGAACGGCCGGGCGGTCGTCATCTCGCGGTTCGGCCACGGCACGGCGTAGTGCAGGCCGAGCACCTCGGCGACCCGGTCCCGCAGCCAGCGGTTGTTGGCGTTGAACGGCGCGAACCGCCGGATGTCGACGGCGAGGAGGTCCATCGTGGGATTCCCCTCGACGATCCACTCCGCGAGTGCTCGTCCGGCGCCACCGGCCGACGCGATCCCGACCGAGTTGAAACCGGCGCCGACGAAGTAGCTGCGGAGCCCCGGTGCCTCCCCGAGCAGGAACTGGTTGTCGGGGGTGAAGCTCTCCGGCCCGTTGTAGAACTTGCGGATCCCGGTCTCCGCGAGAGCCGGGATGCGGCGTACGGCCTCGTCCATCAGCACCGAGAAGTGCTCCCAGTCCTCGTCGAGGAGCTGGAACTCGAACGGGTAGGGGATCTGGTCCGGCGCCACCCACGGCTTCGCCTCGGGCTCGAAACCGCCCACCACGAGCCCACCGACCTCCTCCTTGAAGTAGGTGTAGCCGTCGGGGTCGCGCAGGATCGGCAGGTCCGGGTGCAGGCCGTCGAGCTGGTCGGTGACGACGTAGAAGTGCTCGGCGGAGTGCAGCGGCACGGTCACGCCGACCTGGTCGCCGAGCGCCTTGGCCCACTGGCCCGCGCAGTTGACGACGACCTCGGCCTCGACGTCGCCCCGGTCGGTGCGCACGCCGCTCACTCGGCGGCCCGTCGGATGCTCGTCGGTCAGGAACCCGGTGACCCGGACTCGCTCGACGATCCGCGCGCCGCCACCCCTGGCACCCTTGGCGAGCGCCATCGTGAGGTCGGTCGGGTTGACCTTCCCGTCGCCCGGCAGCCAGATCGCGCCGAGCAGGTCGTCGACCTGCATCACCGGCCAATGCTCGAGGGCCTCGTCAGGGCTGAGCATCCGGCATTCGAGGTCGTACGCCGCGGCGGTTGCCGCCGTACGGCGGAGCTGGGTCATCCGGTCCTCGGTGCGGGCCACGATCAGGCCACCGCACTGCTTGTAGCCCGTGGACAGACCGGTCTCGGCCTCGAGACCGGCGTAGAGCTCGGCGGAGTGCTGGACCAGCCGGGTGCCGCTCTCGGAGGCCCGCAACAGGCCGACCAGACCGGCCGCGTGCCACGTCGTCCCGCAGGAGAGCGTGCCCTGCTCCAGGAGCAGCACGTCGCTCCAGCCGAGCTTGGTGAGGTGGTAGGCCACGCTGGTGCCGATCACCCCACCCCCCACGATCACGACGCGGGCGCGGGTGGGCAGGTCAGTCATCGAGCTGTACCTCGGTCATCAGGCGGTCGAACACCGGGCTGGTGAAGGTGCGGGCCGCCTTCTCGTAGCGGTGCATCCCCCACGCTTCGAAGTCGAACTCGAGGGAGCTGGTCGCGGCCTGGATGAACCCCCACAGCGACCAGCCGTACTCGCTGCACAGCGCCTGCAGCCGCACCCGGGCCAGCAGTCGTCGCGAGGACGTGCCGAAGTAGGCCTCGGTGTAGGCCTCCGTCTGCTCCGGCGGTGAACTCGCACTCGGTGCTCGTGTTGCCGAGCTCGAAGCAGGGGTCGTTGTTGCCGGAGTACTCGTAGTCGATCAGCCAGATCCGGTCGCCGTCGTCGATGAAGTTGCCGGCCAGCAGGTCGTTGTTGCACGGCACGGTGGGCCCGGCCGTGGCGGTCAGCACCCGTCGTACGTCGTCCCAGCGGCCGGCGTGGTCGTCGTACCCCGTCGGGAGCGGGAAGCCGTTCTGCTTGATGGTCTCGAGGTAGCCCGCCTGCCTGCTGAACATGTCGAAGTCGTTGGCGAACCTCGGACCCGCATGGAGGCGCCGGCACGCCTCCGCGGCGCGGCCGAGCACCTCGGGGTCGGCGAAGTCGGTGTCCCCGAGTGTCCGGCCCTCGAGGAACCCGATCACGAGGATGCCGAGATCGGGCCGGTAGTCAAAGACCTCGGCGCCGACCCCCGCCTGGGCGGCCGCGACCGAGTTGAGGTGCTCGTGGTCGCGGTCGATGGCGAGCAGCGACGCGTCGCCGTGCCAGCGGCGTACGACGAAGGCGGACCCGCCCGACCGTCACCTTGAAGTTGCGGTTCGTGAGTCCGCCCGCGAGCTCCTCGACCCGGCGCGGTCCGGCAAGCGCCGGCACCTGGTCGAGGAGCTCGTCGAGGTCGGGCACGTCAGTCGTCGAAGGCTTCCACGACGGCTTGGTCGATGGTGTGCTTCGGCCCGGTGAACCAGTGCTTGGCCGAGACGTTCCACCAGATCGTCAGCAGCAGCAGAGCGCCGAGCGTGACGATCGGGGAGTAGTTCACGAACTTCCACTCGAACTCGTCACGGAACGGGTTCGCCGCTGGGGTCGACGGCATCATCAGGTACAGCGAGACGACGACGATCTCGATCGACCGCGATCGAGGTTCATCCACTTGTACTTGGTGCCGTTGTTCCACGAGCCGACCTCGAACCTGCTGCCGTGACGCCAGCGCAGCCAGATCGGGATGGCGAAGGCGAGGTAGAGGCCGATCACCGCGATCGACGTCACTGCGTAGAACGCCAGCGGCACGGGAACGCCGTTCACCTTGAGCTCGATGAGCGCGGGCAGGGTGACGACCGCGGCGGAGACGCCGACCAGCATCACCGCGTTGGCAGGCACGCGCTTCGCCGTCAGCTTCTGCCAGATGCTCGAGCCCGGCATCGCGCCGTCGCGACTGAACGCGAACGTCATCCGGGACGCCGAGGTCATGCACGAGGTGGCACAGAAGAACTGCGCGGATGCCGAGATGAAGAGCACGAAGGTTGCCCAGTTGGTGCCGAGGGACTCCACGAAGATCGCCAGCCACGCCGCCGCCTGCCAACGCGTTGTCCGGCTCGCCCTTCCGCGTTGTCCGGGATCGCGAAGACGACGCACAGCAGCAGGATGTAGCCGCCGAGCACGGAGTAGAAGATCGAGCGCCAGATGCCCTTGGCGGCTGCCTTCGACGCCTCGGCGGTCTCCTCGGACAAGTGGGCGCACGCGTCGAAGCCCGTGATCGTGTACTGCGTCAGCAGGAACCCGAACGGCACGATCGCGAACCAGAACGCGAAGGTGGTGGTGCTGCCCGTCGCCGTACCCGGAGTTGTTGAACCGCTCGGTGAACACGTAGCTGAAGCTCTGGTGCTGGTCGGGCACGAGGATCAGGATCAGCACGATCACCGACGCCCCGGCTACGTGCCACCACACGGAGACGTTGTTCATGACCGCCATCAGGTGGCTGCTGAAGATGTTGAGCACCGAGGCCAGGGCCAGCACGACCACGAAGATGAGGAACACGCGGTTCAACGAGAAGTCGGCGGCGTAGGAGTCCGAGTAGGTGCTGATCGTGAGGTCGATGAACGTCGCACACCCGTAGGAGACACCGGCGGTGACGGCGACCAGGCCGATCAGGTTCAGCCAGCCGGTGAAGAAGCCCGCCGCGGGGCCGCCCAGCTTCGACGCCCACCAGTAGATGCCGCCGGAGGTCGGGTACGCCGAGACCAGCTCGGACATCGTGAAGCCGATGATCAGGATGAAGACACCCAGGATCGGCCACGACCAGGAGATCGAGATCGGCCCGCCGTTGTTGAAGCCTGCGCCGAAGTTGGTGAAGCAGCCGGCGAGGATCGAGATGATCGAGAACGAGATCGCGAAGTTGGAGAATCCGGACCAGGAACGGTTGAGATCCTGCGAGTACCCGAGTTTGGCGAGATGCTTTTCGTCGTCGGTCAAGGTGGGGACGTCTGGCATGGTGCCCTCCGAAGCTCAGATATCAGGTTTTCAGGAGGCTAGACCCGCTGTGAGGGGGTCGTAAATAGATTCTGCGAAAAATGGTATGAATTCCGACCATTGACAGGGGTCCCCTCCGTGCTGAAATGTTGGCGCCCATGACGGCCTCACCTTCGGCTGACCTCACCGGCGCGGTCCTGCGCCCGGTGCGCGGTCACCATGCGTTCGAGGCGTGCGTGGAACAGCTGGCCACCGCGATCCGGCTGGGCATCTACCCCAGGGACACCCTCCTCCCGCCCGAACGTGAGCTGGCCGACCGGATGGCCGTGTCCAGGGCCACCCTGCGCGAGGCGATGGCCGCCCTGCGGGCAGCCGGCATGGTCGAGACCACCAGAGGTCGAGGCGGCGGCACCGTCGTACGACATCGGCCGCGGGCGCCGAGGGCGTCGCGAGCGGCAGCGCTCAAGGGCCGGCACGACGAGCTGCTCGACGCGCTCACGTTCCGCCGCGTCGTCGAACCCGGCGCCGCCGGCCTGGCCGCCGAGCGTGAGCTCGACGAACAGACCCAGACCATGCTGCGCGACTGCCTGGCCGCGGTCGCAGACGCGGACAGCCCGGCCCTGCATCGCCAGTGCGACTCCCGGTTGCACCTCGCCATCGCGACCGCCTGCGGGTCACCGCTCACCATCGCCGCCGTCACCAGGGTGCAGGGCGACCTGCACGACATGCTCCAGGCGATCCCGGTGCTGGCCGTCAACATCGAGCACTCCAACGCACAGCACGAGGCGATCGTGGCGGCCATCCTGGCCGGCGACGCCCGCAAGGCACGTCGCGTGATGACCGAGCACTGCGAGGACACCGCTGCGCTGCTGCGCGGGCTGCTGGGCTGAACCAACGACGTACGACACGAAGGAGAGGGAATGGCTACGCGCAACGAGCGACACCTCAGCATGGACGACCTCGTCGCCCGCATCGGGGCCGGCGAGATCGACACGGTCGTGGTGGCATTCACCGACATGCAGGGCCGGCTGCAGGGCAAGCGGCTGCACGGGCGCTACTTCGTCGACCACGTGGTCGGCCACGGCACCGAGGGCTGCAACTACCTGCTGGCAGTCGACGTCGACATGAACACGGTCGGCGGCTACGCGATCTCGTCATGGGAGCGTGGCTACGGCGACATGGAGTTCGTGATGGACGAGGACACCATCCGGCTGCTCACCCATCTGCCCGCGACCGCCCTGGTCCAGTGTGACCTCGTCTGGCCAGACCACTCCCCCGTGCTCCAGTCGCCGCGAGGAATCCTGCGTGCCCAGCTCGACCGGGTGGCCGAGCGCGGCTGGACGGCGCTGGCCGGGACCGAGCTGGAGTTCATCGCGTTCGAGGACAGCTACGAGGCAGCGAGCGACGCCCACTATCTCGGGCTCACGCCGGTCAACCAGTACAACATCGACTACTCGATCCTCGGCACCACGCGCGTCGAGCCGCTCCTCCGCGACATCCGCAACCACATGTATGCCGCCGGCCTCAACGTCGAGGGCGCGAAGGGCGAGTGCAACTTCGGTCAGCAGGAGATCGGGTTCCTGTACGACGAGGCACTCGTGACCGCCGACAACCACGCCGTCTACAAGACCGCGGCCAAGGAGATCGCTGCCCAGCACGGCAAGTCGATCACGTTCATGGCCAAGTACAACCAGCGCGAGGGCAGCTCCTGCCACATCCACCTGTCCCTGCGCGGCAAGGACGGCGAGCTGGTGTTCTGGGACGACGCGTCCGGGGAGCGCACCGAGCTCTACGACCAGTTCGTGGCGGGCGTGCTCGCCACCACGGCCGACTTCACCCTGCTCTACGCGCCGAACGTGAACTCCTACAAGCGGTTCGCCGACGGGTCGTTCGCCCCGACCACGATCGCCTGGGGCATGGACAACCGGACCTGCGCCGTACGCCTCGTCGGGCGTGGGGCCGGAGCCCGGATGGAGAACAGGGTGCCCGGCGCCGACGTCAACCCCTACCTCGCGCTGGCCGCCATGATCGCCGGCGGGCTGCACGGGATCGAGAACAGTCTCGAGCTCGGGGAGGAGCTGGTCGGCAACGCGTACACGTCGTCGCTGCCGAAGGTGCCGCACACGATGCCCGAGGCCAAGGAGCTCTTCGGCAGCTCCAAGGTCGTCCGGGCCGCCTTCGGTGACGACGTCGTGGACCACTACGTCAACATGGCCGACGTCGAGCTCGCCGCCTACAACTCCGCCGTCACCGACTGGGAGCTCCAGCGCGGATTCGAGAGGCTGTAGATGACCGCCGACGACCGTACACGGTCATCAACCCGGCGACCGCCCGGCCGGTGACCGAGGTGGCGCTGGCGACCGTGGCCGACACGGACGCGGCGATCGAGAAGGCCCACGAGGCCTTCCCGGCCTGGCGCGCGATGCCGCCTGGCGAACGGGCCACGCTGCTCCGGCGGTTCGCGTCGGTCGTCGACGACCACATCGACGAGCTGGCCGAGCTCGAGGTGCGCAATGCCGGGCACACCTGGGGCAACGCACGCTGGGAGGCCGGCAACGTCCGCGACTGCCTCAACTACTACTCGGCAGCGCCGGAGCGGCTGTTCGGGCGCCAGATCCCCGTGGCCGGCGGGGTCGACCTGACCTTCCACGAGCCGCTCGGGGTGGTCGCGATCATCGTGCCGTGGAACTTCCCGATGCCGATCGCGGCCTGGGGTCTCGCGCCCGCACTCGCCGCCGGGAACACGGTCGTGCTCAAGCCGGCCGAGGTCACTCCCCTGACCGCGATCCGGATCGCCGAGCTGGCGCTCGAGGCCGGCCTGCCCGACGGGGTGCTGACCGTGATCCCCGGCAAGGGTTCGGTGGTCGGCGAGCGGTTCGTCACCCATCCGCTCGTCCGCAAGGTCTGCTTCACCGGCTCAACCGGCGTCGGCAAGCGAATCATGGCGGGTTGCGCCGACCAGGTGAAGCGGGTGACGCTCGAGCTCGGCGGCAAGAGCGCGAACGTCGTGTTCGCCGACGCGGATCTCGAGGCTGCGGCCGCGGCTGCGCCGTACGCCGCCTTCGACAACGCGGGCCAGGACTGCTGCGCCAGGTCCCGGATCCTGGTCGAGCGGTCGGCGTACGACGAGTTCCTGGGACTGCTCGAGCCGGCCGTCACCGGGCTGCGGGTGCTCGACCCGACCGACGAGTCGAGCGAGATGGGACCGCTGATCTCCGCGCAGCAGAAGGACACCGTGCAGGGCTACCTCGACGAGGTCGAGGTCGCCTTCGCCGGCGGCAGCCCTGGCGGCGACGGGTTCTGGGTGCCGCCGTCGGTGGTCCTCGCCGACGACCCCGTCGGCGCGGATCTGGCGCGAGGAGGTGTTCGGACCGGTGGTCGCCGTGATGCCGTTCGACGACGAGGCGCACGCGGTCGAGCTGGCCAACGACACCGAGTACGGCCTCTCCGGTTCGATCTTCACCAGCGACCTGGGGCGCGGGCTGCGGGTCGCGCGGGCCGTCGAGGCGGGAAACCTCAGCGTCAACTCGCACTCGTCGGTGCGCTACTGGACGCCGTTCGGGGGCTACAAGCAGTCCGGCCTCGGCCGCGAGCTGGGCCCGGACGCGCCCAACGCGTTCACCGAGGAGAAGAACGTCTTCATCGCCCACTGACATTCGTCGGTCGAGCTTGTCGAGACCACCGAGGAGGAGAAATGACAGGACGCATCGAGGGCAAGGTTGCCGTGGTCACCGGCGGGTGTTCGGGCATCGGCCTGGCCACCGTCAAGCGTTTCGTCGAGGAGGGCGCCAGGGTCGTCATCGGGGACATCGACACGGACCGCGGGGCAAAGGTGGTGGCCGACCTCGGTGGCGCCGACGTTGCGGCGTACGTCCAGGTGGACGTGACCAGCAAGGACCAGGTCGACGCCCTGTTCGCGACCGCGAAGGACACCTTCGGCTCGGTCGACATCGCGTTCAACAACGCCGGCATCTCGCCGCCCGAGGACGACTCGATCCTGGACACCGACCTCGACGCCTGGCGCAGGGTGCAGGAGGTGAACCTGACCAGCGTCTACCTCTGCTGCAAGGCGGCCCTGCCCTACATGATCGAGCAGCAGTCCGGCTCGATCATCAACACCGCCTCGTTCGTGGCGGTGATGGGAGCGGCGACGTCCCAGATCTCCTACTCGGCCTCCAAGGGCGGCGTGCTCACGATGTCGCGCGAGCTCGGCGTGCAGTTCGCCCGCGAAGGCGTGCGCGTCAACGCGTTGTGCCCCGGCCCGGTGAACACGCCGCTGCTCCAGGAGCTCTTCGCCAAGGACCAGGAGCGGGCCGCGCGACGCCTGGTGCACGTGCCGATGGGACGGTTCGCCGAACCCGAGGAGATGGCCAACGCAGTGCTGTTCCTCGCCTCCGACGAGTCGTCGTTCATCACCGCGTCCACGTTCCTGGTCGACGGCGGGATCTCGGCCGCCTACGTCACGCCGCTGTGAGCGCTCCCCTCATCGGCCTGACCACCTACCGCGAGGAAGCGGCCTGGGGGGTGTGGCAGCAACGTGCCGACATCCTGCCCACGCAGTACGCCGCCGCGGTGGAGGCGACCGGTGGTGTGCCCGTGCTGTTGCCTCCGCTCGACCAGGTGGGGGCCGCCGACGTGGTCGTCGCTCGCCTCGACGGGCTCGTGATCAGTGGCGGAGCCGACGTCGACCCGGCCAGGTACGGCGCCGAACCGCATCCCCGGACCGCCCAGTGGCGCGCCGACCGGGACGGCTGGGAGATCGCGCTGCTCGAGGCCGCGACCACGATCGGGCTGCCGGTCCTCGGGGTCTGTCGCGGCATGCAGGTGATGGCCGTGCACGCGGGCGGGAAGCTCGACCAGCACACGCCGGACCTGGTCGGTCACGAACGGCACAGCCCGGGGGGTGACGAGTTCGGTGCGGTCGAGGTGGAGACGACTGCCGGCACCCGGATCGCCGGACTCCTCGGTGAACGCCTGACGGTCAACTGCCACCACCACCAGTCAGTGCGCGAGCATCCCGGGTTCCTGCCCGTCGCCCATGCGACGGACGGCACGCTGGAGGCCATCGAGTCCCCCGGCGACCGGTTCTGTGTGGCGGTCCAGTGGCATCCCGAGACCGCAGCCGACGTCGGTCTGCTGGCCGGGCTGGTCCGCGCGGCTGCGGAGGACCAGTCGGAGCGGGCCTGAGGTCAGTCGAGCAGGAACACGGTCAGGGCGACCACGCCCACCACGACGATCAGGGCACGCAGGACCGAGGACGGCAGCCTACGGCCGTACGCCGCTCCCAGCTGGCCGCCCACCACGGACCCGGCGGCGATCAGACCGGCGACCGCCCAGTCCACGTCGGCGACCGCGATGAACACGAGCCCGGCCACGGCGTTGACGATGGTGGCGAGGACGTTCTTGACGCCGTTGAGCCGTTGGAGGGTCTCGTCGACGCCGATGCCCATGATCGCCATCAGCAGCACGCCCTGGGCGGCTCCGAAGTAGCCGCCGTACACCCCGGCGAGCAGCACGCCGGGCCAGACCCACCAGACACCGTGCTCCGGGACCCCGCCGGTCCCCTCGTGGCGTCGCGCCACCCACGCCGAGATCCGCGGCTGGAACACCACCAGCACGCAGCCGAGGACGATCAGCACGGGGACGATGGCCGAGAACGCGGCCTCGGGCAGCGCCAGCAGGAGGACGGCGCCGAGCGCGCCGCCGACCAGCGACGCGACCCCGAGCCGCAGGATCCGGTCGCGCTGACCGGAGAGCTCCCGCCGGTAGCCGAGGGATCCCGAGACCGACCCGGGCACGAGCCCGACGGTGTTGGAGACGTTGGCGGTGACCGGTGAGACCCCGAACGCGAGCAGGGTCGGGAACGTGATCAACGTTCCCGACCCCACCACGGTGTTGATGGTGCCGGCGCCGAGCCCCGCGAGGAGGATCGCGCCGATCTCGAGCGGGCTCACTGAGCGGGGGGCTCCACGGGCGGCTCAGAGGGGCCGGGTGCAGCTGGGGTCGGGCGCGGTGGGGTCGGCCGGGGCGGCTGGGAGGTACGGCGCGCCTCGGGTCGGCGTACGCCGCCCCCTTGGCCTCGGCGATCGCCGCATCGACGGCGGCCTTGGCCTTGCTCACCTCGGCTTCGGCACCGCTCCCGGCCAGCGTGGCGCGCTCGGAGGGGCCCATGTCCACGCGTTTGCGGGGGCCGGAGACCTCCTTGGGGATCCCGGTCAGGTCGGTCATCGTGGAGCCGAGACCCTCCAGGGCCTTCCCGATCTCCGACGGGACGATCCACACCTTGTTGGCGTCTCCCTGCGGCGATCTTCGGCATCATCTGGAGGTACTGGTAGGCGAGCAGCGACTGGTCGGGCTGCCCGTCGTGGATCGCCTGGAAGACGGTCAGGATGGCCTGTCCCTCACCCTGGGCGCGCAGGATCGACGCCTCGCGGTCTGCCTGCGCACGCAGGATCTGCGCCTCGCGGGCGCCCTCGGCGGTGAGGATCGCGGACTGCTTCTGGCCCTCGGCGGTGAGGATGGAGGACTGACGCTGGCCCTCGGCGGTGAGGATGACGGCGCGCTTGTCACGGTCGGCGCGCATCTGCTTCTCCATCGAGTCCTTGATCGACGGCGGCGGGTCGATGCCCTTGAGCTCCACCCGGTTGACCCGGATCCCCCACTTGCCGGTGGCCTCGTCCAGGACCCCACGCAGTCGGGTGTTGATCTCGTCGCGGCTGGTCAGCGCCTCCTCGAGGTCCATCCCGCCGACGATGTTGCGCAGGGTGGTCATGGTGAGCTGCTCGACGGCCTGGATGTAGTTGGCGATCTCGTAGGTCGCGGCGACCGGGTCGGTCACCTGGAAGTAGATGACGGTGTCGATCGACACCACCAGGTTGTCCTCGGTGATCACCGGCTGTGGCGGGAACGACACGACCTGCTCACGAAGGTCGATCAGGTAACGGACCTTGTCGATGAACGGGACCACGATGTTGAGACCCGCCGGGAACGTCTCCTTGTACTTGCCGAAGCGCTCGACGATTCCGGCGCGGGCCTGGGGGACGATGCGGACGGTCTTGGCGAGCACGACGACCACGAAGATGATCACCAGGGCGAGAAGTGACGAAGACGATGGGCATGGCGCTCTCTTTCAGGGGTCCAGACGGGGAATCGGGTGGACGAACGCGGTGGCGCCGCGGATCTCGAAGACCTCGACGGTCTCCCCCGCGGCGATGGTGTCGTTGTCGTCGTACGGCGCTGCAGACCAGATCTCGCCGGCGAGCTTGATCCGGCCGTGCTCCTGGGCCGTGATGGTCTCGGTGACCACGCCCTCTCGTCCCACCAGCTTCCCGTGCCCGAGCCGCAGTTCCGGGCCGGTGTGGAGACGCTTGATCACGCTCGGCCTGACCGTCGTCAGCATCGCCATCGACGCAAGGGCGGCGACGATGACCTGGACCGGGAGGGGCAGGCCGACGGCGGCGGTCAGCGATCCTGCCAGGGCGCCCGACGCGAGCATGAGCAGCACCATGTCGAGGCTGAACAGCTCCAGCACGCCGAGCAGGATGGCGAGGCCGAGCCACGTCGCCCACAGGTTGTTCCCCGAGCCAGTCCATGTACTGAACAGTAGCCCGACGTGCCGAGTGGTCAGCCGACGTGGCGGCGTGTTCGCCGCCGGGCGGTGTAGCGGCCGGCCGTCCGGGTGACGACCAGTGGCATCCCGAAGGTCTCCGAAAGCAGGGGTTCGGTGATCACGTCGTCGATCGGCCCCGACGCCACGACCTTGCCGTCGCGCATCAGCAGGGCATGGGTGAAGCCTGGCGGGATCTCCTCGACGTGGTGCGAGACCATGACGATGACCGGCGCCTGGTCGAAGTTCGCCAGGATCGACAGGATGTGGACCAGGTCCTCTCGGCCACCGAGATCGAGGCCGGCGCCGGGCTCGTCCAGCAACAGCAGCTCGGGGTCGGCCATCAGGGACCGGGCGATCTGCACGCGCTTGCGCTCGCCCTCGCTGAGGGTCCCGAAGGTCCGGTCCCCCAGGTCCTGCATGCCGACCTCGCGCAACAGCTGGTCGGCGCGGTGGTGGTCGAGCGACTCGTAGTCCTCGCGCCAGCGCCCGACCACGCCGTACGACGCGGACACGACCGCGTCCCGGACCAGCTCATGCCGCGGGATCCGGTCCGCGATGGCGGCACTGGTCAGCCCGATCCGGGGGCGAAGGTCGAAGACGTCGACGTCGCCGAGCTCCTCGCCGAGCACGGCCGCCACGCCCGAGGTCGGTTGCATCTGGGCGGCCGCAAGCTGCAGGAGCGTGGTCTTGCCGGCGCCGTTGGGACCGAGGATCACCCAGCGCTCGTCCTCCGAGACCGACCAGTCGACCCTGTCGAGCAGGAGGTTCCCGCCGCGCCTGACGCTGACGTCGGCAAAGTCGAGGACACCACTCATGGCTGCACCCTATCCAGAGCCGTAGGCTCTCGCGCCGTGGACCATCACCTCCCCGATTCGGGCTGGCTGGCCTGGTGGCTGACGGCCTGGCTGCGGGGCCGCGAGAGCCCGGACGCCCTGCTCGCCGCCGTGCTCGGTGCCGACGCGGCGCATGACGTGACCGGCCTTGGCCGACCCCGCCGAGTCGCTGCCGCTGGTGTTGGCCCTGGGTCCGATCCGAGCCCTGGGCGCCACCGCGGCCGGGCTGGCGCTCCCCGTCGAGGGGGATCCGGTCGGGCTCGGTGGCCCGGCGCCGTTCAACCGGGAGGCGCTCGAGCACCGCGAGGCGGTGGTGCTGGTCGGCGCGGATCGGGGCCTGGTGCCCGTGCGCGCGGGTCGCGGAGTCGTGTGGCGGTGCGTTCCCGCCCATCGGCGACAAGTGCCGGACGTCGGCGAGGCCGACCGTGGGCTGCGCGCCGCGCTGCTGGAGACCGCGGCAGCGCTGGGCGAGCTCGACGTGGCTCGTTGGCGGCCGGACCTCGCCGACGAGCTGCTGAACCTGCGGCACGTCGGCCGGGACGCCGCTCCCGCCGGCACGCCCCCGATCTGTGTCGACCTGGCCGCCAGGGGGATGCAGGCGCTCCGCATCGTCGAACTGGCGCTCGAGGACGACGGCGCCGCGCTCACGGCGTACGAGATCGAACAGCGCCGGAGCGCGTTGCAGCCGCTGGCCCGGGCCGGGCGGCGGGCCGTTGCGGCGGCCTGCTCGCCCGAGGGGTGGCCGGACTGAACGGGCCTGCGGGCATGCTCGGACGTTGACGTGGCACGATCGAGGCCATGCACCCGAGCGGACCCCCAGCGGCGACCGACCCCGAACGGTGACCGCAAGCCCGAGACCCTCCTCATCACGCTGACCGGCAAGGATCGTCCCGGTGTCACCAGTGCGCTGTTCTCGACGTTGGCGCTGGCCGGAGTCGAGGTCCTCGACATCGAGCAGATCGTGCTGCGTCGCCGTCTCGTCCTCGGCCTGCTCGTCACGGCGCCACGGGACTGGAAGAAGCTCCGCGACGCCGTCGAGAAGGCCGCCCTGGCGCTGGACATGCATGTCGAGGTCGACCGGGGCACCGGTGACAACAAGTCGCGCAAGGAGGGCCGAAGCCACGTCACGATCATCGGGACGCCGCTGAAGGCGACCGCGATGGCGGCGATCGCCGGTCGCATCGCAGACACCGGCGCCAACATCGACCGGATCGAGCGGATGGCACGCTATCCGGTGACCGCGATCGACCTGCACGTGTCCGGCGTACCCACCGAGCGGCTGCGCACGTCACTGGCGCAGGAGGCGGCCCGGCATGGCGTCGACGTCGCGGTCCAGTCCGCCAACCTGCTGCGTCGCGGGATGCGGCTGATCGTGATGGACGTCGACTCCACGCTCATCCAGGGCGAGATCATCGAGATGATCGCCGCGTACGTCGGGCACGAGTCCGAGGTCGCCCGGATCACCGAGGCAGCCATGAGGGGCGAGATCGACTTCGAGGAGTCGCTCCGCTCTCGGGTTCGGATGCTCGAGGGTGTCGACGCCACCGCGCTGGACAAGGTGTACGACGCGATCGTGCTCGCTCCCGGGGCGCGCACGCTGGTGCGCACCCTGAAGCGCCTGGGCTACCGGTTCGCGATCGTCTCGGGAGGCTTCAGCCAGATCACCGACAAGCTCGCCGCCGAGCTCGGCATCGACTTCTCCCGCGCCAACGAGCTCGAGATCGCCGACGGCAAGCTCACCGGCCGCATCGTCGGGGACGTCATCGACCGCGCGGGCAAGGCGAACGCGCTGCGCGAGTTCGCGGCGAGAAGCGGTCTCACCGAGAGGTCCGTGATCGCCATCGGTGACGGCGCCAACGACATGGACATGCTCAACGCAGCCGGTCTCGGCATCGCCTACAACGCGAAGACCATCGTCCAGGATGCCGCCGACACCTCGGTGAACGTGCCGTACCTCGACACGATCATGTATCTGCTCGGGATCTCCCGGGAGGAGGTCGAGGCCGCCGACGCGGAGGCAGGGATCGTCACACCCGAACCACCCATCGAGGCCATGTAGCAGGTGGGTAGGAGTCGGGTGATTCAGCCCTGACCGACGTGGAAGTCCGTGACCCGTGCCGACCCGACCTCCAGGTCGGCCCAGTCGCCGTCGTACGCGAACACGGCCATGGCACACGAGGGGTATCCCTGGGCCATCTCCGAGATCGAGTCCTGGTCACCTTCGCCGTCGTCGAGCATCTGCGCGAGCGAGGCCACCGTGGGATTGTGCCCGATCAGCAGCACGCTCGTGGCCTCGTCGGGCAGGGAGCGCACCACGTCGAGCGCGGTGTCCGGGCCGGCCGCGAACAGCGACGAGTCGATGTCCGGCTCGACGTCCCAGTCCGCCCCCTTGCAGACCGCCTCCCAGGTGGCGACGGCGCGGACCGCGTCGGAGACGAGGGCGTAGTCGCAGTCGATCTCGTGCAGGGCCAGCCACTCGCCGGCTTCGGTCGCGTCACGTCGTCCGCGAGCCTCGAGATCGCGTTCGTGATCGGTCGGGCCGAACTGCTGGGCCTTGGCGTGGCGCATGACCACGAGGACTCGGGGACGGTCGTTCACACGCCAACTCTGTCACCGGCTAGCCTGCCTGTCATGCCAACGCCCGGCCGACGAAGGAGAGCAGGTCATCGACACCACCCCCCGCGCCGCCGGTCGCGGCCCGCTGATGATCATCGGCGGCGCCGAGGACAAGCTCCGCAGGCGGACCGTGCTCACCGAGTTCGTCCGTGCGGCGGGCGGTCCGCAGGCACGGATCGCGGTCGTCGCGACGGCCTCGTCGCTCGGCCCCGAGGTGATCGAGGTCTACGACGCGATCTTCAGCAAGCTGGGCGCTGCCGAGGTGGTCTCGGCCCGGCCCGAGACCCGCGAACAGGCGAGCGACCCCGCCTTCGTCGACGTGCTCGACGACGTGACCGGCATCTTCATGACCGGCGGCAACCAGCTGAAGCTCTCCGGCGTGATCAGCGGGACACCGTTCGGCGAGGCGATTCGCGCCGCGCACCAGCGCGGCGTCGTCATCGCCGGCACCAGCGCGGGGGCCAGCATCCAGTCCAGCCACATGGTTGCCTTCGGCGTCGGCGGTGCGACGCCGAAGCAGCGGATGACGCAGGTGGCCGCCGGTCTCGGGTTGCTGGACTCAACCGTGATCGACCAGCACTTCGAGCAGCGAAACCGCTACGGCCGACTGCTGATGATCGTGTCCCAGTCGCCCCAGCTGCTCGGGATGGGTGTCGACGAGGACACCGCCGCCGTGGTGACCTTCGACGGTGAACACCAGGTCCTCGACGTCATCGGCCGTGGCGCCGTGACCCTGTTCGACCCCGCCAACGTGGTGACGGACGCACACGACGCCCCCCGCTCACGGCCCCTGCTCACCAGCGGCGTGGTGCTCCACGTGCTCCCCGCCGGATCCCGGTTCGACCTGACCGACCGCGAGCTCATCCGCCAGCCGCCGGTCATCGACGAGTCCGAGGCCCACGAGATCGCCGAGGCGGGCAGCGACCTGCGCCAGCTCGCCCGCGACATCGCGGCGGCAGACGCCTCACCAACGGCCCTCCGGCGTCGACAGGCTCGTTCCCGCAAGCAGACCACTCCTCGACGGAATGGAGATTCCACATGACCGACACGCCCCTCACCGGCGGACGCCCCTCCCCCGACCTGTCGATCGTCGACACCCGGGTCTACCGCGGAGCGAACGTGTGGTCCTACGAGAAGGCCATCCATCTCGTCGTCGACCTGGGTGATCTCGAGCAGTACCCCACCACCTCCATCCCCGGCTTCACCGACAACCTGCTCGAGTTCCTGCCCGGACTCCGCGACCACTCCTGCTCCCGGGGTCGCCGGGGCGGTTTCGTCGAGCGGCTCACCGAGGGCACCTGGCTCGGCCACGTGGCCGAGCACGCCGCCCTGGGCCTCCAACAGGTCGTCGGCCACGACATCCGGCGGGGCAAGACGCGACAGGTCAAGGGCCAGCCGGGTCACTACAACGTGATCTTCGGGTACGTCGACGAACAGGTCGGCCTCGCCGCGGCCAAGCTCGCCGTACGACTGGTCAACCACCTCGTCGAGGCCGACCCCGACCTCGACTGGCACGACGAGCTCGAGTCGTTCATCAAGCGAGCCGAACGCACCGCGTTCGGACCGTCCACGCAGGCGATCGTCGACGAGGCCGTCTCGCGGGACATCCCCTGGATCCGGCTCAACCAGTACTCACTGGTCCAGCTCGGCCAGGGCGTGCATGCCAAGCGGATCAGGGCCACGATGACGTCGGCGACCTCCGCGATCGCGGTCGACGTGGCGTCCGACAAGGACCTGACGACCCGGCTGCTCGGCGCGGCCGGTCTTCCGGTGCCCAAGCAGGACTCGGTGCGCTCGGTCGAGGGCGCGGTGCGGGCGGCCAGCCGGATCGGCTACCCGGTGGTCGTGAAACCGCTCGACGGCAACCACGGCCGCGGCGTCTGCCTCGACCTCCAGGACGAGGCCGAGGTCCGCGAGGCCTTCCCGATCGCCGAGGGCGAGTCCCGGAACGGCTGGGTCATCGTCGAGTCTCTCGTGGTCGGCAAGGACTACCGCTGCCTGATCATCGACGGCAAGATCGCCGCCGTTGCCGAACGGGTTCCCGCCTCGGTCACCGGCGACGGCAACTGCACGATCCGGGAGCTCGTCGACACCGCGAACGCCGACCCGCGCCGAGGAGTCGGTCACGAGAAGGTGCTGACCCGGATCAAGGTCGACGACGTGGCGATCGGGCTGGTGCGCGAGCAGGGCTACGAGCTCGACGACGTACCGCCCGAGGGCGAGATGGTGAAGCTGGCGCTGACCGGCAACATGTCGACCGGCGGCATCTCCATCGACCGCACCTTCGAGGCCCACCCCGAGAACGTCGAGATCGCCGAGGAAGCGGCGCGGATGATCGGGCTGGACATCGCCGGCATCGACTTCATCTGCCCCGACATCACCGAGCCGGTCCGCGAGACCGGCGGCGCGATCTGCGAGGTGAACGCCGCCCCCGGGTTCCGGATGCACACCCACCCGACCATCGGTGAGCAGCAGTTCATCTCCAAGCCCGTGGTGGACATGCTGTTCCCGCCGGGTGCGCCGTCCCGGATCCCGATCGTGGCCGTGACCGGCACCAACGGGAAGACCACCACCAGCCGGATGATCAGCCACATCTTCAAGGGCATGGGCCGCAAGGTCGGCATGACCTCGACCGACGGCGTCGTCATCGACGAGCGGCTGCTGATCAAGTCCGACGCGTCCGGCCCGCGGTCGGCCCGGATGGTGCTGCAGAACCCTCGCGTCGACTTCGCGGTCTTCGAGGTCGCCCGTGGCGGCATCCTGCGCGAGGGTCTCGGCTACGAGCGCAACGACGTGGCCGTCGTACTCAACGTGCAGCCGGATCACCTCGGCATGCGCGGCATCGACACCGTCGAACAGCTCGCCGACGTCAAGGCGGTGCTGGTCGAGGCCGTGCCCAGGGACGGCCACGCCGTCCTCAACGCCGACGACCCGCTGGTGCGCGAGATGCGGCGCCGATGCTCGGGCCAGGTCGTGTGGTTCTCGATGGCGGAGCCGGGCTCGGAGACCCGAGACATGATCGACACCCACTGCCGACGGGGAGGCAAGGCCCTGGTCCTCGAGCCGTCCGAGCGCGGCGAGATGATCGTGGTCAAGCACGGCCGACGCGAGATGCAGCTCGCCTGGACCCACCTCCTTCCCGCGACCTTCGGTGGCCGGGCCCGGATGAACGTGCAGAACGCCCTGGGTGCGGCCGCGGCCGCGTTCGCCGCGGGCGCGCCGCTCCACGACATCCGGCAGGGGCTGCGCACGTTCTCGACGAACTACTACCTGTCGCCCGGCCGCCTCAACGAGGTCGAGGTCGACGGCGTCAACGTGATCGTCGACTACTGCCACAACGCGCCGGGCATGCGGATGCTCGGCGACTTCGTGGACCGGGTCGGCGACTCCCTGGAGTCGTCCCACGAGCTGGCCAGGCCGTCCCGGATCGCCGTCATCGCCACCGCCGGCGACCGCCGCGACGAGGACATGTGTGAGCTGGGCTCGATCGCCGCCCAGCACTTCGACGTGGTCATCGTGCGCGAGGACCTGGCGCTGCGCGGCCGCAAGCGGGGCGAGACCTCGACGTTGGTCGCCGACGGGGTCCGCACGGCCATGGAGACCGGTGCCCGCTGCAAGCAGGTCGAGGTCGTGATGGACGAGATCAAGGCGATCCGGCACGCCATGGGCCGCGCCAACAAGGGCGACCTCGTCGTGATGTGCGTCGACCAGCACCCCGCGGTCATGGCCGAGCTCGAGACCTGGTCCCACCAGGCCCAGGCTGGTGCCTCCGCCAGCGACGACGCCCCGGCCGCCGACCCCGACTTCACGCCGTCGCCCGACGCGGGGTAGGTCAGCGGGTCGTCCAGCAAGGCGAGTGGCCCCTTGAGGCGTTCGGCTGGCACGTTTGAGCCAGTGACGAGGCTCGGCGTGGCTTCTTTACTTAGCCATGATCTTTGTTGCAATCGGGTTGGTGGCCTTCGTCTGCCTGTGGGCCACCTGGGAGTTCCTCGTGTGGCGCTCTCAAGGTCTGCGGAGCGTCAGGCCGGGCGCTGCGGCTGGGCACTTCCCTTCGAGGAGCGTCTGGCGAGTGCCCGCCCAGTGGCCTGCGGACGCAGCACGCTTGAGGACCTGTTCGAGGCTCAGGACGTTGGCGCGCATCGCCTGCCGGGACTGTCGACTGGCTACGCGTCGATGACAACGTCCTGCAAGCGGTCGAACAGCTCACGCACGGGACGATCGACAACGGCCTGGATTTGTGGACGGCCTTCCACGTCGATCTGTCACGCAGACCTATCGAGCGCTGGACGAGCAGCTCGACTGACCCCGGACCTGTGATCGCGGCCGCGAACGCGACTTGGGCGCGGGAGGTAGTGCCCGCGATCGAGGAAGAACTCGCCACCATCTCCAGGGATCTTGCGGGGCAGTTGGAGAGTGCCGTGGGCCGAGCCGCTGCCGCACTGGCCGACGCAGAAGGGGCTTTCCAAACCCGGTCTGCCGCAGCGTTGCGGCACGCGCTGGTCCGAGTAGGCGCGCGACGCCAGCCGCTCGCGTTCATGGCAGCCCGACGCCGCAGGATCTGGATTTCACAGGCCACGCGCGCCCTCGCCCAGGATGACGCTTGGGCGACTCTCGACGTCCTGTGTGCCCGAGTCCACCACGATGATGTCATCGCACCGATCGCCCAGTGGTCTCGGGCGCGGGCTCGAGCGCTCGCCGAACTCATTGAAGCTGGGCGGCGCATCGAGCAAGAGGTGCGCAGCACCCGGACCAATGCCTTTCTGTGTCTCAACGCCGACCGTCAACGGTGAACGCCTGGGTGATCCGCAAACCTGCCAAGAATCCCCGAGCCCTCCCTCTGAGGCTCAGCGGGTCGTCAGTTCTGCAGCATGGTCAGCCCCACGCCGTCCACGCTGCGGTCGGAGTTGGTCAGTGCGGCCACGGCTGCCCCGGCTGGCGGGCTCAGTGCGACCATGCTGCGGAAGCCCGCCGTACCGCCGTTGTGGAAGAACCCGGCGGTCCGCGACATGGGCGGCAGCCCCATCCAGGCAAGCCCGTGTGCCGTCTTGCCGCTTTCGAGGTGGGGTTCCTGCGTGAGCCTGATCGCGTCGCCCAGCAGGCCCGCCGGAGGCTCGAGCTGTGCGGTCAGGAACCGTCGCAGATCCGCGGCAGTCGACCACAGCGCACCCGCCCCGGCCATGGCGTCGAACTGCCAGGCCACCGACCGCGGCTTGAGCCGACGGGTGTGACCGACCGCGGCCCGAGCCTGTTGGTCGGCATCGAGCCGCACGACCGTGTCCGGCATCCCGAGTGGAGCACAGACCTCCACCCGCACCAGTTCGGCGTACGTCGTGCCGGCGGCCGAGGCGAGCGCATGGCCAAGCAGGCCGAAGCCGAAGTTCGAGTACCGCTGTCGCCCCCGCTTGCGGATCCGTGAAGCCGCCAGCGACGTGTGCAACTCCTCGGCGTCGATGTCGGCGTAGGGGTCGCGATGGCGGCTCAGGCTCTTGCCCAGGCTTCCGGGCGGGAGTCTCGGCAGACCCGACGTGTGGGTGGCGAGCTCCTTCAAGGTGATGTCCCGATGCTCCGCTCGCCATCGCCCATCCGCTGGCAGAAGGGACACGACCGGCTGGTCGAGCTCCACCTCCCCGCGACGTACCGCGACCGCGAGCAGCAACGCTGTGAACACCTTCGTCACCGAGCCGATCTGGAACAGGGTGTCGCCAGCGGGAGGCACCCGTCCGCCGAGGTGAAGCGCCTCGCCTTCCGAGTCGACGGTCGCGACGACGAGGCTCTGATGGCGCGCGGACGCGCGGTCGAGCACGGTTTGGCTGTCCGGCGTCCTCACCCTCTCGCGGCCCGCACCTTGCCGCTGAGGACCTCGTGAGAGTCGCTGGTGCCACCCGCGGCGGCAATCCAGTCGTAGACCTCCTGCCGCTGGGCGTGGCACATGAGCCCGACCACGTCACCCGGTGCGGCCTGGGCGACGAGCGCGGCCAGGCAGTCCACCTCGGTGTCGTACGACGGCACGTGCTCGACGCCTACTCGGGCGGCACCGGCGCGCATCAGCTCGTCGATCTCCTCGATCGTGCGGCCGCGCAGGTACTTCACCTTGTGCGCGATCGCGACGGCGTCGGCATCCCGGGCGCCGATCTCGCCCAGCTTGTCGATCAGCTCGTCGGTACGGTCACCGACGACCCCCAGGCCGAGGATCAGCCGGGCTCCGGGGCGTCGCAGGCCGCTCATCACCTCGAGCAACGCTTCGAGACCGGCCTCGTTGTGGGCCAGGTCGACGACGATGGTCACCGCACCGACCGAGTAGATGTTCATCCGGCCGGGATTGTGCTCGGCGTCCGGCAGGAAGGTGCGCAGCCCCTCGAGCACCACGTCGCGGGAGATGCCGATCGCGAGCGCTGCGCTGGCCGCCGCGAGGGTGTTCTCCACGTTGAAGCGGGAGAGCCCGGCCAGCGTCATCGGCACGTCGACCAGCTCGATGAGCGGATCGGCGTCGGCGTTCGGCTTCAGCACGCACAGCCAGCCGTCGATGACCGTGGTGGCCCGACCGCCGTGGTTGAGGATCTCGCGGATCGCCGGCGAGTCGGGGTCGCGGGAGAACACCCAGGGTTGCGCCTTGATCATCGAGTGCATCGCGAAGACCCGCGGGTCGTCGGCGTTGAGCACCGCCCAGCCGTCCTTGCGGGTGATCCGGGGTACGACGCTCTTGACCTCGGCCAGCTGGTCGACCGTGTCGATTCCCTGCATCCCGAGGTGGTCGGCGGTCACGTTGGTCACGACGGACACGTCGTTGCGGGTGAGTCCGATGCCCTTGAGCAGGATGCCCCCGCGGGCAGTCTCGGTGACCGCGAACTCGACGTTCTCGTGGGCGAGCACCCGGCCGGCACCGCTCGGCCCCGAGTAGTCGCCGGCCTCCACCAGCTCGCCGTCGATGTAGATGCCGTCGGTGTTGGACCAGCCGACGAGCTTCCCATCCGCGCGCGCGATGTGGGCGATCATCCGCGACGTCGTGGTCTTGCCGTTGGTGCCGGTGACGGCGATGACGGGGATCTTCGGGGTGATGGTGCTGGGTGCGGCGCCGGGCTCGGACCCGGCCACCTTCAACGCGGCGGCGCTGACCGCTCCGTCGATGTCGGCACTCGGCAAGGAGTCCAGCACCTCGGCGACTGCCCGTCCCATGGCCTGGCCGCGCTCGCGGCGCCGCCACGGGAAGGCGACCACCAGCTGGTGGGGGTCGCTGGTGGGGCGCACGCGCACCGCCAGCCGCGACGTACCGGACTCCGCGGCGATCGCCCGCACCAGCCGGGCAACGGCGCGGGCCGCGAAGCGCTGGCGGAACCCGGTCTCGGAGGCACCGGGCCGGGCGTTCCGCAGGCCGATCCGCCGGGCGAACCGGACGGCGGTCTCCTCCGGCACCGCGGCGAGGCCGCTGATGTCGAGCGTCAGCTTGATCGTGGCGCGGGGGAAGTAGAGGTTCGGTCCTTCGAGGATTCGCAGCTCGACGAGTGAGGAGGTCACGCGCGGCACGTCACCGAGTCAGAGTCCCGTCGAGTGGAAGCCGCCGTCGACGTGCACGATCTCGCCGCTGGTCGCCGGGAAGAAGTCCGACAGCAGGGCGCACACGGCCTTGGCCGTCGGCGCGTGGTCCGTCTCGTCCCAGCCGAGCGGGGCGCGGTCCTTCCAGGCGCTCTCGAGGTCCTCGAAACCGGGGATGGCCTTGGCTGCGAGCGTCTTGAGCGGGCCGGCGGCCACCAGGTTGCAGCGGATCCCTTCCGGTCCCAGGTCGCGAGCGACGTAGCGCGAGCAGGACTCCAGGCCGGCCTTCGCCACGCCCATCCAGTCGTACGCCGGCCAGGCGACCGTGGCGTCGAAGGTCAGACCGACGATCGAGCCGCCCGGCCCCATCAACGGCCGGCAGGCCTGCGCCAGCGCCTTCAGGGAGTACGCCGAGACCTGCACCGCCTGCGCGACGTCGGTCCACGGGCCGTCCATGAAGTTGCCCCCGAGCAGGGTCGCCGGGTTGCCATAGGCGATCGAGTGCACGACGCCGTCGAGGCCGTCGACGTGCTCGCGGATGGCATCGGGGAGCGCCGCCAGGTGTGCCTCGTCGGTGACGTCGAGCTCGAGCACCGGCGCTTCGGCTGGCAGCCGTTTGGCGATCCGCTTGGTGATGTTCAGCGCCCTCCCGAAGTTGGAGATCAACACGGTGGCGCCCTGTTCCTGGGCGATCTTGGCCGTGGCGAAGCCGATGGAGGAGTCCATCGTCACACCGGCGACCAGGATCCGCTTGCCCTCGAGAATTCCCATTTTCAATCTCCGTTATGTAGGTGACGCAGTCGTCAGTGGCCCATGCCCAGTCCGCCGTCGACCGGGATGACCGCCCCGGTCACGTAGGCCGCGCCGTCGGAGGCCAGCCAGGTGACCACGGAGGCGATCTCGTCTGGTCCGGCGTAGCGGCCGAGGGGGACCTGGGTCTTGATCGTGGCGCGTTGCTCGTCGGTGAGCACGCCGGTCATGTCGGTCTCGACGAAGCCCGGCGCCACGACGTTGGCGGTGATCGAGCGGCTGCCGAGCTCGCGAGCGAGCGAGCGAGCCATGCCGACCAGGCCGGACTTCGACGCGGCGTAGTTGACCTGCCCGGCCGAACCCAGCAGGCCGACGACCGAGGAGATGAAGATGATCCGGCCGCGCTTGAGTCGCAGCATGCCCTTGGCCGCCCGCTTTGCGACCCGGAACGAACCGGTGAGGTTGGTGTCGATGACCGAGGTCCAGTCGTCGTCGCTCATCCGCAGGACGAGCGTGTCCTTGGTGATGCCGGCGTTGGCCACCAGGATCTCGACAGGGCCGTGTTGTGCCTCCGCGTCGGCGAAGGCCTGGTCGACGGCGGCCTGGTCGGTGATGTCACAGCGCAGGTCGAGGGCGCCCTCGGGGGCACCGCCGTTGCGGGTGGTGACGGCGACCTGGTCACCCTGGGCAAGGAACGATTCGGCAATGGCGCGGCCGATGCCGCGGTTGCCGCCGGTTACGAGGACTGATCTGCTCACGCTGCAAGACGCTATCGACTACCCATCGGTACGCATAAGTGGGGGTCGGTCAGTCGTCCTCCAGGCGGAAGCCGACCTTGAGCCCGACCTGGAAGTGCGATACTGCCCCGTCCTTGACCTGACCGCGCACCTGGGTGACCTCGAACCAGTCGAGGTGGCGCAGCGTCCTCGAGGCTCGCTCGACCCCGTTGCGAATCGCCTGGTCGACGCCGTCGGGTGAGGTGCCGACGATCTCGGAGATGCGGTAGGTGCGGTCGGTCATGTCGGGCTCCCGGGGTGAGTGCGGACGGATCAAGTCGAGACTAGCGACGTACGAGTGGAGGTATGGGAGCACGGCAAGGACGACGTCCGCCGGCGCCGGTCAGGATCACCACCGCAGGCACCAGCCGCAGCGATGAAATCGCGGCGCGCCAACGGCGCTACGTGATCTCGATGGGGATCAGGACGGTGTGCTTCATCGCGGCCGTTCTGGTGGGTCCGAACTGGTTCCGATGGGTCCTGATCGCAGCCGCCCTGTTCCTTCCGTACGTCGCGGTCGTGATGGCCAACGCGGTCCACTCGCGCGATGACAGGTTCGCCCTCCTCGCCGAGGGCGGTCTGAAAACCGAGCTCACGACGGGCCACAAGACCGAAGACACTCCATGACTGCTGTTGTGGAAATCCTCATGCGGTCATGCAAGAATCAACGACAGTGAGCCCAGCCTCCCCCGTCTGAGTTCACTCTTGCGATGCCGGACGGCTTCCCCCGTGGTCGTCCGGCATCTCTTATTTTCAGGAGTTGCACCGTGGACGACACGTCGGACCGACGGTTCCGATGAAGGGCGGCCATCTGCTCCGCCAGAGGTTGTACGGCGTCCGCCGCCTGGGAGCTCCGGTGGAACAACCCGAAGCTGCACACGCCGGACCGACGCAAGGTGTGGCTGGCCTGTCCCGATCACAAGCAGTCGCTGAGCGACTTCCTGGCGGCCCGGAACTTCCTGCGCGAGGTCGAGCCAGTCTCGGCGAGCTAGCCCTAGCCGCCGATGGCCGACATCGGCCGGTCCGGCTGCAGGAACGTCGGGTCGTTGATGCCGTGGCCGGGGAGCTTGGTCGCCATCGCCGCGACCCAACGCGCGGCGATCTCGTCGTCGGAGGCGCCGGCGCGCAGGGCACCGCGCAGGTCGGACTCCTCACGCGCGAACAGGCAGTTGCGGACCTGGCCGTCGGCGGTCAGCCGGACCCGGTCGCAGTCTCCGCAGAACGGCCGGGTCACCGAGGCGATCACGCCCACCTGTGCCGGGCCGCCGTCGACGGTGAACAGCTCGGCGGGAGCACTCCCCCGGGGTTCGGCCGCCGGCTCCAGGGTGAACTCGCGCTCGAGACTGGTGAAGATCTCCTCCGCGGTGACCATCTCGGCCCGGCTCCAGCCGTGCTGTGCGTCCAGCGGCATCTGCTCGATGAACCGCAGCTCGAAGCCTTCGGCGATGGCCCAGCGCAGCAGCTCGGGAGCCTGGTCGTCGTTGAGCCCTCGCAGCAGCACGGCGTTGATCTTGATCGGGCCCAGGCCGGCCTTGCGCGCGGCATCGAGGCCCGCGATCACGTCGGGGAGGCGGTCGCGCCGGGTCACCTCGTGGAAGCTCTCCGGCCGGATGCTGTCCAGGCTCACGTTGATCCGGTCCAGCCCCGCATCGGCGAGCGCCTGAGCGGTCCGGGTGAGGCCGAGCGCGTTGGTGGTCATGGAGACGTCGGGTGTCGGGCTCAGTGCCTTGGTGCGGGCCACGATGCCCACGAGACCGCGGCGGACCAGCGGCTCGCCACCGGTGAAGCGCACCTCCCGGATCCCGAGTCGGGTCACGCCGATGTGGATCAGCCGCACGACCTCGTCGTCGGTCAGCACGGTCTCGTCGGGAAGCCACTCGAGTCCCTCGGCGGGCATGCAGTAGGAGCAGCGCAGGTTGCAGCGGTCGGTCAACGACACCCGCAGGTCCGTCGCCACCCGGCCGAATGCATCAGACAGCTCCATGCCGTCCAGTCTAGGTTGGCCGCTCCCCAGCCGGGATTCGGTCGCCCACCGCCGGATAGCCTCGAAGCGTGAGATCGCTGCGGTTCCTGCTGACCCGGCGGTGGATCCTCCTGGCGATCACCGTGGCCCTGCTCGCGGTCCTCGCCTGGCGGCTCGGCGAGTGGCAGTTCCACCGATTGGAGGAACGCAAGGTCACCAACTCCATCGTCGAGAAGAACGTCGCCGCGGCTCCGGTGCCGGTGGACGACGTACTCGAGGTCGGCGGCCGGGTTGCGGCCGCCGACGAGTGGAAGCGGGTGACCGCCACCGGCGAGTACGACGCCGCAGACACCGTGTTGGTGCGCTACCAGACCCGGGACGGTGTGGCCGGCGTGGATGTCCTGGTGCCGCTGCGGACTGCGCAGGGGCCGGCGCTGCTGGTCGACCGGGGCTGGCTCGCGGCCGAGAACCGGGCGGCCGAGGTGTCCGACGTACCGCCGCCGCCCTCGGGCCAGGTGACGGTGACCGGCTGGGTCCGGGTCGACGGAACGGGTGACTCGACGCGGGTGTCGGACAACAGCGTCCGTTCGGTCTCCAGTTCCGCGATCGGCGACGCCCTCGACCTCGAGGTCTACGGCGGCTTCATCGACCTCGACACCGAGAGCCCCGCCCCCGAGCAGGCCCTGGCCAAGGCGGAGCTACCCGACCCGAGCAACGGCCCGCACTTCTTCTACGGGCTGCAGTGGTGGTTCTTCGGCCTGCTCGCCCTCTTCGGCTTCGGCTACCTGTCGTACGACGAGTGGCGAGGCCCGCGCCAGCGCCGGCCAGCCGCTGACGACCGCTCACAGGGCGCGCAGCATGCCCCCGTCGACGGGGAGCATCACACCGCTGACGAAGCTTGACGCGGGCGACATCAGGAACGACCGCCGCCCGACCGAACTCCTCCGGCCGCCCGTAGCGTCCCAGCGGGATCGTGGGCAGGGCGCGTCGCTTGGCCGCGGCCGCGTCTCCCGTGCTCTCGTCGAGCTCCTGCACCCGCTCGGTGTCGATTCGTCCCGGCAGCAACCCGTTGACCCGGATTCCGGCCGAGCCGAGCTCGTCGGCGAGGGTCTTGGCGATCATCGCCAACCCGGGACGAAGCCCGTTCGAGATGGCGAGCCCGGCGATCGGTGCCCGCACCGACGAGGACAGGACGAAGGTGATGGTGCCACCGTCCGGCAGCACCTGGGCCACCTCACGAGCCAGTCGGACCGCGCCCAGGAACACCGACTCGAACGCGGCGGTCCACTGGTCGTCGGTGACGTCGGTGGCCGGACCGGTCGGCGGGCCTCCGACGGAGATCAGGATGCCGTCGACTCGGCCCCAGTTCTCCGTTGCGGCCGCGATCAGGCGCGACGGGGTCGCGGGGTCGGCGTTGTCGGCCTCGACGGCTACCACCGAGCCACCAAGCTCGGCGACCACCGCGTCCAGCGAGTCCCGACTTCGGCCGGACACCACGACCCGGGCACCGTCGCTGACGAGCTGGTCGACGGCGGCGCGGCCGAGTCCGCGGGCACCACCGGTGACGAGGTAGACCTTGTCCTTCAGTTCCAGATCCATGAGGCCGATGATGCCACCGGTCCGGATCACCGGCAGCGACGGGCATGCGCCTCAGGAGGAGCGGGCCTCACTGAGGTCGTCGATGAACTGGGTGCGGTAGAGATCGCTGTAGAGCCCGCCCTGGGCCAGCAGCGTGGCGTGGCTCCCGGACTGGACGATCCGGCCGTCGTCGACGACCAGGATCAGGTCTGCCTGCCGGATCGTGGACAGCCGGTGAGCGATGACGATCGACGTGCGGTCCTCGAGCGCGGCGTCCAGGGCCCGCTGCACCGCCGCCTCGGACTCGGAGTCGAGGTGGGCCGTCGCCTCGTCGAGGACGACGATGGGTGGCGCCTTCAGCAGCAGCCGGGCGATGGCCAGTCGCTGCCGCTCGCCGCCCGAGAGCCGGTAGCCACGGTCGCCGACGACCGTGTCGAGGCCGTCGGGGAGGGCCCGGATCAGCAGCGCGATCTGGGCGGCTTCGAGTGCGCTCCAGATGTCCTCGTCGCTGGCCTCGGGGCGCGCGTAGAGAAGGTTGGACCGGATGGTCTCGTGGAACATGTGCGCGTCCTGGGTGACGTAGCCGACCGCGTCCTCCAGCGACTGCAGCGTGACGTCACGGACGTCGAGGCCACCCACGCGGACGACTCCAGAGACGGCGTCGTAGAGCCGGGCGACCAGGTGGGTCATCGTGGTCTTGCCGGCCCCGGACGGACCGACGAGGGCGACCATCTGGCCCGGCATCGCGGTGAAGGAGATGTCTGTGAGCACCGGACCCGAGTCGCGGGACTCCTTGCGGGCCACCACTTCGAGCGAGGCCAGCGAGATGTCCTCGGCCCTCGGATAGCCGAACGCGACGTGGTCGAACTCGACGCTGGCGGAGCCCGGCGGGAGGGCGACGGCGTCCGGCTTCTCCTGGATCATCGAGGGCAGGTCGAGCACCTCGAAGACGCGGTCGAAGCTGACCAGCGCGGTCATGATGTCGATGCGCACGTTGGACAGCCCCTGGAGCGGCCCGAGGAGCCGCAGCAGCAGGGTGCCGAGGGCGAGCAGGGTGCCGAGGGTCAGGTGTCCGTCGATGACCAGCCAGCCACCGAGACCGTAGACCACTGCGGTCGCGAGCGCGGGCACGGTCATCATCGCGGCCGCGAAGATCCGGGTGAGCAGGGAGATCTTGATCCCGAGGTCGCGGACGCGGGCGGCCTTCGTGGCGAAGACGGCGTCCTCCTCGTTGCGGCGGCCGAAGAGCTTGAGCAGCATGGCGCCGCCGACGTTGAAGCGCTCGGTCATGGCGTTGCCCATGTCGGCGTTGCCGTCCATCTGCTCACGCGTCAGCCCCGCGAGCCGGTTGCTGACCCAGCGCGAGATCAGCAGCAGGATCGGGAACATCGCCAGGCACATCAACGTGACCTGCCAGCTCAGGGTCATCATGGTCACGCCGACCACGATCACCGAGATCACGTTGGCCACGGTGTTGGACAGCGTGGACGTGAAGGCCCGCTGGGCCCCGATCACGTCGTTGTTGAGCCGGCTCACCAGCGCACCGGTCTGGGTGCGGGTGAAGAACGCCAGCGACTGGCGTTGGACGTGTGCGAACACCTGCGTTCGCAGGTCGAAGATCAGACCCTCACCGATCCGCGAGGAGAGGTAGCCGCCGCCGATCCCGAGCAGGGCGTCGAACAGGGCCGCCCCGGCCATGGCGACGGCCAGCCACACGACCACGCTGGTGTTGCCCGGGGTGATGCCGTCGTCGACGATGTGCTTGATCAGGAGCGGGATCACCACGACCAGGGACGCGTCGACCATCGTGAACGCGAGGAAGCCCGCAATCAGTCGGCGGTGTGGCTTCGCGAACCCGAACACGCGGCCGACCGTCCGCCGGTCGACCTTGTTGTGGACGACGCTGCGGTCGGAGCGCAGGAAACGCCAGCCGGCGCCCATCCCCGTCATCGACACGCAAGACTCCCTCGTTGTGGTCTACCCAGACAACACCACACCACCGACAGTTGTTCCGGAATCGCGCTCAGGCGGCAGTGTCAGACCGGCCGTCAGGCCACCCTCATGCCAGGGAAACCAGGTCGGCGTAGTCCTCGCTCCAGAGGTCCTCGTCGCCGTCGGGCAGCAGCAACACGCGGTCGGGCTCGAGCGCCCGGACCGCACCCTCGTCGTGGGTGACCAGGATGATCGCACCGGCGTAGGTCCGGATCGCTGCCAGCACCTCTTCCCGGGATGCGGGGTCGAGGTTGTTGGTGGGCTCGTCCAGGAGCAGCACGTTCGCGCTGGAGACGACCAGGCTGGCCAGCGCCAGTCGGGTCTTCTCCCCGCCCGAGAGCACGGCTGCCGACTTGTGGGCGTCGTCGCCGGAGAACAGGAAGGATCCCAGGACGCTCCGGGCCTCGCCGTCGGTCAGTTGCGGCGCCGCGCTCTGCATGTTCTCCAGGACGGTCCGGTCCGTGTCCAGCGTCTCGTGCTCCTGGGCGTAGTAGCCCAGCTTGAGTCCGTGCCCGGCCACGACTCGGCCGGTGTCCGGGGTGTCGACACCGGCCAGGATCCTCGAGCATGGTGGTCTTCCCGGCGCCGTTGAGGCCCAGGATCACGACCCGGCTTCCCTTGTCGATGGCGAGATCCACGTCGGTGAAGACCTCGAGCGAGCCGTAGGACTTCGACAGCTCCTCGGCGGTGATCGGGGTCTTCCCGCACGGCGCGGGGGCCGGGAACTTGATCCGGGCAACCTTGTCGGACCTGCGTTCGCCCTCGAGGCCGGCCATCATCTTCTCGGCCCGCTTGATCATCGACTGCGCTGCCTGGGCCTTGGTGGCCTTGGCGCGCATCCGGTTGGCCTGGTCCATCAGCGTGGTGGCCTTGCGCTCGGTGTTGGACCGTTCCCGCTTGCGGCGCTTCTCGTCGGTCTCGCGCTGCAGCAGGTAGGGCTTCCAGCCCATGTTGTAGACGTCGATCTCCGCCCGGTTGGCGTCGAGGTGCAGCACCTTGTTGACGGTGGTCTCGAGGAGGTCGTTGTCGTGGCTGATCACGATCAGCCCGCCCTTGTGGTTCCGGAGGAACTCACGCAGCCACACGATGGAGTCGGCGTCGAGGTGGTTGGTGGGCTCGTCGAGCAGGAGCGTCTCCGCCCCCGAGAACAGGATCCGGGCCAGCTCGACGCGGCGCCGCTGGCCACCGCTGAGCGTCTTCAGCGGCTGCCCCAGGATCCGGTCCTCGATGCCCAGGCTGCCGGCGATCGTGGCCGCCTCGGACTCGGCGGCGTACCCACCACCGGCGTGCAGCTCGGCGTCCGCCCGCGAATAGCGCTTCATCGCCCGCTCCGCCAGGTCGGCGTCACCGGACCCCATCGCGGCCTCGGCCTCGCGCAGGCGTCGTACGACGTCGTCCAGCCCGCGCGCGGAGAGGATCCGGTCGCGCGCCAGCACCTCGGGGTTGCCGATCCGCGGGTCCTGGGGCAGGTAGCCCACGTCGCCGGTCGTGAGGACCTGGCCCGCCGGCGGGCAGTGCCTCGCCGGCCAGGATCTTGGTCAGCGTGGTCTTGCCCGACCCGTTGCGGCCGACGAGGCCGACCTTGTCTCCGGCGGCGACCCGGAAGCTGACGTCCTCCATCAGAAGTCGCGCCCCGGCACGGACTTCGAGGCGTTGGGCGGTGATCATGAGGGTGGTTAGTGTACGGCGAGGAGGAACGCCCTCGTGCATCCGGAAGCCACCCGAAGGGACGCTCAACATGCGCTTCAACCCGAAGGCCCGGATCGACCGCAGCCGTGTCTCTGACTCTCGCGGCGGCGGCCGGCGCTCCGGCGGTGGCGCGATGCGGCTGCCCATGCCGGGTGGCATGAAGGCCGGGGGCGGGGCGGCCGGACTGATCATCACCATCCTCTTCATCGTGCTGGCCTCCTGCCTCAACGGCGGGCTTCCCGGGGTGGGTTCGGACGCGGGCGGTCTGGACACGGGTCAGATGATCGGGACCGACTCCGGTCGCTACGACAACTGCGAGACCGGCGAGGACGCCAACGACGACCCGGACTGTGCCCGGGTGCTGGTCGAGAACTCGCTGCGTGACTACTGGGAGCAGGCGCTGCCCGACCAGGCCGGCGAGCAGCTCGCAGCCGGCCACCCTGCAGACCTTCAGCGGCTCCGTGAGACACCGGTTGCGGCCAGGCCACGTCCCAGGTGGGCCCGTTCTACTGCCCGCCCGACCAAGGGATCTACCTCGACACGACCTTCTTCGAGGACGTCCTCGAGCGGCAGCTGGGCGGACCCTCCGGTGATTTCGTGGAGTACTACGTGATCGGACACGAGTACGGTCACCACATCCAGAACCTGCTCGGCACCATGGGAAAGGTGAAGACCCAGCAGGGGCCGCGGAGCGACGCGGTCCGGCTCGAGCTGCAGGCCGACTGCTACGCCGGCATGTGGACCAGGCGGCCGACCTCCACCGAGGACGACACGCGGTGAGCCGATCATCAGCGAGCTCAGCGAGCAGGACATCTCGGACGCCATCGCGGCAGCAAGCGCCGTCGGCGACGACAGGATCCAGGAGAAGACCCAGGGCCAGGTCACCGAGGAGTCCTGGACCCACGGCTCGGCGGCCTCCCGCGTCAAGTGGTTCCAGACGGGCTACCAGAAGCGGCACCCTGGACGACTGCGACACGTGGGCGGTCGACACTCCCTGACCTGCGTTACAGCAGGGCCTCGACCTGCGGGAACTGACGCTGCAGCGAGCGGAGGTAGGGCGCGACGCTCGGGTGCTCGAACTTCCCGACGAGGGCACCGGATCCGTGGGCGGCGCGGGCGAGCGCCCATTCGGCGCGCGAGATGACGGTGTAGACCGCGCACACCCGGGCCCCGAGCTCGACCTGCTCGCGGGTGGCAAGCCCCGGCGGCAGCGCCGCGAGGTACGCCTCGAGGAGGGGCTCGAACTCCTCGGGTGCGCTCAGGCAGTAGTAGCCGAGGTCTGCGCCGACCGGTCCGGTGCCCAGCGTGGCCCAGTCGATCGCGATCACCCGGTCGATGTCGTGGGCGATCAGGTTCCCGGGCGTGGGGTCGCCGTGCTGGGGCACCTGCGGCAGCTCGGACAGGGCGGTCAGGTAGTGGCCACGCCGGGTCCAGAGGCGATCGGCGACGTCGGCGACCGTGGTCCGGGCGAGCGTGGGCCAGCCGCCGTTGTGCTCGACCCGCCGGATCCGGTCCGTGAGCTGGTTGCGGGCGAGCCAGGGGTACGACGCGAGCTCGGCGCCCGCGAACCTCCCCAGAGACCGGGCCACGAACAATCCCCCTGCAGGGGCCGCGTCGAGGTGCGCGAACCAGAGGGTGATCCCGTCGTGGTCCTCCTCGACCCGGTTCACGGGCTCCGAGCGCAGGCCGGGGGTGTCGGCGACCACGCCGCTGACGGCGACCTCGGCCGAGCGCCGCCAGTACGCGAAGTGACGCGGGTCGGAGAGCTCGCCGGGATCGCCGTGCCCCGGAGCGCTGAGTCGCTTGACCACCTGGTCGCCGGCCAGCCAGACGCCGGCAGTGGACTCGCCGGGCCCGGACGCGAGCCGCTGCCAACCCGGTTCCGGTCGCCACATGCCGGTCATCCTGACAGAGAAGGCACCGTCTTCCCGGGAGTCAGTGCACGTCGCGGCGGAGGAAGCCGAGCTGTCCGACCGCGCTCAGGAGGGCGGCCACGGCCAGCAGCGCCAGGAACGGCAGCCAGCTGAAGTCCTGCGCCGGCACCAGGGCGAGGTGCTCGAACGGGGACACGTCCTGGAGCCACTGCGGCAGGCGCAGCAGCGGCCCGAAGAACATCACCACGACGCAGAACACGAGTCCGAGCCAGGCCAGGATCGCGGCGCGCGGTGCGACGCCGTACAGGACCCTGGTCGACTGCCGCTGAGCACCAGCACGGGGGCGACGTAGCCCAGCGTGCCGAGGGTGTACGTCACGATCGCCCCGCCGTCCCCGGTCACCAACGCGTACCCGAGGCCGAGACCCACACCAGCGCTGAGGACGACCAGGACCACGCCGAGGACCGTCACGGCGACATGGCCGAGGAGCCAGGTACGGCGCGGAATGGCCGTGGCCAGCAGCGACTCGACCCGCCCGCCGTCCTCCTCCCCGCGGGGACGCAGCGCCGAGGAGATCGCGAAGCCGGTGGCGATGAGGGCGAGCATCAGGATCGCGGTCGCGTAGAACCCGTCGACCAGGTCGCCGGCGGACTGCACGAACACGTCCCGGGTGGCTTCCGAGTCGCCCACCAGGTCGCCGACGTCGTTGCCGATGGAGCCGTAGCCGAGCCCCATCAGCAGCATGCCCAGGGACCAGCCGATCACCGAGCCTCGCTGCAGCCGCCAGGCCAGACCCCAGCCGCTGCGCAGTCCGGCGCCTGCCCTGGCCGGGCCCGGACGCGCGGCGAAGACACCGGCGCCGAAGTCACGGCGTACGAACACGGCGTACGCCGCCCCAGCGGAACCCACGGCGGCGGCGAGCAGAAGCAGAGCCGGCCACCAACGCAGTCCGGAGAACGGGTGCATGGCCTGGTACCAGCCGATCGGCGACAGCCACGAGAGCACGGGGTTACCGACGTCGCCGATCGCGCGGAGCGCATAGGCGAGCCCGATGAATGCTCCGGCGATGCCGTACATCGACCGGGTGGTCGAGGTCAGCTGGGCGGCCAGCAGGGCGGTGCCCGTGAACACCCAGCCGCAGAGGGTCAGGCCGAGGCCGAGTGCGATCGAGTCCGCGACGGCCAGGGGGTAGGAGGCGAGGCTGACCGCGACGAGGACGCCGAGCAGCAGGTTGGCGATCAGCCCGTCGAGCAGGGCAGCCGCGGTCGGGGCGAGCCGACCGACCGACGAGGCCCGGAGCAGCTCGTCACGGCCACTCTCCTCCTCGGCGCGGGTGTGCCGCCCGACCAGGAACATGCTCATCAGCCCGGCCACGACGGCACCGAACGCCGTCGACTGCCACGTCACCTGTCCGCCGATCGTGTTCAGCGCCCGGGCCGGGCCGGACATGGCGATGAACGCCGCGTTGCCTTCCATGGTCGCCGCCGCCTTGTCGAACTCGGCCTGCGTCGTATACAGCTGGTCCACGCTGACGGCCTGGCTGTAGTAGAGCAAGGTCGACGCCGAGCCCCCACCACAGCAGCGTCCACCGGTCCCGGCGGAGGAAGTGCCTCAGGATCACTCCCGCGCCGGTCATCGGTGTCCCGCCTCGTCGGCCTGCTTTGACCCGCCGCCTCTTCGTCCGCCTGCTCCTCCGCCGTCAGGTCGTCGCCGTAGTGGCGCAGGAACAGCTCCTCGAGCGTGGGCGGCTGGCTGGTCAGGGAGCGCACGCCCGGCCCGAAGGAGGACGTCGAGGGCCGAGTCGAGCTCGGTGGTGTCGATCTCGAAACTGGCGCGGTTGCCTTCGACGGCGAGGTCGTGGACGCCGGTCAGCCGGTCGAGTCCAACAGGGGGCGAGGCCAGCTCGGTCAGAATCGACGTACGGGTCAGGTGGCGGAGCTCGCCCAGCGTCCCGGTCTCGACGCAGCGGCCGGCCCGGATGATGCTCACCCGGTCACACAGACGCTCGACCTCGGCCAGGATGTGGCTCGACAGCAGGACCGTGTGGCCGCGGGCGCGGAAGTCGTCGATGCAGGCCTGGAAGACCGACTCCATGATCGGGTCGAGGCCAGACGTCGGCTCGTCCAGGACGAGGAGCTCGACGTCGGCGGCCAGCGCCGCCACGAGCGCCACCTTCTGCCGGTTGCCCTTGGAGTAGCTGCGTCCCTTCTTGGTCGGGTCCAGCTCGAAGCGCTCGATGAGGTCGCTCCGGCGGGTCTCGTCGATCCCGCCCCGCAGCCGGCCGAGCAGGTCGATCACCTCGCCGCCGGTCAGGTTCGGCCACAGGTTCACGTCGCCGGGCACGTAGGCCAGCCGGCGGTGCAGGGCCGCGGCGTCGCGCCAGGGGTCGCCGTCGAAGAGGCGTACGTCGCCGGCGTCCGCTCGCAGGAGCCCCAGCAGGACCCGGATCGTCGTCGACTTGCCGGCGCCGTTCGGCCCGAGGAAGCCGTGCACCTCCCCCGGGGCCACGACCAGGTCGAGGCCGTCGAGGGCGCGGGTGCTGCCGAAGTTCTTGGTCAGAGTCATGGATCTCGATCGGGTTGCTCACGATTTCCAGACTACACATCTTTCAGATATTTCTAAATCTTGTAACATGTGCTCATGTCCACGAAGACCGAACGCGCCCGCTTCGTCGAGCGGATGGGCGGAGCGCTGACCGACGCGGGCCTCCCCGGCCTGCCCTCGCGCGTCTTCGCTGCGCTGCTCGTCGATGACGACGGCAGGATGACGGCCGCGGAGATCGCCGAGACGCTGGGGGTCAGCGCCGGCGGGGTCTCGGGCGCGGTGAAGTATCTCGGTCAGCTCGGCGATGATCCGCAGGGAGCGCGAGCGCGGCTCCCGCCGCGACGTGTTCGTCGTCGACGACGACGCCTGGCACGGCACCATGATGAACAAGGGACAGCTGTACGCCCCCATGTTCACCGCGCTCGACCAGGCGCTCGCGGATCTGCCTGCGGCCGACCCGGCCCGAAAGCGGCTGCTGCTGACTCGGGAGTTCCTGGCTTTCGTGGAAACGGAGATGCAGGGGTTGGCTGCTCGGTGGGACACCCGTCGGCAGCAGTTGGAGCAAGAGTTGGACTGAGTCAGGCGTTGCTGACCTCGACGCGGACGGCCATCGCATCGTTGACCGCCTGCTCGAGGATCCCGCGCTTGGGGTCCGGCACCGGCAACCAGGGCTCGACGACGGTGACGTCTTCAGCCGAGGGTCCTCGAGTACCTCGCCGACGGCCGTGTGGTCCCCGCCGGTGACCACCAGAAGCTGTCGAGCTGTGCGTGGTCGACTTGTCGAGACCCGGGCCGAGGATCCGCGCCGCGTGGTCGGCCGCCGCCTCGTAGGCCGCGCGTGCCTGGTTGTCTCGTCGTCGGGCGAACCGCTGCTGACTCTGCCCGCCTGCCTTTGTCCGCCCCTGGACGTGGCGTTGGCCGACCTTGGAGTCGACGATGTTCTCGTGCTCCAGCCGGGCGACGGCGAATCCGCCCTTGCGGACCAGCAGCACACCCCAATGGTCGGGTGTGGTGATCGCGGCCATGAACGCCTCCACGTCCGCGGCTCCGGCGTACGTCGTGGCGAACGGCAGATGCGCCACGAACGTGGACCCGTCGGCCGCCTGACCGGTCAGGACCCGTCAGCGACGCTGAGCCCGGTCTCGCCGTGCCGATCGACGAAGTTGGCGACCCAACGCTCGACGCGTGCGCCGGACGAGGACTGTCGACACCCGGCCGACGCTAGCGGTACCAATTGCGCGAACGTCCCGGTGCACGCTGTGACATCGAGACTGCACGTCGGTCGACCTGCCGTTGCGACCAATTGGTGCGTCAGCGACGCAGCCACGCGTGCCGACCTGTCGTTATCGACCAATTGGCGCGAAACGACGTCCGGTCAGACGTTGAAGCCCAGGGCCCGCAGCTGCTCGCGGCCGTCGTCGGTGATCTTGTCGGGGCCCCAGGGCGGCATCCACACCCAGTTGATGGCCACGTCGTTGACGAGGCCTTCGAGGGCGCTGTTGGTCTGGTCCATGATCACGTCGGTCAGCGGGCAGGCCGCCGAGGTCAGCGTCATGTCGAGCACGACGTTGGACGACTCGTCGAGGTGCACGTCGTAGACGAGGCCGAGGTCGACGACGTTGATGCCGAGTTCGGGGTCGACGACGTCCTTCATGGCCTCGGTGACGTCGTCGACGGTGACCGTGGACGTGCCTCCTTCGAGGTCGACGTCGGGCAGGTCGTCATGACCGATGGTGTTCTCGCTCACTTGCTCTCCTCCATAGGTTTTCGAGACTGTCGCTGCGACGCCAGCTAGCGGCCGCCGCGACGGTGGCGTCCTTCCAGGCCATCCACGACAAGAGGGCGCACTTGACGCGCGCCGGGAACTTCGCGACGCCGGCGAAGGCGATGCCGTCCTCCAGGACGTCTTCGTCGGGTACGACCGAGCCCCTGCCCTGCATCAGGGTCAGGAACTCCTGGTGGATCGCGAGGGCGTCGTCGACGGACTTGCCGATCACGAGGTCGGTCAGGACCGAGGCCGACGCCTGCGAGATCGAGCAGCCGACAGAGTCGTAGGAAACGTCGGCGACGAGCCCGTCGTCCAGGTGCACGCGCAGCGTCACCTCGTCACCGCAGGTGGGGTTGACGTGGTGGACCTCGGCCTCGAAGGGGTCCCGCAAGCCCTTGTGGTGCGGGTTCTTGTAGTGGTCGAGGATTATCTCTTGGTAGAGCGCATCCAGATCAGGGTTCATGACTCTCAACCCAACTTGAAGTAGGACCGGGTGTATTCCAGGCCCTCGATGAGGGAGTCGATCTCGGCAGGCGTCGTGTAGAGGTAGGAGGACATGCGGGTCGAGCTCTGCACGCCGTACCTCTTGTGCGCGGGCTTCGCGCAGTGGTGCCCGGCGCGGACGGCGACCCCGCGGCTGTCGAGGACCTGTGCCACGTCGTGGGGGTGGACGCCGTCGATCTCGAACGAGATCGCCCCGCCGCGCTCCTCGGCCTTGAGGGGGCCGAGCACCGACAGCCCGGGCACGGTGGCCAAGGACTCCAGGGCGTACGCCGTGATCGCCTGCTCGTGGGCGTGGACGTTCTCCATGCCGATGTGGGTCAGGTAGTCCACGGCCGCGCCGAGCCCGACCGCCTCGACGATCGGCGGGGTGCCGGCCTCGAACTTGTGCGGGATCCCGGCGTACGTCGACCTCTCCATCGTGACCGTCTCGATCATCTCGCCACCACCGAGGAACGGCGGCAGCTCCTCGAGGAGCGCGCGACGACCCCAGAGCACCCCGATGCCGGTCGGGCCGACCACCTTGTGGCCGGTGAAGGCGACGAAGTCGGCGCCCGACGCCGTCACGTCGACGGGCAGCTGCGGAGCGGCCTGGGAGGCGTCCAGCACCACCAGCGCGCCCACCTCGTGGGCACGGCGGGCGATCTCGGCGACCGGGTTGATGGTGCCGAGCATGTTGGAGACCCAGGTCAGCGAGACGACCTTGGTGCGCTCGGTGATCAGCGAGTCCAGGTTGGACAGGTCGAGGTGGCCGTCGTCGGTCAGCCCGAACCAGCGCAGGGTCGCGCCCTTGCGCTCGGTCAGCAGCTGCCACGGCACGATGTTGGAGTGGTGCTCCATCTCGGTGATGACGACCTCGTCACCCTCGCCGATCTCGAGCGGACCACGCGCCCAGGCCAGGGTGTTGGCGACCAGGTTCAGCGCCTCCGAGGCGTTCTTGGTGAACACGACCTCGTCGCGCGAGGGAGCCTTGATGAACGCCGCCACCTTGTCGCGAGCCGCCTCGAAGGCCTCCGACGCCTCGGCGCCCAGCTGGTGCATGGCCCTGGCCACGTTGGCGTTGTGCCGTTCGAGGTGGTCGACCATCGTGTCGATGACGACCTGGGGCTTCTGCGACGTGTTCGCGGAGTCGAGGTAGACCAGCGGCTGCCCGTTCGCGAGCTGGCGCGACAGGATCGGGAAGTCCTTGCGGATGACTTCCAGTTCGGGGAGCAGACCGGTCAGCATGGTCAGACCGACGCCGTCAGGTACTTGTCGTAGCCCTCGGCCTCGAGCTGCTCGGCAAGCTCCGGACCGCCCTCTTCGGCGATCTTGCCGTTGACGAACACGTGCACGTAGTCGGGCGTGATGTAGCGCAGGATCCGCGTGTAGTGCGTGATCAGCAGGACTCCCTTGCCGTCCTGCTGGCGGAACCGGTTGACGCCCTCGGAGACGACCTTCAGCGCGTCGATGTCGAGGCCGGAGTCGGTCTCGTCGAGGATCGCGACGCTCGGGTTCAGCAGCTCGAGCTGGACGATCTCGTGGCGCTTCTTCTCACCACCGGAGAAGCCCTCGTTCACGTTGCGGGTCGCGAAGGCGGTGTCCATCTTCACCCGCTCCATGGCCTGGGTGACGTCCTTGGCCCAGGTGCGGAGCTTGGGCGCCTCGCCGTCGATGGCGGTCTTCGCCGTACGCAGGAAGTTGGAGACCGAGACGCCGGGGACCTCGACGGGGTACTGCATGGCCAGGAACAGGCCGGCCCGGGCGCGCTCGTCGACGGTCATCGCGAGCACGTCGGCCCCGTCCAGCGTCACCGAACCGCTGGTGACGTTGTACTTCGGGTGTCCCGCGACCGAGTAGGCCAGCGTGGACTTGCCCGAGCCGTTGGGGCCCATGATCGCGTGGGTCTCGTCGCCCTTGATGGTCAGGTCGACGCCCTTGAGGATCTCCTTCGGACCGTCTTCGGTGTCGACCGAGACGTGCAGGTCCTTGATCTCCAGGATGCTCATCTTGTCTCTCTTTCCTTCTGTTAAGTCTGTGTTGTTTCCGTGAAACCCTTTAGCTCGTGAGCCGGGCTCGCTCCGCGATCCCGACTCACTCAGGTGTGACGCCGTTGAGGCTCTGGGTCGCGTCGACGTAGATGTCGTCGCCGCGGACCTCGATGGGGAACGTGGCGACGGGTTCGGTCGCCGGGAGTCCGGTGGGCTTGCCGGTGCGCAGGTCGAAACGCGAGCCGTGCATCCAGCACTCGATCGTGCAGTCGGTCACCTCGCCCTCGGAGAGGGCGACCTCCGCGTGCGAGCAGACGTCCTGGATCGCGAAGAACTCGTCACCGTTGCGGGCGATCGCGACGTCCCACTCGCCGGCGATGACGGCCAGCGCCTCGTCGGTCGAGACCTCGGAAACCGAGCAGACTCGCTCGAAGCTCATCCGGCCGCCTTCAGGACGTTCTTGGCCAGCTCGGTCTCCACGGTGGCGAACAGCTGCTCCTCGATCTGGGGCACCCCGATCTTGCGGATCAGGTCGTTGAAGAAGCCGTGTACGACGAGGCGGCGGGCCTCGTCCTCCTCGATGCCGCGCGAACGCAGGTAGAACAGCTGCTCGTCGTCGAAGCGGCCGATCGCCGACGCGTGTCCCGCGCCCTCGATCTCGCCGGTCTCGATCTCCAGGTTCGGCACGGAGTCGGCGTGGCAGCCGTCGGTGAGCACCAGGTTGCGGTTCTCCTCGAAGGTCTCGATGCCCTCGGCGATCTTGCGGATCAACACGTTGCCGATCCAGACCGTGTGCGCGCCCTTGCCCTGCAGCGCGCCCTTGTAGACGACGTGGCTCTTGGTGTTGGGAGCGGTGTGGTCGACGAAGAGCCGGTGCTCGATGTGCTGGCCGTCGTCGGCGAAGTAGAGGCCGAGCATCTCCGCCGAGCCGCCGGGACCGTCGTACCGCACGTTGGCGTCCATCCGGACGACGTCGCCGCCGAAGGAGATGGCGGCGTGCCGGTACGTCGCGTCGCGGCCCACGAGCGCCTCGGTGTGGGTGAGGTGGACGGCGTCGTCGGCCCAGTCCTGGAGGGAGACGACACTCACGTGCGCGCCGTCGCCGACGACGATCTCGACGACCTGCGCCAGGCTCGCCGAGCCGGTGTGGTTGAGCACCACGACCGCCTGCGAGTGGTTGCCGAAACGAAGCGCGATGTGGCCGGCCTCGGTGACGCTCGCGTCGCTGCCGGTCACGTCGACGATGATCGGCTCGGCGACCTCGGCCTCGGCCGGCACGTCCACGAGCAGGGTCGACGGGACCTCGGCGAGCACCCGGGCGCCGAACCGGGTGTTCGGCACCAGGCCGCTGATCCCCCGGAGGGCGCGCGCCTCGTCACCGTCGACACCCTCGATCCGGACACCGGCAGGCGTGTTCCACGTGCAGGCGGCGGTGCTCGTCTCGAACGAAGCATCGGCATGCAGGCCGCGCAGGCGCTTCAGCGGCGTGAACCGCCAGATCTCCTCGCGGCCGGTCGGCACGATGTGGTCGGCGACGTCGTAGGAGCCCTCCGGGTGGAGGTGGCTCGCGACTTTGTCGCTCGTCTCGATCGCCTCGGCGATAGCCGGGGTGTCAGTCACAGTCACAGGTTGGCTTTCTCATTCGTCGGTTGAGGTGGTCTCGGCAAGCTCGACTCATCGTTGGTCGAGGAGGTTGCGCTAGCAACCGTCTCGAAACCGGATCGGGTGGCGGTGGCCGCTAGCCCACCGCCCCCTCCATCTGCAGCTCGATCAGGCGGTTGAGCTCGAGGGCGTACTCCATCGGGAGCTCCTTGGCGATCGGCTCGATGAAGCCGCGCACGATCATCGCCATCGCCTCGTCCTGGCCCATTCCGCGGCTCATCAGGTAGAAGAGCTGGTCGTCGGAGACCTTCGAGACGCTCGCCTCGTGACCCATCGAGACGTCGTCCTCGCGGATGTCGACGTACGGGTAGGTGTCGGAGCGGCTGATCTGGTCGACCAGCAGCGCGTCACAGAGCACGTTGGACTTCGAGCCGTGCGCACCCTCGTTGATCTGGACGAGCCCGCGGTACGACGTGCGGCCACCGCCGCGCGCGACCGACTTCGACAGGATCGAGCTCGAGGTGTTGGGAGCGGCGTGCACCATCTTGGCGCCGGCGTCCTGGTGCTGGCCCTCGCCCGCGAACGCGATCGACAGCGTCTCGCCCTTGGCGTGCTCGCCCATGAGGTAGATGGCGGGGTACTTCATGGTGACCTTGGAGCCGATGTTGCCGTCGACCCACTCCATGGTCGCGCCGGCCTCACAGACGGCGCGCTTGGTGACCAGGTTGTAGACGTTGTTCGACCAGTTCTGGATGGTCGTGTAGCGGCACCGGCCGCCCTTCTTGACCAGGATCTCGACCACCGCGGAGTGCAGCGAGTCGGAGGAGTAGATCGGTGCGGTGCAACCCTCGACGTAGTGCACGTAGGCGTCCTCGTCGACGATGATCAGGGTGCGCTCGAACTGGCCCATGTTCTCGGTGTTGATCCGGAAGTAGGCCTGCAGCGGGATGTCCACGTGGACGCCCTTGGGCACGTAGATGAACGACCCGCCGGACCACACGCTCGAGTTCAGGGCGGAGAACTTGTTGTCGCCGACCGGGATGATCGTGGCGAAGTACTCCTTGAACAGCTCCTCGTGCTCGCGCAGGGCGGTGTCGGTGTCGAGGAAGATCACGCCCTGCTCCTCCAGGTCCTCACGGATCTGGTGGTAGACGACCTCCGACTCGTACTGCGCCGCGACACCGGACACCAGGCGCTGCTTCTCCGCCTCGGGGATGCCGAGCTTGTCGTAGGTGTTCTTGATGTCGGCCGGGAGGTCGTCCCACGTGGTCGCCTGCTTCTCGGTGGAGCGGACGAAGTACTTGATGTTCTGGAAGTCGATGTCGCCGAGCTCGGCGCCCCACTTGGGCATCGGCTTGCGGTCGAAGAGCTTGAGGCCCTTCAGGCGGAGGTCGAGCATCCACTGGGGTTCGCTCTTCTTGCCGGAGATGTCACGGACGACGTCCTCGTTCAAGCCGCGCTTCGCGTTGGCGCTCACGGCGTTCTCGTCGGACCAGCCGAACTCGTAGCGGCCGATGCCCTTGATCGACGGGTTCAGCTCTTCGATGCTCGTCATGCAGACGCTCCTGTGGTGTTGGTCGAGCGGGTGTTCGGGATGCAGGTGGTGCACACACCGTCGCCGTGGGCGATGGTGGCAAGTCGCTGGACGTGCCGGCCGAGGACCTGGCCGATCGCCTCGGTCTCGGCCTCGCAGAGCTGGGGGAACTCCGAGGCCACGTGTGAGACCGGGCAGTGCTGCTGGCAGAGCTGGTCGCCGATCGGCAGGGCGCGGACTGCGGCAGCGTAGCCGCCGTCGGTGAGCACCTGTGCAAGCGCCTCGGTCGGGGTCAGCTCGGGGCGCTTGGCGACGATGGTCTTGAAGTCACGCTCGATGAAGGCCACCCGCCGGCGGGCGAACTCCATCACGGCCTCGTCGCCGCCGGTCTCCGCGAGGAAGCGCAGGGCCTGGACGGCGAGGTCGTCGTACTGCTGGTCGAACTCGTCGCGGCCCGCGTCGGTCAGCTTGAAGATCTTCGCGGGGCGACCGCGTCCGCGCGAGCCGTAGACCCGCTGCTCCGCCGATGCCAGCGTGCCCTCTTCGACCAGATGGTCGAGATGGCGGCGTACGGCGGCGGGCGTCAGCTCGAGCCGCTGAGCGAGCTCGGCGGTGGTCGAGGGACCGTTCTCGAGGATCGACCGGACCACGCGCGCGCGCGTCGGCGCGTCCCCCTCAGGGGTCGCGAGCTGGGTCCGGCTGAATTCCACAACACCAGTGTGACGTTAATGCGGGTGATACTTCAAGTAAGGGTCACCTAACCCGACTGGTCAGGACCCCCGCGGCTGCTCAGGTCTGGGTGCGCCTCCGGAATGTCCGGAGCGCCAGCGGCGCCACCACGGCCGTGATCCCCACCGTCCAGATGATCGTGGTGATGACCGGATACTGCAGGGGCAGGGCTGCGTCGTCCGGCGCGGGACCAACGTTGCCCCACAACTGCCGGACTGCCAGCACCAGCGACGAGATCGGATTCCACTCCGCGACCGTCCGCAGCCAGGGAGTCATGCCCTCTGTAGGGGCGAAGGTGTTGGCGAGGAACGTGATGGGGAACATCGTGGTGAACATCAGCCCGTTGACGGCCTCGACCGAACGCATGGCCGAGCCGACCCAGATGCCGACCCAGATCATCGCGAAGCCCCAGAGGAGCAGCAGGGCATAGGCCAGCGCGGCGTCCAGGATCCCGTCACGGATCCGCCAGCCGATCAGCAGCCCGGTCAGGGACATCACGACGATGCCGATGCTGGAGTGGAGCAGGCTGGAGATGCTGCGTCCCACGAGGACGGCGGCGGGGTTGATCGGGAGCGACCGCATCCGGTCCACGATCCCCTTGTCGATGTCCGCGGTCAGGCCGATCGCGACGATGAACGACGAGAACGCGATGGTCTGTCCCATGATCCCGCCCATCAGCCACTCGCGATAGCCGGCGGGCGAGTCCGCGACGGCGATCGAGCCACCGAAGACGAACGCGAACAGCACGGTGAACATCACCGGCTGGATCGTGACGTCCATCAGCATCTCGGGCATCCGCTTGATGTGGATCAGGTTGCGCCGCACGATCGTCAGCGACTGGCGCAGCAATCCGGTCTCCCGGATCTCCGGCCGGCCCAGCGTCCGGGTGCTGACCCTGGTGTCCTCGGTCGTCACGAGACCTTCTCCTCGTCGTCGTCGGTGGGCTCCTCGGCCCGGTGGCCGGTCAGGTGCAGGAAGACGTCATCGAGGCTCGGTCGCTGGAGGCCGAGGTCGTCGAGCTCGATCTCGCTGTCCGCGAAGATCGCCGCGATGCGCGTCATGTCCCGCAAGCCGTTGGCCGGGGCGGTGAGCTGGCGGGCCCCGGCATCGACGTGGACCTCCGACACCGCGTCCCGGAGCATCCCCTCGGCCAGCGGGAGGTCGGTCGCGTTCGACACCGTGATCACCAGGGCCGCCTTCCCGGACTGGTCCTTGAGCTCGAGCGGGGTGCCCTCGGCGATGACCCGGCCCTTGTCGATCACGACGATCCGGTCGGCCAGCTGGTCGGCCTCCTCGAGATACTGCGTGGTCAACAGCAGCGTCGTGCCGTCCGAGACCAGCTCGCGGAGCACGTCCCAGAGCTCGACCCGGCTCCGCGGGTCGAGACCGGTCGTGGGTTCGTCGAGGAAGAGCACCGGCGGCGTGGCCACCAGGCTCACCGCCAGGTCGAGCCGTCTTCGCATGCCCCCCGAGTAGGTCTTGACGGTCCGGTTGCCGGCGTCGGTCAGCGAGAACCGTTCGAGGAGGTCGTCGGTGGCCTGCTTGATGTAGCGCGTCGACAGGCCGTAGAGCGCGCCGATGAGTCGGATGTTCTCCCGACCCGTGAGCAGCTCGTCGACCGTCGCCGCCTGCCCGGTCAGCCCCATGTTGCGCCGTACGGCGGCAGGTTCCTTGATCACGTCGTGCCCGGCGACCCGGGCCGTGCCGCTCGTGGGGATGGTGAGGGTCGTCATCATCCGGACGGTGGTGGTCTTGCCGGCGCCGTTTGGCCCCAGCATCCCCAGCACGCTGCCTTCGGGAACCGACAGGCTGACCCCGTCGACCGCGACCGTCTCGCCGAAGTGCTTCACCAGGTTGTCGGCCTCGATTGCTGCCCGAGAAGTCATGGTCTCGACCCTACGTGCGGCCGCCGACACTTCCCACCGACTTTTGTCGCACGTGTGCCAGTCCGCTGGTCGGTCACAACGGTGCATGAGGGCCGTTGTGTCGAGTGAAATGCTGATTCTCGATGTCAGAGTCGTGCACAAGGCGAGTTTGCGCGGTGGGCGGCTGAGCCCGGCGGGGTCCCAGGGCCGGCTGCCGTTCCTAGACTGTCCGGGTGCCCGTCCCCGCTCCTGCCGTGCAGATCGACGGCCTCGTGATGCGGTACGGCGAGAAGGTGGCCGTCGACGGGCTCTCGCTGGTGGTGGAGCGCGGATCGATCACGGCTGTGCTGGGTCCCAACGGGGCCGGCAAGACGACCACCCTGGAAACCTGTGAGGGCTTCCGGCGACCGCAGGGCGGCACGGTCCGCGTCCTCGGCCTGGACCCGATCCGGCAGCGCCAGGAACTGCTCCCGCGGATCGGCGTGATGCTCCAGTCGGGCGGCGCCTGGTCGGGAGTGCGGGCCGTCGAGATGCTCCGGCACATCGCCGCGTTGCATGCGAATCCGCTCGCGATCGACCTGCTCGTCGACCGGCTCGGGCTGCACGACTGCGGGCGGACGCCCTACCGACGGCTCAGCGGCGGGCAGCAACAACGCCTCGGCCTGGCGATGGCGGTCGTGGGTCGCCCGGAGCTCGTCTTCGTCGACGAGCCGACCGCGGGCATGGACCCGGCTGCCCGTCGTACGACGTGGGAGCTGATGCAGGAGCTGAGGGGCGACGGCGCGACGATCGTGCTCACCACCCACTACATGGACGAGGCGGAGAAGCTCGCCGACCAGGTGTTCGTCATCGACCACGGGCGGGCGATTGCGAGCGGCAGCCCGTTCGAGCTCACCCGGGCCCGTGGGTACGCGACCATCCGGCTGGTGGTGACCGAGCCGTTCCCCCCGGCCGCCCCGGAGTCGCTGCGGCGCACGCTCGGCGACGACACCGAGGTCACCCAGATCAACGAGCACAGTCTGCTGATCACCGGCCCGGCCGACCACCAGACGCTTGCCAAGGTCAGCGCCTGGTGCGAGGAGCAGGGCGTGCTGCCCGAGTCCATGACTCTGGGCCAACGCACCCTCGAGGACGTCTTCCTCCAGATCACCGGCCGGGAGCTCGCCACATGACGGGCACGTTCACGCCGGCCCCGGGCGCCGCTCCGTTCGCCCGGCAGGTCCGCGTCCAGGCGGCCATGGAGACCAGGCTGCTGCTGCGCAACGGGGAACAGCTGCTGCTCGCCGTCGTGATCCCCGTGCTGGCCCTGGTCGGCGGTGTGCTCGCCTCCCGGCACCTCGACCTGAAGCTCGACCACCGGGCCGTCGACGTCCTCACGCCCGGGAGTCCTGGCGCTGGCGATCATGTCGACCGCGTTCACCTCGCTGGCGATCGCGACGGGCTTCGAACGCCGCTACGGGCTGCTCAAGCGTCTCGGCGCCTCTCCCCTGCCCCGCTCCGGGCTGCTCGCCGGGAAGGTCGGCGCGCTGCTCGTCGTCGAGGTCCTCCAGGCGATCGTGATCTGCGGGGTCGGGTTCGCCCTCGACTGGCGGCCGGATCCGCTCGGCTTCCTGATCGCCGTACCCGCTGCCGTGGTCGGTACGGCGGCGTTCGCCTCGCTCGGGCTGCTGCTGGCCGGCACCCTGCGAGCGGAGGCCACCCTCGCGGCCGCCAACCTGGTCTACCTGCTGCTGCTGGCCGGGGGTGCGGTCGTGCTGCCGCGGTCGTCGTACGGCGGCTTCGGTGACGTCCTGCGCCTCCTGCCCTCGGGTGCCCTCGGTGATGCCCTTCGCGACGGGTTCATCGAGGGCCGGCTGGCGCTGCTGCCGGTCCTCGTCCTCATCTGCTGGGCCGTCGTCGGCACGGCCCTGGCCGCCCGGTTCTTCAAGTGGGAGTGAACGTGGTCACCCCGACACTCTCGACGACCGGATTGTGGTTGGGCGGCTGGCGGTGGCGAACCTCGTCGCCAACATGGCCATCGTGGTGACCGGTGGCGCCGTCCGCCTGACCGGTTCGGGTCTGGGCTGCCCGACCTGGCCGCGCTGCACGGACGAGTCGTACGTCCCCCACGGCACCCTCGGCCTCCACGGGGCGATCGAGTTCGGCAACCGGACCCTGACGTTCGTGCTGGCCATGATCGCGATCGCGTGCTTCCTGGTCGCGCTCCGGTCCGGCGACCGACGAGCGATCCGGCTGTCGGCGATCATCGGACTGGGGATCCCGGCCCAGGCGGTGATCGGGGGGATCACCGTGCTGACCGACCTGAACCCGTGGATCGTGGCGTTCCACTTCCTGGTGTCGATGGCGATGATCGGGGTCTGCGTCGTGCTCGTCCAGGCGGTCCTCAGGCCCGACGCAGGGGTCCAACCCACGACTCCGCGGCCCCAGCCTCGGCCGGGTGTCCTGCAACTGGCCTGGTTGGTCTTCGTCGCCGGCTGGGTGGTGCTGTACCTCGGCACGGTCGTGACGGGCAGCGGTCCGCACTCCGGCGACCTCGACTCACACCGGAACGGCCTGAACCCACAGCTGATGTCGCATGTGCACGCGGGCGCGGTCTACGTCCTGTGCACGCTCACGATCGGGCTGCTGCTCATCGCCCTTCGGGCCAAATGGGAGCCGGTGGTCCAGGCGGCGGCGCTGCTGCTGCTGGTCGAGATCACCCAGGGTGCGATCGGATTCACCCAGTACTTCCTGGACCTGCCCGCCGGCGTGGTTGCCGCCCACATGCTCGGTGCGGCCCTGACCAGCGCCTCGCTGACCTGGGTGGTGCTTCGCGCGCGGGCGACCGGCGAGGTCCGTCGGGACGGCTACGAGGCAAGGAACGACTGGATCCGGGTGAGCACCTCCGGGAACTCGCCGGCGGACCCCTGGACCCCGTGACCCGCCCCCTTCACGACCATCACGGTCGGGTCCGGGGCGACGCGGACCTCCTGCCGCGCCCACTCCCACGACGTGGACAGGTCGTGGTCGCCGATGAGGAACAGCGTCGGTACGTCGGGCAGCTCGCGGGCGTCCGACTCCTCGTCCGGCGGGGTCAGGCCCCAGTCGACGCATTCGCCCACCAGGCCCTGGTCGACGACCGTCTGCGGATCGAAGGGATAGGTCTCCTGCTCGGTCAGCGTGGCAGCGGTCCGCGCCAGGGCGGCCTCCCGCTCGTCCAGAGGCGTGGCGCTGTCGCCCCACGGCAGGTGCTGGTCGAGACAGACGGTCGCCGCGTGCAGACCCGCGCTGTACTCGTCCACCGGCGGGTCCTCGGCCACGCCCTCCAGCCAGCCGTCGAGGTCCCCACGGTCGCCTTCGACCGCGTCGTGCAGCATGCCGGGCACGAAGCCCATGTCCGTGCCCGAGGCGACGGTGATCACCGCCATCAGGTTCATCAGTTCCGGGCCGTCGTCGCCGTTGTCGATCAGGGTCGCGAGGTCGGCCAGCGGGTCGGTCTCGCAGCTCGGTCTCCCGGCAGACCAGCGCAGGACGCGCCGTACGCCGCGGATGTTGGCGAGCTGCAGGGTGCCGTCGTCGGTCCAGGTGTGCGGCACGACCGAGTCGAGGATCAGGTGGTCGACGCGATCGGGGTAGGTCACGGCATAGCGTTCAGCGACATAGCTGCCGTACGACGTGCCGTCGAGCGTCATGGTGTCGACGCCGAGCGCCTCCCGCAGCACCTCGATGTCGTCGACCGTGTCCTGGCTGCCGTAGAGGGCCCGGTCGTCCCCGAGGAGGTCCGAGCATTCGCCGACGGCAGCCTCGGACGCCCGAGTCAGGTCGTTCCAGCCCATCTCGGCCTGCAGTCCCGGGCAGTCGATGGCGGTGCCACCGGTGCCGCGCTGGTCGAACATCACCAGCCGCCGGCCCTCGAGCACCGGCCCCATCCCCTCGGCAATGGCGCCGGCGAAGGAGACGCCGGGCTGCCCCGGGCCACCAGTGAGGTTGAGGAGGACGGGGGCGTCGGCGGCGCCGTCCTGCACGATCACGGGCAGGGCCAGGGTGCGGCCGTCGGGTTCCGCGTGGTCGATCGGCACGGTCAGCTCGCCGCACCCGAAGCCGTCCGGCAGGTCGTCGCCGGTGCACGGCGACAGCTCGAGGGCGGCGTCGGGTTCGGTCGCCATCGTCGTGGTCGGCTGCTCGCTGTCCGGGCGGCTGTCCGGTTCGTCGGAGGACGTGCAGCCGGACAATCCGGCCAGCAAGCCGGACACCAGCAGCGCCACGGCGAACGGAGGCGGCTTCATCGGGTGCTAGCGGGTGAGCAGCGGGTCGAGCGCGACGGCCACGAACAGCAGGCTGAGGTAGAGGTTCGAGGAGTGGAACAGCCGCATCGGCTTGATCAGCGAGAGGTCCTCGGTGCCACGGGTCCGCAACCACATCCGGTGTGCCTCGACGAGGAACACCGCGCCCAGCACGGTTGCGGCGGCGGGATAGAACCAACCCGTCGACGCAACCGGCCACAGCATCAGCGACACGAAGACCATCACCCAGCTGTAGAGGACGATCTGGCGGCCCACGACCTGCGCCGGCGCGACCACCGGCAGCATCGGCACCTCGACGTTGGCGTAGTCCTCGCGATAGCGCAGCGCGAGCGCCCAGGTGTGCGGCGGCGTCCAGAAGAACACCACCGCGAACAGGACCACCGGCACCCAGGAGAGGGAGTTGGTCACGGCCGTCCAGCCGATCAGCGCGGGAAAGCAGCCGGCCAGCCCGCCCCACACGATGTTCTGCGTCGTCCGGCGCTTGAGGACCATCGTGTAGACGAGCACGTAGAACGCGTTGGCCAGCACCGAGAGGCCGGCCGAGAGCCAGTTGACGTAGAACCCGAGGATCAGGGTCGAGAGCACGCCGAGCACCAGCCCGAAGACCAGGGCGGCCGGCGGTGTCACCATGTGCCGAGGCAGCGCCCGACGGCGGGTACGGCGCATCTGCTCGTCGATGTCGCGGTCGTAGACGCAGTTGAGGGTCGAGGCCGACCCGGCTGACAGGGTCCCGCCGACGACGGTGGCGGCGACCAGGCCGAGGGGCGGGATGCCCTTCGCTGCGAAGAACATGACGGGCACTGTGGTGAGCAGCAACAGCTCGATGACGCGGGGCTTGGTGAGGCCGACGTACGCCCCGACGACGTCCCGGAAGGAGGCCGCCCGGGCCGTGGAGTCGCCGGAACCAGCCCCCGCAGTTCTGGAGGCATCTGCCTGCCGAGCAGAGGCCGAGTGGCCGACGTAAGTCACGGAGAAAGGTCCTCGCAATCAGGCGGGTGAAACCGGGGTCGAGTCTATCGCCACCCGTGAGTAGGCTCGGCGGTGGATCGAGTGAGTCGACCCGCACAATCCGGGAGGAACCTGCGTGAGCACCCAAACCAAGCTGGACTGGACCGAGGTCGACGACCGGGCGGTGGACACGGTACGGGTCCTGGCGATGGACGCCGTGCAGAAGGTCGGGAACGGTCACCCCGGCACCGCGATGAGCCTGGCGCCCGCGGCCTACCTCTTGTTCCAGAAGGTGATGCGGCACAACCCCGCCGATCCGCACTGGCCGGGCCGCGACCGCTTCGTGCTCTCGTGCGGCCACTCCAGCCTCACGCTCTACATCCAGCTGTACCTGGGCGGCTGGGGCCTGGAGCTCGAGGACCTCAAGTCCCTGCGCACCTGGGGATCCAAGACCCCGGGCCACCCCGAATACGGGCACACCGCCGGCGTGGAGACCACCACCGGTCCGCTCGGCCAGGGCGTCGGGAACGCGGTCGGGATGGCGATGGCCGCCCGCCGTGAGCGTGGGTTGCTCGACCCCAACGCAGCCGAAGGCGGCGTCGCCGTTCGACCACCACATCTACGCCATGTGCAGCGACGGTGACCTCGAGGAGGGCGTCAGCGGCGAGGCCTCGTCCATCGCCGGCACCCAGAGGCTCGGCAACCTGACCCTGATCTACGACGCCAACAACATCTCGATCGAGGACAACACCGACGTCGCGTTCAACGAGGACGTGGCACAGGCGCTACGAGGCCTACGGCTGGCACGTGCAGACCGTCGACTGGACCCAGGGCGGCACGAAGTACAAGGAGGACGTCCCAGCGCTGTACGCCGCCATCCAGAAGGCGGAGGCGGTCACGGACAAGCCGAGCTTCATCGTGTTGCGCACGGTGATCGCCTGGCCGGCTCCGAACGCCCAGAACACCGGCAAGGCGCACGGCTCGGCGCTGGGCGACGACGAGGTCGCGGCCACCAAGAGGATCCTCGGCTTCGACCCCGACCAGACCTTCGAGGTGCCGGACGACGTCATCGCGCACACCCGGACCGCAGTCGACCGGGGCAAGGCGGCGCAGGCCGCCTGGCAGTCCGAGTTCGAGGCGTGGGCAAGGAAGCCGTCTGCCGATCTGGGCCTGTTCGAGCGACTGCAGACCCGCACCCTGCCGACCGGCTGGGACAAGGCGTTGCCGAGCTTCCCGGCCGACCCCAAGGGGATGGCCACCCGCAAGGCGTCCGGAGCCGTGATCAACGGGATCGCCGACGCGCTGCCGGAGCTGTGGGGCGGCTCGGCCGACCTCGCGGAGTCCAACAACACGACGATCGAGAACGCGCCGTCGTTCATCCCGAAGGACCGCTCCACGAAGATGTGGAAGGGCGACCCGTACGCCGGCCGGGTGCTGCACTTCGGCATCCGCGAGCACGCCATGGGCGCGATCCTCAACGGCATCGCAGTGCACGGCGGGACCCGCGTCTTCGGCGGGACCTTCCTCACGTTCTCCGACTACATGCGCGCCTCGGTCCGGCTGGCCGCGATCATGCAGCTGCCCGTCATCTACGTCTGGACGCACGACTCGATCGGGCTCGGGGAGGACGGACCGACCCACCAGCCGATCGAGCACCTCGCCGCCCTGCGGGCGATCCCCGGGCTGGACGTCGTACGCCCCGCCGACGCCAACGAGACCGCCGCCGTCTGGCAGGCGATCCTGGAGAACCCGACCGCTCCGGCGGGCATCGCGCTCACCCGCCAGAACGTTCCGGTCTTCCCGCGCGGCGAGGACGGCTTCAGCGACACGTCCAACGTCCACCGGGGCGGCTACGTCCTCCTCGACGTCGACGGCGGGCTGCCCGACGTCGTGCTCATCGGCACCGGTTCGGAGGTTCAGCTGGCGGTGGCAGCCAGGGACCTCCTCGCCGAGGAGGGGATCCGGGCTCGCGTCGTGTCCATGCCGTGCCGTGAGTGGTTCGACCGGCAGGACGCGTCCTACCGCGAGACGGTGATCCCGCCGACAGTGAAGGCGCGGGTGTCGGTCGAGGCCGGCATCGCCCAGGGCTGGCGCGAGGTCGTCGGTGATGCCGGCCGGATCGTCTCGGTCGAGCACTACGGCGCATCGGCCGACTTCGACCGGATCTACCGCGAGTTCGGCCTCACCGGGGAGGCGGTCGCCGCCGCAGCCCAGGACAGCATCCGGGTGGCGACCGGCTGATCGGGGTACCTGACTGCCACACCACAGTTCCACCAGCGATATCGGAGGAAGCACATGAGTGACCGCCTGAAGGACCTGTCGGACGCGGGAGTGTCGATCTGGCTCGACGACCTGTCCCGCGAGCGCATCGAGAGCGGCAACCTCGCCGAGCTCGTCAAGAACTCCTACGTGGTGGGCGTGACCACCAACCCCACGATCTTCGCGTCCGCGCTCGCGAACGGCGAGCGCTATGACGACCAGCTCCGCAAGGTGAAGGCCGAGGGCGGCGACGTCGACAAGGCGATCTTCGAGCTGACGACCGACGACGTCCGCAACGCCTGCGACGTGCTCGCGCCCGTCCACCAGGCCGATCCTCGCGACGGCAGGGTGTCGATCGAGGTCTCGCCCAAGCTGGCCCGCGAGACCGATCGCACGATCGCCGAGGCTCGCACCCTGTGGGAGACCGTCGACCGGGACAACGCGTTGATCAAGATCCCGGCGACCGAGGAGGGTCTGCCCGCCATCACCGAGGCGATCGGCAGCGGGATCAGCGTCAACGTCACGCTGATCTTCGGCATCGACCGCTACCGCGCCGTCATGGACGCCTACCTGTCCGGCCTCGAGCAGGCTCACAGCCAGGGTGTCCGGCTCGACGGCATCCATTCGGTGGCGTCGTTCTTCGTGTCCCGCGTCGACACCGAGGTGGACAAGCGCCTCGACGCGATCGGGACCGACGAGGCCAAGGCGCTGAAGGGCAAGGCTGCGGTCGCGAACGCGCGGCTGGCGTACGGCGCCTTCGAGGAGGCGTTCGCGAGCGAACGCTTCGCCAAGCTCAAGACTGACGGTGCCAACCTCCAGCGCCCGCTGTGGGCTTCGACAGGAGTCAAGGACCCGGCCTACGCCGACACGATGTACGTCGCCGACCTCGTCGTCGACGGCTGCGTCAACACGATGCCCGAGAAGACCATGCAGGCGTTCGCCGACCACGGTGAGGTCACTGGCGACACCGTCAGCGGCCGGGTCGACGAGGCCAAGGCGCTGTTCGCGCAGCTGTCCGCAGTCGGCGTCGACTTCGACGACGTCCTGGTGGTGCTGGAGAACGAAGGTGTCGACAAGTTCGTGAAGTCCTGGGACGAGCTCGTCGAAACCGTGACCGACCAGCTCGGCGCGGTCTCGACGTGACCGCCTGGAACACGGTCAAGGGCGGCGACCACGAGCTCTTCTTCGGCTACCGCGACGAGCAGGCGTTCGTCGACGCCGTCGAGGACCTGGTGGCCGACAAGGTCGCGAGCCGGCTCGCCGCCCAGGACCCCACCCTGTGGGGTGCGGCAGCCGAGGAGGAGTCCGGAAAGCGCTTGTCGTGGGTCTCGCTCGCGACCTCGTCGCGGCCCCTCGTCGACGAGATCCTCGAGCTCTCCGCCGACCTCCGGGAGCAGCAGCTGACCCGGGTCGTGCTCTGCGGCATGGGCGGTTCGTCGCTCGCTCCCGAGGTGATCTGCGAGGCGGCCGGCGTCCCGCTCGTCGTACTCGACTCCTCCGACCCGGACTTCGTCCGCACCGCCCTGGAGACCGACCTCGACAAGACGGTCGTGGTCGTGTCGAGCAAGTCCGGCGGCACGGTCGAGACCGACAGCCAGCGACGCGCCTACGAGAAGGCGTTCACCGACGCCGGGATCGACCCGCGCGAGCGGATCGTGGTCGTGACCGACCCGTCCTCGCCCCTCGACAAGGCCGCGACCGATGCCGGCTACCGGGTGTTCCGCGCCGACCCCGACGTGGGCGGTCGCTACTCGGCGCTGACCGCGTTCGGGCTCGTGCCGAGCGGACTCGCCGGCGTCGACATCGCGGGGCTCCTCGACGAGGCCGCTGCGATCGGCGCGGCTCTCGAGTCCGACGACGCCGACAACCCCGGGCTGCGGCTCGGTGCCCTGCTGGGTGTCGCCAACCTGGCCGGCGTCGACAAGCTGGTGCTGGCCGACAACGGCTCGCCGTACCCCGGATTCGGGGACTGGGCCGAGCAGCTGATCGCCGAGTCCACCGGCAAGGACGGCAAGGGCATCCTGCCCGTCGTGGTCGAGGGCCTGGATGCTCCGAACTACTCCCCCAGCACAGCCGACGAGGTGCTCTCGACCTTCGGACCCAGCTTCGACTTCGACACGGTCCCAACCTCGGGCTGGGGAGTGTTCGTCAACGCCCCGCTGGGCGCGCAGCTGCTGCTGTGGGAGTACGCCACCGCGATCGCCGGCCGGATCATCGGCATCAACCCCTTCGACCAGCCCGACGTCGAGAGCGCCAAGGCTGCCGCTCGGGAGATGCTCGACGACGCCGGCGCCACCCCCGAACCGACCTTCTCCGACGGCGACATCGACGTCTACGCCTCCGGCGACTGGCTGCCGTCGGGCACCTCCACCGTCGTGGACGCGGTGGCGGCCCTCCTGGCCGGCCTCGACGAGCTCGCACGGCTACGTCTCGGTCCAGGCGTACCTCGATCGGCATCGCGACGCCGCACTTGCCGGCGTACGCCGCAGTCTCGCCGAGCGCACCGGCCGCCCGGTCACCTTCGGCTGGGGACCGCGGTTCCTGCACTCGACCGGTCAGTACCACAAGGGCGGGCCGGCGACCGGCGTCTACCTCCAGGTCACCGGCAACCCCGCAGGCCGACCTCGAGATCCCCGGCCGACCGTTCACCTTCCACGGCTTCATCACCGCGCAGGCGGTCGGTGACGGCCAGGTGCTGATCGACAAGGGCAGACCCGTGCTTCGGCTGCACGCCAAGGACCTCAGCGCGTTGTCGGCAGTGCGGGAAGCGCTGGCGTAGTGACCGTGGGGTCGACGTACACGAACCCGTTGCGGGATCCGCAGGACCGCCGCCTTCCTCGCATCGCCGGCCCCTGTTCCCTGGTGCTCTTCGGGGTGACCGGAGACCTTTCGCGCAAGAAGCTGATGCCGGCGGTCTACGACCTCGCCAACCGCGGCCTGCTGCCACCGGGGTTCTCGCTGGTCGGCTACGCCCGGCGGGACTGGGCCAACGAGGACTTCGCGCAGATCGTCCACGACTCGGTGAAGGAGTATGCCCGCACCGAGTTCCGCGAGGAGGTCTGGAAGCAGCTCGCCGAGGGCTTCCGGTTCGTGCCCGGCGACTTCTCCGACGACGTGGCGTTCGCCAGCCTGAAGCGGACCCTGTCCGAGCTCGACGACGTCCGCGGGACGGGCGGCAACACCGCGTTCTACCTCTCCATCCCACCGAAGTTCTTCGCGGACGTGATCGGTCAGCTCAAGGAGCACGGGATGACCGAGCAGACCGGTTCGACGTGGCGGCGCGTGGTCGTGGAGAAGCCGTTCGGACACGACCTGCGGTCGGCCCGCGAGCTCAACCGGGTCGTGTCCGAGGTGTTCCCGCCGGAGTCGGTCTTCCGGATCGACCACTACCTCGGCAAGGAGACCGTCCAGAACATCCTGGCGCTGCGGTTCGCCAACAACATGTTCGAGCCGATCTGGAACTCCAACTACGTCGACCACGTCCAGATCACGATGGCCGAGGACATCGGCATCGGCGGCCGGGCCGGCTACTACGACGGCATCGGCGCGGCCCGCGACGTGATCCAGAACCACCTCATCCAGCTGATGGCGCTGATCGCCATGGAGGAGCCGTCCGCGTTCGACGCGGCGTCGTTGCGAACCGAGAAGCAGAAGATCCTGTCGTCGGTGGTGCTCCCGGACTCGCTCGACGACTCCACCGCACGTGGGCAGTACGCCGAGGGCTGGAGCGGCGGCCGGTTCGTGCACGGCTACACCGACGAGGACGACATCCCGAACACCTCGACGACCGAGACGTTCGCGGCGATCAAGCTCGGCATCGGCACCCGACGCTGGGCCGGGGTGCCGTTCTATCTGCGGGTCGGCAAGCGGCTCGGACGCCGGGTCACCGAGGTCGCGGTCGTGTTCAAGCGGGCGCCGCACCTGCCGTTCACCGAGACCGCGACCGAGGCCCTCGGGCAGAACGCCCTGGTGTTCCGGGTCCAACCCGACGAAGGAATCACGACGCGGTTCGGCGCCAAGGTGCCCGGCACCGCCATGGAGATCCGTGACGTCAACATGGACTTCGCGTACGGCGGCACCTTCACCGAGTCGTCCCCCGAGGCCTACGAGCGGCTCATCCTCGACGTACTCCTCGGCGATCCGCCGCTGTTTCCCCAGCACCAGGAGGTCGAGCTGTCCTGGGAGATCCTCGACCCGATCGTGAAGCACTGGGCCAAGGGCGGCCGCCCCGAGAAGTACCCGTCCGGCACCTGGGGACCGGCCTCGGCCGACAAGATGCTGGCCCGCGACGGAAGGACGTGGCGTCGACCATGACCTCACCCCACAGAACCACTCGCTGCGCTCGCGCTTCCGCGGGGACCCCGAAATGATTGAGCTCACCGACACCACGTCGTCGGCCATCGCGGCCGAGTTCGTGCGGGCCCGCCGCAAGGCCGGCTCGCCGGCCATGGGCATGGTGATGACGCTCGTGGTCGTGGTCGCCGAGGACAAGGTGACCGAGGCCATGGAATCGGCCCAGCAGGCGTCGTTCGAGCATCCCGCGCGGGTCCTGGGCGTCATCCTCGGGTCCGGGCGCGGTGCCGCGATGATCAACGCGCAGGTAGGCACCGGCGACGGCTGGACGGGCGAGGTCGCGCTGATCCGGCTCAGCGGACCGGTCGTGCAGCATCCGGAGTCGGTGGTGCTGCCGCTGTTGTTGCCCGACTCGCCGGTCGTGGTGTGGTGGGCCGGGACGCCGCCGAAGGATCCCGGCAGCGACCCGCTCGGGCAGCTTGCCCAGCGCCGGATCACCGACGTCGCGGCAGCCACCCGCGGCCGGTCGGCCGCCCTGCTCCACCAGTGCCGGGAGTACGCCCCCGGTTCCACCGATCTGGCCTGGACCCGGCTCACCCCGTGGCGGGCGCTGCTTGCCGCGGCGCTCGACGTACATCAGGAGAAGGTGCAGTCGGCGTCGGTCACGGCCGAGCGGATCTCTCCCTCGGCAGACCTGCTGGACGCCTGGCTGGCTTCGCGACTTCGCGTGCCGGTGTCGCGCCATACGTCCTCAGGGCCCGGCATCACCAAGGTCGAGCTCGAGACGAAGTCCGGCCCGATCAAGATCCTGCGCACCGACGGGCGGCTGGCCACCCTGTCGTCGCCCGGCCAGCCCGACCGGCCGGTTGCGCTGAAGCGGCGCACCGTGGCCGAGTGCCTCGCGGAGGAGCTGCGGCGCCTCGATGAGGACGACACCTATGCCGCGACCGCCCGCAAGCTGATCAGGATGCAGAAATGACTGAACCCGCCAACGCCAAGGTCGAGGTACATCCCGACGCGGACGCCCTCGCCACCGCCGCGGCCGGCGAACTCCTGTCCAGGCTGGCCGGCATCCAGGCAGCCGGTGAGGTGCCGGTGATCGCGCTGACGGGTGGCACGATCGCCGACGTCACTCCACCGCGAGATCGCCCGGCTCACGGCGAGGTCCGAGGTCGACTGGAGCCGGGTCGAGATCTGGTGGGGCGACGAACGCTACGCGGAAGCCACCTCGGCCGAACGCAACGCCGCCAAGGCGCGCGCGGATCTGCTGGACCAGGTGCCCGTCGACGCGGCTCGGGTCCACGAGATGCCCGACACCTCCTTCGGAGACATCGAGGCTGCCGCGGCGGCGTACTCCGACGAGATGCGCTCGCACGGCACCGGCGAGTTCGACATCGTGATGCTGGGCGTCGGGCCGGACGGGCACATCGCCTCCCTGTTCCCGGGCTTCCCGCAGCTCGACGTCGACGACCGGATCGCGGTCGCGGTCACCGGGTCCCCCAAGCCCCCGCCCGAGCGGATCAGCCTCACCCTGGGCGCCCTCAACCGGGCCCGGTCGGTCTGGTTCCTGGTGTCGGGCAAGGCGAAAGCCGATGCGGTTGCCTCGGCGCTGGGCGGTGCCGACGTGCACCAGACCCCAGCCGCCGGTGTCATCGGCAACGAGGAGACGATCTGGTTCGTCGACCACGAGGCCGCGTCGAAGCTCTGACCGGGTTCCGACTGACGTCCCGGTCACGCCTCGCGTTCACTCGCGTAGAACCGGAACAGGAAGTACGCCGACACCGCGCACAGCACGTGCCACGCGGCGTGGCCCTGGAGCCACGAGTGCGGGTCGCACAGGCCGTGTTGCGAGGCATTCCAGATCGCGAACGCCACCACGATGGCGCCCAGCGCTGCTGCGCCCTGCCGAAGGTCGGTCCGGCTCCGGCCACGCCGACGGATCATCAGTTCGAGCGCGACTGCCAGGGCCAGGAAACCACCGAACGCGGCGTTGCCCGAGTAGAGGAACACCGGGATGTCACCGTCGTACAAGCCGACGATCTCGCAGCAGGCCACGATCCACAGGAACGCCCCGACCATGAACATGACGTCCCGCTGCCACCAGCGCATCGCCGCGTAGGACGCCGCGAAGGCCGCCACGAGATACATGCTGCCCATGTCCAGCCGGCCCCCGGCCGCGCTCTGGGTCGCGTGCATCGCGGCGCTGCCGGGACCCAGCAGCACGACCATCGTGGCGTACGCCGTCGCCAGGACCGGGACCCGCTTCAGGGTGTAGCCGAGGCGTCTCGCCATGCCGCGCCTGCCAGGCGATCAGCAGTCCCGCGACGACGAAGCCGGCATTGGAGAACGTGTTCGCGGGCTGCCGGACCAGGCCGCTGTGGGCCTCGCAGAAGTTGGCTCCCCGACCGACGTCGGGTCCTAGCCAGCCGTTGACGACCGCGGCGGTCAGCAGGGCGATCGAGACGACGGCGACCGTCGGGTGATGGCGAAGGGGCTTCAGGTCGGCTTGGCGCTCAAGCTCAGGTGCGGTCCCCACCGCTCGTTGACTACCTCACCATTGGCACTAGTGCCTAGAAGATGATGTCTCCGTTCTTCCGTCGCGTGCGGAGAAGCTGGATCGCCTCGTCGAGGATGTCGGCGGCTTCCTTGTCGGAGCGCCGCTCCTTCACGTACGCGAGGTGTGTCTTGTAGGGCTCGATCTTCGGGGCCGGGGGCGGGTTGTCCGAGTCCAGGCTCGCCGGCAGCCCACATCGGGGGCAGTCCCACGAGTCCGGGATCTGCGCCTCGACCGAGAAGGTCACCACCGAACGGTGGTCATGCGAACAAAAATAAGTCACGCTCTGTCGCGGGGCGGCCTCGCCGCGCTCCGCCTCGCCCATCGGGCCGGCACCGACCCGACTACCGCGAATGGCGTTCCCTGCACCAGCCACAAGCCTATTCCTCTCTCAGGAGCCGTTGCCGGCATCGGTTTTGGACGCTCAGTAGGCCTTCAGCAGGCCCAGCGCCACGACGCAGGCAAACCAGATCACACCAATCCCGATCGTGAGCCGATCGAGGTTCCGCTCAGCCACGGACGATCCGCCCATCGAGCTGGACATGCCACCGCCGAACATGTCGGAGAGACCCCCGCCGCGGCCTTTGTGGAGCAGCACCATGAGGATCAGAATCATGCTCGAGATGACGAGCAGAACGGTGAAGAGAAGAGTCACGCCGGAAAGGATACGTCACGAATTGCTTCTTACAGCACTGGCATGTCATAGAACCTGCAGATTCCGCCGAACTCGTCAACCTGCAGGCTGGCACCGCCCACCAGGCACCCGTCGACGTCGGTCTGCTGCATGATTCCCGCGACGTTGGCGGCCTTGACCGACCCGCCATAGAGGATGCGTACGGCGCCCCCGGCGGCCTCGCCGTGTACCTCCGTGATCCGGGCGCGGATCGCGGCGCAGACCTCCTGGGCATCGTCCGGTGTGGCGACCTCGCCGGTGCCGATTGCCCAGACCGGCTCGTAGGCGATGACCAGCCCGGCGACCTCCTCGGCGCTGAAGCCGGCCAGCGAACCGTCGATCTGGGCGAGTGTGTAGGCCACCTGGTCGCCGGCCTGCCTGATCTCCAGACCCTCGCCCACACAGACGATCGGCGTCATGCCGGCCGCCAGCGTCTTCGTCGCCTTGGCGTTGACGACCTCGTCGGACTCGGCGTGGTACTCGCGGCGCTCACTGTGTCCGACCACCACGTAGGTGCAGCCCAGCTTGGCCAGCATCGCGGCCGAGATCTCCCCGGTGTAGGCGCCGCCGTCGTGGACCGAGACGTCCTGGGCGCCGTACTTGATCGAGAGCCGGTCACCGTCGACCAGGGTCTGCACGCTGCGCAGATCGGTGAACGGCGGATGCACGACGACCTCCGCCTTGGCGTAGTCGTGTCGCTTGTCGGAGAGCGTCCAGGCCAGCTTCTGGACCAGCACCACTGCTTCCTGGTGGTTCAGGTTGGACTTCCAGTTGCCCGCCATCAGCGGCGTGCGCTGGCCGGTGGCTGAGCTTGTCGAAACCATCAGTCCTCCAGGATCGCGATGCCGGGCAGTTCCTTGCCCTCGAGGTATTCGAGGCTGGCCCCGCCGCCGGTCGAGATGTGGCCGAAGGCGGACTCGTCGAAGCCGAGCTTGCGGACGGCGGCCGCGGAGTCGCCGCCGCCGACGACCGACAGACCGGCCACCTTGGTCAGCGCGTCGGCGACAGCACGGGTGCCTTCGGCGAACTCGTCCACCTCGAAGACCCCCATCGGGCCGTTCCAGAAGACGGTCCTGGCATCCAACAGCTCCGCCGCGAACGCGGCGCCGGACTCGGGGCCGATGTCGAGGCCGAGCGCGTCGGCGGGGATCTTGGTCGCCGCGACGACCTGAGGCTCGGGAGTGCGGTCGCCGCTCGGGAACGTCGTGTCGACGACGATGTCGGTCGGCAGCACGATCTCGACGCCGGACTTCTCGGCCCGCTCCAGGTAGGAGCGGCAGATCTCGAGCTGGTCGTCCTCGAGCAGGCTCTTGCCCACCTCGTGGCCCTGGGCCTTGAGGAAGGTGAAGACCATGCCGCCGCCGATGAGCAGCTTGTCGGCCTTGCCGAGCAGGTTGTCGATGACGCCGAGCTTGTCGGACACCTTCGAGCCGCCGAGCACGACGACGTACGGGCGCTCCGGGTCGACGGTCAGGCGGCGCAGGACGTCGATCTCCGTCGCGACCAGGTCACCCATGGCGTGCGGGAGCAGCTTGGCCACGTCGTACACCGATGCCTGCTTGCGGTGCACGACGCCGAAGCCGTCGGACACGAACGCGTCGGCAAGCCGCGCGAGCTGCTCTGCGAACGCCCCGCGAGTCGACTCGTCCTTGCTGGTCTCCCCCTCGTTGAAGCGGACGTTCTCCAGCACCGCGACGTCGCCGTCGGCGAGGCCGGCGACGGTCGCCTCGGCGGACTCCCCCACCGTGTCGGTCGCGAACGACACCTCGCGCCCGAGCAGCTCACCGAGGCGTGCGGCGACCGGGGCAAGCGAGTACTTCTCGTCGGGCTTGCCGTCGGGCCGACCCAGGTGGGCGACCACGAGGACACGCGCACCGGCGTCCGCCAGCTTCTTGATCGTCGGGACGCTCGCCCGGATGCGGCCGTCGTCGGTGATCCTGCCGTTTTCCAGGGGGACGTTCAGGTCGGAGCGGACCAGGACCCGCTTGCCCCGGACGTCGCCGAGGGATCTCGATGCCCGCCACGTCAGAGCGATGTGCCGACGTGCTCGATCAGGTCGGCGAGCCGGTTGGAGTAGCCCCACTCGTTGTCGTACCAGCCGATGACCTTGACCTGGTCGCCGATCACCTTCGTCAGCGGTGCGTCGAAGATGCAGGAAGCCGGGTCGGTCACGATGTCGGAGGAGACGATCGGGTCGGTGGAGTACTTCAGGTAGCGTCCGTCCGCTGCGGCCTCGACGAGCGAGTTGACCTCGTCGACGCTGGTCTCGCGGGCACGCCTGGAAGGTCAGGTCCGTCGCGGAGCCGGTCGGCACCGGGACCCGCAGGGCGAAGCCGTCGAGCTTGCCCTTGAGCTCCGGCAGGACCAGCCCGATCGCCTTCGCCGCTCCGGTGGAGGTGGGCACCACGTTCAAGGCTGCGGCGCGGGCCCGGCGGGGGTCCTTGTGGATGTTGTCCAGCAGGTTCTGGTCGGCGGTGTAGGCGTGGATGGTGGTCATCAGGCCCTTGACGATGCCGAGCTCGTCGTTGAGCACCTTCGCCATCGGCGCCAGGCAGTTCGTGGTGCACGAGGCGTTGGAGATCACGTGGTGCGACTCCGGGTCGTAGTCCTCGTGGTTCACACCCATGACGACCGTGAAGTCCTCGTTGGAGGCGGGCGCGGAGATGATGACCTTCCGGGCGCCACCGTCGATGTGAGCCCGGGCCTTGGCCCCATCGGTGAAGAAGCCGGTCGACTCGACGACGACGTCCGCGCCGAGGTCGCCCCACTTGAGGCTGGCGGGGTCACGTTCGGCGAAGGCACTGATCTCCTGGTCGCCGACCAGGATCGACGTGTCGGTTGACGTCACATCGGCGTCGAGGGGCCCGAGGATCGTGTCCCACTTGAGCAGAAGTGCCAGCGTGGCGTTGTCGGTGAGGTCGTTGACCCCGACGATCTCGATGTCGGCGCCGGAGGCGCGTACGGCGCGGAAGAAGTTGCGGCCGATCCGGCCGAAGCCGTTGATGCCTACGCGAACAGTCACGGGTGAGCTCCCTCGAAAGTGCAGTGGAAATGGCGGCCTGCGACGACGCAGGACATCTCTGGTTGACCCTATCGCCCGCCGCGAACGACCGGACACGGCGTTCCGCCGTACGTGCGGGTAACTAGTGCCGGACTAGCCTTCGTCGGCCAGCATCTCGGGCGTCAACGACGCCTCGGTGTCGGGGATCCCGAGCTCCTCGGCGCGCTTGTCGGCCATCGCCAGCAGCCGGCGGATCCGTCCCGCGATCGCGTCCTTGGTGAGCACGGGTTCGTGCAGCTGACCCAGCTCTTCGAGTGACGCCTGCTTGTGCTGCAGCCGCAGCGCCCCGGCGAGCTTGAGGTGGTCGGGGATCTCGTCACCGAGGATGTCGAGCGCCCGCTCGACGCGGGCACCCGCGGCCACGGCCGCCCGGGCCGAGCGGCGAAGGTTGGCGTCGTCGAAGTTGGCCAGCCGGTTGGCGGTCGCGCGCACTTCGCGTCGCATCCGTCGTTCCTCCCAGGCCATCAACGACTCGTGGGCGCCCAGCCTCGTGAGCAGCGCACCGATGGCGTCGCCGTCCCGGATCACGACGCGGTCCACCCCGCGCACCTCCCGGGACTTGGCCTGGATGCCGAGCCGGCGGGCGACGCCGACCAGCGCCAGGGCCGCCTCCGGGCCGGGGCAGGTGACCTCCAGGGACGACGAACGACCGGGCTCGGTCAGGGAGCCGTGGGCAAGGAAGGCGCCTCGCCAGGCGGCCACCGCGTCGCAGCCGCCACCGGACACCACCTGGGGCGGGAGGCCCCGAACCGGTCGGCCACGCTGGTCGAGCAGACCGGTCTGGCGGGCCAGCGCCTCACCCTCCTTGACCACGCGCACGACGTAGCGGCTGCCCTTGCGGATCCCGTTGCCCTGGACGACCACCACGTCCGAGCTGTGCCCGAAGACGTCGGCGATGTCCTTGCGCAGCCGACGGGCAGCACCACCGGTGTCGAGCTCGGCCTCGACCACGATCCGGCCGCTGACGATGTGGAGTCCCCCGGCGAAGCGCAGCATCGAGGAGACCTCGGACTTGCGACAACAGGTCTTGGTGATCTGGGTGCTAGCGAGCTCGGCCTTCACCTGTGCCGTCATTGCCATACGGGGAATCCTGCCACTCTCAGGGGATGGTGTCTCGACCGCGATCTCCCCCCATGATGCGCGTGTAGGCAAGTGCGAGCTTCGCTGGGTCGTGTCTGGGGCTCCCGTCGCCCATCGCGACGTCGGCCACGACGAGCTCCGCGCCAGCGGAAGCGATCGCCTGATCGAGCGTTTCGTGGTCGGTGACCGATTGGGAGTCCGCGAGGACCGCCTCGATCCGCAGGTCGGGCGCATGCTCGAGCAGCGCGGCCAGGTGGTCCTCGGGGGCGTAGTCCGGCGTCTCGCCGACCTGCCCCTCCAGATTGAGTACGACGAGCACCTGAGCCGGGGTCTCCACCAGTGCCTTGCGCAGATCGGGAACCATCAGGTGTGGGATCACCGACGTGTACCAGCTGCCCGGACCGAGCACCACCCAGTCGGCGTGGAGCACCGCGTCGACCGCCTCGGGACAGGCCTGCGGGTCGGCGGGGTCGAGGGCGATGTTGACGAGCCTGCCGGCGGTCGTGGCGACCTCCACCTGCCCGCGCACCAGCGTGAGCGACTGCGGGTCCGACGGATCGAGTCCACGCACCTGGGCAGTGATGTCCATCGGCGTGATCGCCATCGGCAGCACCCGGCCGCGTGCCCCGAGCAGGCGGCCCATCCAGTCGAGGGCGTCGACGTGGTCGCCGAGCAGCTCCCACAGAGCCACGATGAGCAGGTTGCCGACGACGTGGCCCTCCATCTGGCCTCGGCCCGCGAACCGGTGCTGGACCACGCGCTCCCAGGTCTGTCCCCACTCGGAGTCACCACACAGCGCCGCCAGCGCCATCCGCAGGTCACCGGGCGGCAGCACTCCGAACTCGCCACGCAACCGCCCCGACGAGCCACCGTTGTCCGCGACGGTCACCACCGCGGTCAGGTCGTCCACGATCCGGCGCAGCGCCGAGAGGGAGGCGTGCAGACCGTGGCCGCCGCCCAGCGCGGTCACGCCGATCGGGAGTCGCTCGCCCGTCGCGTCACCCTCGGCAACCTCGCGACCAGCCCTGTCACTCATGTCACTCCCGGCCATGTCACTCCCGGCCCAGGTCGCGGTGGGCGGTGCGGGCGTCGTACCCCCGGTCGCGCAGCCGCGAGGCGATCTCCTCGGACATCGCGACCGAGCGGTGCTTTCCGCCGGTGCACCCGATCGCGACGTTCATGAACCGCTTGCCCTCCGCGAGGTAGCCCGCGGCGACGGTCTCGAGAACCGGCACGTACTGGTCGAGGAACTGCGCGGATCCCGGCCGCCCCATGACGTATTCGGCGACGGCGGCGTCTCGACCATTGAGCGGCCGCAGCTCCAGGATCCAGAACGGGTTCGGCAGGAAGCGCATGTCGGCCATGAAGTCGGCATCGACGGGGATCCCGTACTTGAATCCGAAGCTGACCACGGTGATCTTCAGCCTCGTCGTCTCGGGAGTGCCGAACGCCGCGGCGACCTTGTCGGTGAGCTGGTGCACGTTGAGGTTGGTGGTGTCGATGACGACGTCGGCATTGCCGCGCAGGTCAGCCAGAGCGACGCGTTCGCGCAGCAGCCCGTCGAGCAGCCGACCGCTGCCCTGGAGCGGGTGTGGTCGCCGGGCGGCCTCCTGGCGGCGTACGAGCACGTCATCGGCGGCCTCGAGGAACAGCAGCGTCGTACGCCGTCCCGTCGCCCCTTGGGCCAGGTTGGACTGCAGCGAGTCGAAGAACGAACCGGACCGTACGTCGACCACGACCGCGACGGGCTGCTCGACCCCGCGACTCTCGTCCACCAGACGGATCACCTCGGGCAGCAGGGTCGGCGGCAGGTTGTCGACCACGTAGAAGCCGAGATCCTCGAGTTCCTTGGCCGCGGTGGAGCGGCCGGCCCCGGTCATGCCGGTCACGACGACGACCTCACCCTTGTGCGCGGAAGCGGGATTGTCCGCCGAGGGCGGCATCTCAGTTCTCCTCGATCTCTCCGGTGGCGGTGTTGACGCTGACAGTCTTGCCTGCCTGGCCTCCGGCCGTGACCGCCTGCTTGATTGCCGTCGCCGTCCGTGGGCCGATCCCGGGCACAATGGCGAGTTCCTCCACGCTCGCGGCGCGGAGCTTGCGGAGCGACCCGAAGTGCTTGAGGAGGGTCTTGCGTCGTACCTCGCCCAGGCCCGCGACGTCATCGAGCAGGCTCTCGACCATCGTCTTGGACCGGCGGGAACGGTGATGGGTGATCGCGAACCGGTGCGCCTCGTCGCGGATCCGCTGCAGCAGGTAGAGGCCCTCGCTGGTTCGCGGCAAGATCACCGGATCCTCCTCGGAGGGCAACCACACCTCCTCCAGCCGCTTGGCCAGGCCACAGACGGGGATGTCGTGGATCCCGAGCGCGTCGAGGGCCTGTTGGGCCGCGGCGACCTGGGGGGCACCGCCGTCGACCACGACCAGTCCAGGTGCGTAGACGAACTTCTTCGGCCGGCCGGTCTCCGGATCGATGAGGAGTGGACGCTTGACGGGCCTGGCGGAGCTTGCTCCGCCCCGGCCGTGACGCAGCTTGAACGTCGGCCGGCGCGTCTCGTCGAGCAGCCGCTTGAACCTCCGGGTGATCACCTCGTGCATCGAGGCGACGTCGTTCTGGCCGTCGACGCCCTTGATGACGAAGCGGCGGTATTCGGACTTGCGGGCCAGGCCGTCCTCGAAGACCACCATGCTGGCGACGACCTCGGTCCCCTGGAGGTTGGAGATGTCGTAGCACTCGATCCGCAGCGGCACCTCGTCGAGCCCGAGGGCTGCCTGGATCTCCTCGAGCGCCAGGTTGCGCGCGGTCAGGTCGCTCGCGCGCCGGGTCTTGTGGAGGACCAGCGCCTGACCGGCGTTGCGGGCGACCGTCTCCTGCAGCGACTTCTTGTCGCCGCGCTGGGGCACCCGGATGTGGACCTTGCCGCCGCCTCGGCGCTCGCAGAGCAGCTGCTCGAGGGTCTCGGTGTCCGGTGGCTGGGCCGGCACCAGGATCTCGCGCGGGATCGTGTCGCCCTCCTCGCCGCCGTAGAGCTGGAGGAGGAAGTCCTCGACCAGGTCGCCGGTGTCGCCGGCCTCCACCCGGTCGGCGACCCAGCCGCGCTGTCCGCGGATCCGGCCGCCGCGGACGTAGAAGATCTGGACGGCCACCTCGAGCGGGTCCTCGGCGAAGGCGATCACGTCGGCATCGGTGCCGTCGCCGAACACGACCGCCTGTTTCTGGAGGGCCTTGTTCAGGGCCCCCATGTCGTCACGAAGCCGGGCCGCCTTCTCGAAGTCCAGCGCCGCGGAGGCGGCGTACATCTCCTTCTCGACCCGCTTCACGAACGGCTTGGTCTGGCCGGCCATGAAGTCGCAGAAGTCGTCGACGATCGCGCGGTGCTCCTCGGCGCTGACCCTGCCCACGCACGGTGCCGAGCACTTGTCGATGTAGCCGAGCAGGCAGGGGCGCCCGATCTGGCCGGACCGCTTGAAGACGCCGTTGCTGCAGGACCGCATCGGGAAGACGCGCAGCAGGAGGTCGACGGTCTCGCGGATCGCCCAGGCGTGGCCGTAGGGACCGAAGTAGCGAGTGCCCTTCTTCTTCGCTCCGCGCCCGACCATCACCCGCGGGAACTCCTCGCCGACCGTGACCGCCAGCCACGGGTAGGACTTGTCGTCGCGGTACTTCACGTTGAACCGCGGGTCGAACTCCTTGATCCAGCTGTACTCCAGCTGCAGCGCCTCGACCTCGGTCTTCACCACGGTCCACTCGACGCTGGCCGCGGTGGTGACCATGGTCGCCGTGCGCTGGTGCAGGTTGGCGATGTCCTGGAAGTACGACGACAGGCGAGCCCGCAGGTTCTTGGCCTTGCCGACATAGATGACTCGGCCGCGCGCGTCGCGGAACCGGTACACCCCCGGCTGGGTCGGGATCGACCCCGTCCTCGGTCGGTAGGTGCTCGGATCGGCCACGGGAAAACCCTACGACCCCGGCCCGACAGCCCGCGCGGCGATTGGGTTGTCTATGTCTACTGGCTTACTCTGGATTAATGAGATCGACCGACCTCTACGGACTCACGCTCACCGGAGGTGAGCAGGCCGTCGCCGCCTACAACCGCGGCGTCGGCGACGTACTGCGCCTGCGCAAGGGCTCGGTCGAGGCGGTCGCCTCGTCGATCGCGCACGACCCGACCTTCGCTCTCGGGCATGCGGCGCTGGCGCTGTTGGGCCACGAGTTCTGTGCCCAGGTCGACATCCCGTCCCGGATCCGTGACGCCACCCTGCACGCCGGTCGCAGCACCGAGCGCGAGCGCAGCCACGTGCACGCGATCGTCCAGCACATCAAGGGAGACTCGACGTCGCTGATCCGGCACCTCGCGACGTACCCGACCGATGCGCTCCTGCTCTCGACCGCCGTACCCACGATCGCCTTTGCGGGCGTGACGACCGTCCCGCAGGAGGCCTGGGAGATCGTCGAACGGGCCAGGCCGGCGTACGGCGACGACTGGTGGTACCCAGGCCTGCTCGCGTTCATCCGCCAGGAACAGCACCGTTACGACGAGGCCATGGAGCTCTCCTGTCGGTCGCTGCGCGAAGAGCCCGGAGCCGGTCATTCCGCGCATGCGAGAGCGCACGCGCACTACGAGACCGCCGACCACCGGGCGGGCCTGGCCTGGATGGATCGGTGGATCGCTCAGGACGGCGCCGAGATCGACTCGATCACTCACTTCTCGTGGCACGCCGCCCTGCACGAGCTCTCGATGGGTGACCTGGCCGCCGTACAACGCCGCTACGACGCCCAGCTGCGCCCGGAGCTCGGTTTCGGGTGCCGGGTGCTCGTGGACACCGGTTCCCTGCTGTGGCGCTGGCAGCTGTCACCCGCAGGCTCGCGAGGTACCGGACATGAGCGTCGTCTCGGCCGTCACCGACGACCACACCCTCTACCGGCCGGCGACCCCGTTCATGGCCATGCACTCTGCGATCGCCCTGCTTGCCCTGGGCGACGTCGAAGGCCTGCGGGGGCTCCAGCGGTGGGCGGCCGCCCACACCAACCCGACCCAGGTCGAGGTGGTGGCCCCGCTGGCCGGCGCTCTCGCTGCGATGTCCTCCGGCCAGTCGTCGAGGGCCGCCGACGAGCTCGCGGCCCTCCAATCCCAGATCTGGCGCCTGGGCGGCTCCGACGCCCAGCGTGAGGTGGTGGAGGAGACCCGGATCCACGCCCTGCTCCGGGCCAGTCGGTACGACGAGGCGCGTGACCTGCTCGACACCCGCCTGGACCGCCGGCACTGTCGTCGCGACGAGCTCTGGCGTGAAATGCGACGACTCACCAAGACCTGACCCGCACCGGGTCAAGAGGCAGGGTCAGGCAACCGTGATCGTGCCGTCCTCCGCCACCTTGAGCTTCACCTTGGGCAGGGGATTGACCGAACCGGCCGGCGATTTGTTCGGGCCTTCCACGTTGGCGCCGTCCTTGATCGAGAACCGGCTCCCGTGGCAGCTGCAGTTGATCGTCTTGGTGACGTCCTGCATCACGCAGCCCTGATGGGTGCACTTGTTCTTGAACCCGACGAACGTGCCCTCTGTCGGCTGGGTGACCACGACCTCGTTGTCCGGGAAGACCTTGCCGCCGCCAACCGGGACGTCGGCAGTGGACATCGGTTCTGACTTGTCGTCGCCACCACACGCGGCGAGCGTCGGGACGGCAACGCCGAGGAGGGCGGCTCCCGTCAGGGCGTTGCGGCGGCTGATGCGTTCGGTCACGAGGTCCCACTCCTTATGGTCGGCCCGGCTTCGGCCATGGTTGCCGAAGTCGACCGTAGCGGGCCCGTCCTGGCCGGGCATCGTCCGCACGATGCCCATTGGTACTACAACTTCGACGCCCGGGATTTCGACGCCACCGCCTTTCTCGCCGGGACGGTGCGCTTCGCGGGCGCCTTCCGCCGCGGGCGCAGCCGTCCGTGCGGACCGCCCGTCCAGCAGGGGCTTGAGGAACATCCCGGTGTAGGAGTCGGGGTGGACGGAGACGTCTTCGGGGGTGCCCTCGGCGACCACGATGCCGCCGCGCTTGCCGCCCTCGGGCCCCAGGTCGACGATCCAGTCGGCAGTCTTGATGACGTCGAGGTTGTGCTCGATCACCATCACCGAGTTGCCCTGGTCGACCAGCTTGCCGAGAACGAGCAGCAGCTTGCGGATGTCCTCGAAGTGCAGACCGGTGGTCGGCTCGTCGAGGACGTAGACGGTCCGGCCGGTCGAGCGCTTCTGCAGCTCCGACGAGAGCTTGACCCGTTGCGCCTCGCCTCCGGACAGCGTGGTCGCCGGCTGCCCCAGCCGGACATAGCCCAGGCCAACCTCGCAGAGGGTCTTCATGTGCCGGGCGATCGGCGGAACCGCGGCGAAGAAGTCCGCCGCCTCCTCGATCGGCATGTCGAGGACCTCGGCGATGGTCTTGCCCTTGTAGTGGACCTCGAGCGTCTCGCGGTTGTAGCGGGCCCCGTGGCAGACCTCGCACGGGCACATAGACGTCGGGCAGGAAGTTCATCTCGATCTTGATCGTGCCGTCGCCGGAGCAGGCCTCGCAGCGGCCGCCCTTGACGTTGAAGGAGAACCGGCCCTGGAGGTAACCGCGCATCTTCGCCTCGGGCGTCGAGGCGAAAAGCTTGCGGACGTGGTCGAAGACGCCGGTGTACGTCGCCGGGTTGGACCGCGGCGTCCGGCCGATGGGCGACTGGTCGACGTGGATGACCTTGTCGACGTTCTCCACGCCGGTGATCTTGGTGTGGCGACCCGGCACGGTGCGGGCGTTGTAGATCTGCTTGGCCAGCGAGGTGTAGAGAATGTCGTTGACCAGCGTCGACTTGCCCGACCCGGAAACCCCGGTGACGGCCACGAACAGGCCGAGCGGGAACGAGACGTCGATGTCGCGCAGGTTGTTCTCGCGAGCTCCGTGCACGGTCAGGTCGCGGCCCTTCGTGCGCGGGCGGCGGATGGCGGGAACGGGGATCTCGCGGCGGCCGGACAGGTAGGCGCCGGTCGCGGAGTCCTTGCTGGTCAGCAGGTCCTCGACCGTGCCGGACACGACCACCTGGCCGCCGTGCTCACCCGCGCCCGGGCCGATGTCGACGATCCAGTCGGCCGTGCGAATGGTGTCCTCGTCGTGCTCGACGACGATCAGGGTGTTGCCGAGGTCCTTGAGCCGGACCAGCGTCTCGATCAGGCGGTGGTTGTCGCGCTGGTGCAGGCCGATCGACGGCTCGTCGAGCACGTAGAGCACGCCGACGAGACCGGCACCGATCTGGGTGGCCAGCCGGATGCGTTGGGCCTCACCTCCCGACAACGAACCGGACGGCCGGTTGAGCGAGAGGTAGTCCAGCCCGACGTCGAGCAGGAAGTTGAGCCGCTCGAGGATCTCCTTGAGCACCCGCTCGCCGATCTGCCGCTCGCGCGCGGTCAGGTCGAGGTCACGCAGGAAGTCGGCGGTCTCGTTGATCGCGAGCGCACACACCTCGGCGATGCTCTTGCCGCCGATCGTGACCGCCATCGACACGGGCTTGAGCCGGGATCCCTTGCAGGCCGGGCACGGCACCTCGCGCATGTAGCCCTCGAACTCGGTCCCGACTCATGTCGGACTCTGCCTCGCGGTGCCGCCGCTCGATGTAGGGCCGCACGCCCTCGAACGCCGAGTAGTAGGAGCGCTCCCGGCCGTAGCGGTTGGTGTGCCGGACGTGCACCTTGGTCGAGTGGCCCTCGAGGATCGAGGCGCGCGCCTTGGTCGGCAGGTCCTGCCACGGCGTGTTGAGGTCGAAGCCGAGCTCTTCGCCGAGGGCCCCGAGCAGGCGGAGGAAGAAGTCCCTGACGTGCGCCGCGTTCCAGGGTTGTACGACGCCCTCCCCCAGCGTCGCCGCAGGGTCGGTGATGACCAGCTCGGGGTCGACCTCCATCCGGGTGCCGAGGCCGTGACAGTCGGGGCACGCGCCGAACGGCGAGTTGAACGAGAACGACCGTGGCTCCAGCTCGTCGGTGTCGATGGGATGCTCGTTGGGGCAGGCCATCCGCTCCGAGAACCGCATCTCCCGACCGGGATCCTTCTCGTCGAGCTCGACGAAGTCGAAGGTCACCAGGCCACCGGCGAGGCCGAGGGCCGTCTCGACGGAGTCGGTGAGCCGCCGCTTCGCGGACGCCTTGACCGCCAGCCGGTCGACCACGACCTCGATGGTGTGCTTCTGCTTCTTGTTCAGGCTGGGCGGGTTGTCGAGCGGATGGGTCTCGCCGTTGATCCGGGCCCGCGAGAAGCCCTGCGACTGCAGCGACCGGAAGAGGTCGACGTACTCGCCCTTCCGGCCCCGGATGACGGGTGCCAGCACCTGGAATCTCCGGCCCTCGTCGAGCCCGAGGATCCGGTCGACGATCTGCTGCGGCGTCTGGCGCTCGATCCGAGCGCCACAGGTCGGGCAGTGCGGCCGACCGGCACGTGCGTAGAGCAGGCGGAGGTAGTCGTAGACCTCGGTGATGGTGCCGACGGTCGAGCGCGGGTTCTTCGAGGTGGACTTCTGGTCGATCGAGACCGCGGGTGAGAGTCCCTCGATGAAGTCGACGTCGGGCTTGTCCATCTGGCCGAGGAACTGCCGGGCGTAGGCCGACAGCGACTCGACGTAGCGGCGCTGCCCCTCGGCGAAGATCGTGTCGAACGCCAGCGACGACTTCCCCGAGCCGGACAGGCCCGTGAAGACGATCAGGGAGTCGCGCGGCAGGTCGAGGGAAATGTCCTTGAGATTGTGCTCACGGGCGCCCCGGATGACCAGCTGATCAGCCACTGCACTTCCTTGGAGAAGACGGTTGGTGATGTTCGAACAAGTGTTCGCACATCCTATGTCATCGCACAACCCGCCGCGCCCGGCGGGCGCTGTGGGCTTGCGGTTGAATGGAGTCGTGACCGACCACACTTCCCAACTTCACGAAGCCACTCAACACCTGATCCAGACAGTAGACGGCCTCACCGACAATCAGTGGTCCGAGCCGTCCCTGCTGCCCGGTTGGACCCGCGCACACGTGATCGCCCACCTCACTCTCAACGCCGAGGGCCTCACCGCTGCAGCCGAAGGCGTGGCGCGAGGCGAGGCCGTCCCCATGTATGCCTCCCAGGAAGCCCGCGACTCGGACATCGAGGAGCTGGCGAAGGAGCCGCCCTCGGAGACTCGAGACCGCTTCATGGGGGCGACGTCCAATCTCGCGAACGCGCTGGCCAGAATCCCCCAGGATCGGCTCGGCGTCTCGATCGACCGGACCCCCGGCGCGCGCGCATTCCCGGCCGGTGCCATCTCGGGGATGCGCTGGCGTGAGGTGATGATCCACCACGTGGATCTCGATGCGGGCTACACGCCGGCGGATTTGCCCGTGGAGTTCGCGGAACACGTCATCGAAGCGATGACGAAGCGTGGTGTTTCGGCAACGCCGTTCAGCATCCGGGCCAGTGACACGGGCAAGACCTGGTCGTTCGGCGACGGCGGGCCCACGGTCACCGGGACGTCCGCAGCCTTGGCCTGGTGGCTGACGGGGCGCGGCAACGCCGGGGGTCTCGAGACAGACGAGGGTCCGCTGCCCGGGATCGAGGCGTGGTGACCTACACCGGAGAGGCGAAGCCAGGCGGGTCGCCACAGGTCCGCGAGCTGACCGCGTTGACCATCACCAAGCTCGCGGTCGACCCGAAGATGTCGAACAACTGCTACCTGCTGACCTGCCGTACGACGGGCAGCCAGGTCCTGATCGACGCCGCCGACCAGGCCGCCAGCCTCATCCAGCTGTGCGACGCGCGGCTCGACACGGTCGTCACCACCCACCAGCACTGGGACCATCACCGGGCGCTCGCGGAAGTGGTCGACGTGACCGGTGCCGAGGTCGTGGCCGGCGCACCGGACGCGGACGCCATCACCGAGCAGACCGGCGTACCCGTCACCCGTCGCGTGCAGCACGGGGACACGATCTCCGTCGGCGACTGCACCCTGGGCGTCATCGCGGTCGCCGGGCACACGCCCGGCTCGATCTGCCTGTCGTACGACGACCCCGGCGGTCACCGGCATCTCTTCACCGGGGACTCGTTGTTCCCTGGTGGGGTCGGCGCGACGTTCGGCAACGCCGACGCGTTCGACCAGCTCATCGACGAGGTCGAGCACAAGATCTTCGGCACCCTGCCCGACGACACCTGGTTCTACCCCGGCCACGGCAACGACTCGACGCTCGGCGCCGAGCGGCCTCACCTTGCGGAGTGGCGCGCCCGAGGCTGGTGACCCGGGGCCGGTGAGTCTGCCCGGTGGGTTGGGCAGCCTCACAACTGGGACCTCAGTACGTCGACCTCGCAACCCGGCGAGGACGGGTCGAAGCCGTGCTCGACCAGCCAGCGGATCGCCGTCAGGCTTCGCAGCGACCACGCAGGCGCGGATCACGTCGAGGTCGACGTCGGCGCCGTAGCCGGCGACGACGTCGCTGAGGCTGCTCTTGATGTCCGAGCGTCAGGCTGGCGAGGTCGTACATGGCCGCCTTGACCCGCCTCGGACCATCGACCCGCCGGTGATCTCGTCACCGTCAACGAACACGTGGGCATCTGCAGGTCGCGTGAACGCCGGTCGACCACGGTCCGAGCGCAACCTCGGCAACGCTGGCGATGTGCCCGTTGACCTAGCTCGAAGCTCTGGAAGGATGTCGTTCGCCAGGAGCCACGCGCATTCGCGGTCGAGGCTCGATGCGATCTCGTCGAGGCTCCGACCTGGCCATGGCGGCAGCGGCGCGTCGTGCAGCCTTCGTACGGCGGCACCCGCCAGCGGCCCACGCCGCCGACGACGCTGGTCGACGGCTCGCCAAGGCGGCCGAGCGCCTTGCCGGGAGAGCGGCGAGCGCGAGCACGGGCGGCTTACGCCACAGGACTCCGGCGTCGGGATCGGCGCCATCGTCATTGCCTCGACCTCGACGTCAGTGCGCGTCTGGTCAGCGTCGATCTTCAGGAACACCTCGCCGACGCGGAGGGTCGCCGCTCGATGGGCCACGACGACCTCGACCTCCTCCACGACGGTCATTGTCGCGGAAGGACCACGATGTCCCCACCGGTTCGTCGCGTGCGCGTGACCCGGGACGGGTGCGAGGCCAGCCCGGTCAGGCGACGTCCGCGGCCGTCAGGGCAGGTACGGCGCGAGCGCGCCGCTGAGGCGAGTGAGCCGGCCGTTGCGCCACAGCTGTGCCGTCCCGATGATCCCGGGGTCGGGCTCGTAGGTGATGCCTGCGGGCATGCGGGTCGCGGTCTCCCAGAGCGTGTCGTCGCCGACCCGCTCGAAGGCGTAGTCGAAGATCCTGAGGTCGAGGTGGTTCGGGTAGAAGTCCGCGAGCAGGTAGTTGAGCCGGCCGACCTGAAAGATCCCGCCGTGCGAGAGCTGGAGGACGCCGTCGCGCTGGATCGCGGTCACGTCGTGCACCTCGCCGCACAGGTAGACGTCGACGCCGTACTTCTTGAAGGTCTGCCACAGCTGCGACTGTCGGCCACCGTGGTACTGCAGGCCCGATGACGCTCCCTGGCGCACCGGTCCGAGGATCGGCAGGTGCCCCTGGACGAGGGTCCAGCGCACGCCGTCCGCGCGGGCCTTCTTCAGCACCTGCACGAGCCACGCCTGCTGCTTCTGGTCGATCTCCAGCTGCATCCTGTCGTCGCGCAGGGTTGAACTCGTCGAGCGAGATCATCTGGACGTCCGGACGCGGCCGCCACGCGTACGCCGTGGACTCGTGCACGCTGCCACGGGGGCGGATCAGCGAACTTCGGCTCACCGTTCGACTTGGTGGTGAAGTGCTTGGCCCACACGTCCCGGTACGTCGAGATAAGATCGCGCTTCCAGCTCGGCCACCAGTCGTTGTCGCCGTACTCGTGGTCGCCGATGGCCGGGTGGACGTTGGTGAGGCCGTGGGACCGGAACCGCGCTGCCCACTGGGAGTAGTAGAGATTGCCTGCGCGGACGACGGCTGCCTTCCGCTGCTCGTGTGGTCGCCACCGGACCGAACACCTGGACGCCGTCGGGGTCCGACGCCCCAGTGCCCCTCGACCAGGTCGCCGGCGACGACGATGTCGTCCGGCTTCTTGCTTGCCCAGTCGTCGAGGACCAGTGTCCAGGGCTCGCCGGTAGTAGTCGTTGATCCCGTTGGTGTCGGTCGCCGGGTCGAAGTTTGCATCACCCTTGGTGCAGATCGGCGATGTCGGCGTTGGTGAAGTCGGGCGCAGAGAGCAGCCGGAAGCCTGGTGTCTCGGGCTTGACGCCGACCGTCACCGGTCTGTCGGGGAGCCTCCTCGAGGTCGCCCCGAGGGACGCCGTACCCGTCACGAAGCCCTCGGCTCCGTCGTCGGCGACGGCCACGAAGTTGACCGTCAACGGCGCATCCGCCGTCGACCCGGCCCACGACGCAGTGCAGGGTGCGGCCGTCCCCGGACACCCAGGAGTAGCGCTCCCTGGCAGCGCTGACGAGTGCACTCGCTCGGAACGGTGACGAACTTCGCGTTGCGCAGGCGCACGGCCAGGTCGGCGTTGGAAGGTACGGCGCCGGTCACCGCGACGCTGCCGCGGGCGACTCCGTTGGCCGAGACGCTTGCACCCCCGTCGGCCCAGCCCACGGCGAGCACGGGCTTCGCGATCTGCGGTCGGGGACGGGGCCCGTCCCTGTTGACGGCGAGCGCGGCCCCGGTCACGGACACGAGGACGAGGGCGCCGACAGCCCACACCCACGCATTCGCGCGCGATCGCCTACCTCCCCAGTCATGGTCAAAGCGTACGGGCGCCGCACGAACGCTCGGCCTGCCGTTCTCCAATCGTGACCAGGGACACTCGACCTGTCTGGCCGGTGCGATCGGCCGTAGGACCCTGGGCGTTAGGCTGACCCGCGTGGCCGGTGACCTCCTCCTGCGCGGCGGGAATCCGTGGGGTCACGGGCCGGGGAGCGACGTGCTCGTGCGCGACGGGTCGGTGGCGCGGATCGGGTCGCCAGTCGCCGACGCGGAGGCTGCGGAGGCCGCGGAGGTGGTCGACGTCACCGGGAGCCTGGTGCTGCCCGGGCTGGTCGAGGCGCACTGCCATCTCGACAAGACGCTGACCGGCCTGCCGTGGGAGCCGCACTCGGCGGGTGACGCGCTGGCGGAACGGATCGCGAACGACCGGACCCGTCGGCATGAGTTCGGTGTCCCGCGCGAGGAGGGCGTCCGCGAGCTGTTGCGGACGATGGTGGCCGCGGGCACGTCGTACGTGCGCACCCACACCGACGTCGACCCAGAGATCGGGCTGCGCGGCGTCGAGGTGGTCGCGTCCGTGGCGGCGGAGCTGGCCGACCTGGTGACCGTCGAGCAGGTCGCCTTCCCCCAGCACGGCATCGTCGCCGCGCCCGGCACCGCCGACCTCCTCGACGCCGCCCTCGACGCGGGCGCGACAGTGGTCGGCGGGATCGACCCGGCCGGCATGGACGGCGACCCGGTGCGCCACCTCGACACCGTGTTCGGCCTGGTCGAGCGGCACGGCGCCCGGATCGACCTGCACCTGCACGACGGCGGCAGCCTCGGCCTCTGGGAGCTCGACCTGATCTGCGAGCGAACCCTCGCCCTGGGGCTGCAGGGCCGGGTGGCGGTCAGCCACGCGTACGCGCTCGGCGAGGCACCTCCCGCCGTGCAGGAGCGGAGCGCCGCACGGCTGGCCGAGGCTGGCGTCGCCGTCGTCACGGCCGCGGTGTACGACTTCCCGGTCGCTCCGCTGAAGGTGCTCCGTGCGGCCGGCGTCCCCGTCGCCTGCGGGCACGACGGCATCCGCGACCTCTGGGGTCCCTACGGTTCCGGCGACATGCTCGAGCGCGCGATGCACGCTGGCGTACCGCAACACGTTCCGCCGCGACGACGACATAGAGCTCGCCCTCCACGCCGCGACGTACGGCGGCGCCGCCGTCCTCGGCATCGACCACTACGGGCTGGTCGAGGGCGCCCCCGCCGACCTGGTCGTCGTCCCCGTGCCCGGTGCAGCCGAGGCGGTGGTCACCCACCCGCCGCGCACCCTGGTGCTCAAGCGCGGGCAGGCCGTCCAGCGCGACGGCTGATCTGACGCGTTGATGCCCATCATGCCTGCGCGGCGGGGCCTTGGGGCGTCGGGGAGGATCGACAGGTGAACCTCGTCCTGTCGATCCTCGATCTTGCCCCCATCGCCCGCGGTCAGGCGCCGTCGGAGAGCCTCTCCGCAAGCGTCGAGCTGGCCCGCGCCGCCGAGCGCTCCGGCTACCGGCGCGTGTGGTACGCCGAGCACCACAACATGCCCCGGATCGCGTCGTCGGCCACCAGTGTCCTGATCGCCCACGTGGCCGCCCACACGTCGACGATCCGGCTGGGAGCCGGCGGGATCATGCTGCCGAACCACGCGCCGCTGACCATCGCCGAGCAGTTCGGCACGCTGGCCAGCCTCCATCCGGGGCGGATCGACCTGGGCCTCGGCCGGGCTCCCGGTTCCGACCAGAACACGATGTACGCGCTGCGGCGCGACCCCGCCTCCGCGGACGCCTTTCCCCAGGACGTCCTCGAGCTCCAGGCGTTCCTCGGCGACGAGACCCGGGTCCCGGGCGTCTACGCGACGCCGGGGCGGGGCACCCACGTGCCGCTCTACATCCTCGGATCCTCACTCTTCGGTGCCCAGCTGGCGGCGGCGTTCGGGCTCCCCTATGCGTTCGCGTCGCACTTCGCCCCGGCCGCGCTCGAGGCCGCGGTGTCGACGTACCGGCGCGAGTTCAAGCCGTCCGCCCAGCTCGACGCGCCGTACGTCATCGCCGGCGTCAACGTGATCGCCGCCGACGACGCCTCCGACGCCCAGGAACAGCTGCACACGACGCTGCTGGCCCGCGTCCGCGGCTTCCTCGGGCGCGGCCAGGACTGGTCCGACGAGCAGGCCGAACAGGTTCTCGCCTCACCCCAGGGGCAGCAGGTCGCCCAGATGATGACGTACGCCGCGGTCGGGACGCCCGGAGACACCGTCGACTATCTCGAGGACTTCGCGAAGCGTGCCGACGCCGACGAGCTCATCACCGCGCACCAGTCGCCCACGATCGAGGCCCGGCTCCGGTCGGTCTCGTTGCTGGCCAGTGCGGCCAGGCTCGGCTGACCGTCAGGAGGCCCGTCGTACGACGATCTGTGCCGGCTCTCGGAGGGTCTGGCTGACGACGCAGTACCGCTCGGTCGACTTCGCCAGTCGTTCCAGGGCGGCGTCGTCCGCGTCGGTGTCGACGTCGGCGGTCACCACGATGTCCTGAACCCCGACCGGTGCCTCCCGGTCGACGCCCAGCGTGCCGCGGGCGTCGAACATCCCGTCGGCGCGCAGGTTGACCTGCCGGACCTCGAGACCCATCGCCGTGGCCACGCTGCGCAGCGTCACCCCCGCACAGGCCAGCAACGCCTCGAGCAGCATGTCAGCGGAGCAGGCATCGCTGCCGCTCACCGCCGGTCGCTGCGTGCAGGCCCGCCCGCACCGGGCCGGCCCAACCGTCGACCGTGCACGTCACTCCGCCGTCCCGGAAGTCGCCCGTGGCGCGAAGCGGCGTTGCGGCTGTCGAGGGGTCGGAGCGATAGCGATCCCTGAGTGGTGCCTGGATCTCGCGGAGTTCGGAAGCGTCCATCCCGTCATTGTGACGGCAGCGATCAGGAGCAGCGATGCGCGGGCGCCGACCACGGAGGCCAGCCAGGGCGCCAGCAGCGACCCGACCATCGCCGCGCCCACCATCACGCTGTCGGTGAGGCCGAGGACCCCGGCCCGCCGCTCGTCCGGCACCCCGTCCTGGATCGTCTCCGTGACGGCACTCTCCACCTGCACGCTGGCCGCGCCGACGATCGCCAGCAGCGGAAGGGCCCAGCCCATGACCGGGACGAGGGGAACGGCCGCCAGCGCCAGCCCGAGCACGACGAGCCCGCGCCGTCGACGGGTCGCGGCCGAGCCGCCGAGCCACCACAACAACGGCGCCGCCAGTGCCCCGAACCCGAGCCAGCCGGTCGCGAGCCCGTAGCCACCGGCGCCCTCGTGCCACACGTCCTCCGCGATCGGCAGCAGCACGAGAGCGCAGGCCCCGATGACCAGGTTGAGCAGCGCGACGACGGCGACGGCCGCCAAGCACCGATGGTGTCCTCCCGACAAGGAGGACCATCGCCCGCAACGAGGCCGTCTGCGTTTGCCGGCCCGGAGCGGCCGGGATCGCGACACCGAGCACCAGGAGCAGCGCGGTCCCTGCCATGGCAACCGCCGTGGCGCAGATCCACGGCCGGGTCGCGTCGACCAGCAACAGTCCACCGAGCGCCGGGCCAACCGCGAATGCGGCCACCTCGATGGTCACCAGGGTGTCGGTGGCTCGTCTCCGGGCGTCCCCGGCCAGGTGTGGCATCGCCGCCGCGAGCAGTGGGTACGCCGGCGTACCTGATGCGACCGCGGCGGCCGCGCCGAGCACCGCGACGAGCAGCCACCCCTGGGCGACGGCGAGCGCGACGACGGTCAGGAGGACGATTCGCGTGGCCAGCGTGGCGCGCAGCAGGCTGTCCCTCCGGAACCGGTCCCCCAACGACCCAGTAGCCCAGCTGAGCAACACGTAGGGCAGCATCCGGGCGGCCCCGGCGAGCCCGAGCAGCAGCGGGCCGTCGGCCGAGTCGCCCACCCGGTCCCAGACGAGCACGAGCAGCAGCGGCCAGGGCATCGACATCGCGACAGCGGCGAGCCCGTGGCTCACCAGCAGCCGGCGCACGGAGCCCGAGGACGTCATGGCCGGAGCACTGTTGGCAGCGGCGCGAAGCCGTTGAAGCCCACCGTGGAGTAGCAGGTCGTGTACGCCCCCGCCGCCAGCAGCTCCACGGTGTCGCCCTCGGCCAGGGAGAGCGGCAGCAGGACCGGCTCCCGCTCGTAGAGCACGTCGGCGCTGTCACAGGTCGGTCCCGCCAGCACGCAGGGACCGGTCGGGCCACCGTCGACGTTGGTGCGGAGTGGGTAGCGGATGGCTTCGTCGAGGGTCTCGACCAGACCGGTGAAGACTCCCGCGTCGAGAAAGACCCAGCGAGTCGATCCGCGTCGTACGACGGCAACGACGGTGGAGACCAACGTGCCCGCGTCACCAACCACAGCTCGCCCGGGCTCCACGAGCGTCTCCGGCCGACGGTCGCCGAAGTGTCGGCTCAGGTGCCGCTCGATGGCCGCGCCGTACGCCGCGAGCGGCGGACAGCCGCCTTCCAGGTGAGCCGGGAAGCCACCACCCAGATCCAGCAGCCGGAGGTCGACGCCCTGCCGGCGCAGCGTCCTGAACACCCGAGCCGCTGCTTCGATCGGTGCGTTCCACGCCTCCGGGTCGCGCTGCTGTGACCCGACATGGAACGACAGGCCGGCCGGCTCGAGGCCCACGTCGGACGCCGACCGGAGGATCGCGACCGCCTCGCGGGAGGAGCAGCCGTACTTGCGCGAGAGCGACCAGTCGGCGCCGGCCCCTGAGGTGGACAGGCGGCAGAGCACCGAGGACCCGGGGGCGGCGTCTGCCACCTTCCAGGTCTCCTCGAGCGAGTCGACGACGAACAGGCTGACGCCCTGTTCGGCCGCAAGGGCCACGTCGGCACGCCGTTTGACCGGGTTGGAGTACACGAGGTCGGCAGCGTTCGCTCCCGCCGCCAGGGCGCCGGCCACCTCCGTGGGGCTGGCCACGTCGAAACGGCAGCCGGCCGACGCCAACCGGTCCAGCAGCACCGGTTCCGGGTTGGCTTTGACGGCGTAGTGGACGGCGGTGCCGGGCAGGGCCGCGGCAAGCCTGCGGTAGCGGGCAACGGCGGCGTCGACGTCGAGGTGGAGGTACGGCGTCGGCAGGACGGGCTCGACTGCCGCCAACCGCGAGGACTGGGCTGACGGACTGGGCTGAGGTCGGGGCGGCAGTGGGGGCTGCGGACATGGTTGCTCCCGGGCACGTAGCGATGCGCATGGCGAGGCCCGAGCCGACGGCGGTCTCACATGAGGAGCCGGGAGGTCCGTCGCGAATACGTGGTCTGGTCAACCACCGTCGTTACGGTTGGCCACGATCGCGGCGACCGGCGGGATCACGGCGGCCACCAGTGACATCACCACGGCGGCGGTCGTGGAGTACAGGCGTACGACGTTCCAGGCCAGCACGATCAAGAGCACGCAGACGCCCATCAGGGCGAGGTACCGGCGTTTCCGGGTCCGCTGCGACTCGCTGAGGCCGGGCGGGACCCGGGTCACGCTCACGGGTCGCTCCCGCTTGGTCATTCCTCGACGCTACGTCAGAGCCGGGCGACGTACCTGGCCAGGCGACCGTCGGGCCGGTTCAGAAGGGCAGAGCGGTCAGGCGGTCTTGGACACCTTGGCGAGCTCGTAGTGCCGGTTCGCGCCCGCCAGCGCGGTGCACATCATGGCAAGCAGGAAGGTCAGGGTCAGGCCTAGGTAGAGCGCGACCGCCATACAGACGATGGTCAGCCCCAGCAGGATGTTGATGATGCGCAAGTTGGTCATGGTCCCCCCATTTCCCTGTGACTGTAAGCAGTGATCGCCTTCACGCCGAGCCCCGTGGCCAAAGACTGGGGTCGAATGAGCGTTCCGTGCGTTCGTGGCACCCGATCAGGCGCCGGCTCGGTGGATGAGCCGGCCCTCCCGGTGCTGGGGTGGATCAGCGCCTACGCTGACCGGGTGCCGCCCGCTCCCAGGACCCAACTCGTGCGCGTCGAGACGCCGGATCTGCTGCTCCGCGAGTTCCTGCCGACCGACGTACCTGACCTGCTGGCTGCCTTCGCCGACGCGGCGATCGCTCGTTGGAACCCTGGACCGGAGGGTCCGGAGGCCGCAGCGGAGTTCACGGTCGGCCGCAACGACTGGAGCGATGGTGATCATGCGTCCTGGGCGGTCGCCGACCTCGAGGACCGCTTGATCGGCTCGGTGTCGCTGCACAAGATCGATCCTGACCAGGGGGATGCGGAGATCGGCTACTGGATCGCACCCTGGGCCCGCCGACGGGGCCACGCGGTGCGGTCGGTGGCGACGGCGTCACGGTTCGGGTTCGCCGACCTCGGCCTGCACCGGCTGTACCTCTACCACGCCGTCGAGAACCCAGGCTCCTGCGGAGTCGCCCGAGGCCGCCGGGTTCCGGCACGAGGGGACGCTCCGCCAGTCCTACAGGTACGCCGACGGCGCCTACCACGACGAGCACCTGCACGGTCTGCTCAGCGGCGACCTCGAAGGATGACCAAGTCGCCGGCTCAGCTGACGGCGTCGCCGAGATCAAATCCGCCCGGGCTGCCGGCGCCGTACCGATCAGGAGTGCTGCGGCTCCGCGGCATGCGACCAGGCCAAATGAGGCCCCCTCGGCGGTGTATTTTGATGGAATCCGGAAAGCCGCAGGCCCAGGCGCGCGGACCGGCCGGGAAGCGCGAGTCGGAGGTGCACTGGTTGTCGTTCCGCGCGCGCTTTGGCCCGTCGGGGGGACGCAGACTGCGGACCGTCGCCGCAGCCCTGACTCACGGTCCTGGCGGCTCTGCTCGTGTGGTTCGCTCTCGTGGCACCGAACGAGATCAGCCGGCTCACGTCCGGCCGCCTTCCTCCGCATCCCGGTCGAGGGGCTCGTCGTCCTGGCTTGATCGTTCTGTTCTGCCGGTCAAAGCGGGACGGATCGTGGCGGCACTGGCCGGCGCTGCTTCTCGGGCGTGCTGACCATCGTGAAGATCCTGGACATGGGCTTCTTCGCTGCCTTCGACCGGCCGTTCAACCCGGTGACCGACCGGGGCTACTTCGGGCCCGCCCTTGGTGTTCGCGCGTGACTCGATCGGCGAGACCCGGGCGAACGTCCTGGGGTCATTGCCGCGCTTCTCGCCGTCGCGATCGTCGTCCTGATGCCGCTCTCGGTGCTACGCCTGACCCGCCTCGCCTCGCGCCACCGCACCGGATCCATCCGCACCGCCACGGCCCTCGGAGTCGTCTGGACGCTCTGTGCGCTGCTCGGCGCGCAGTTCGTGCCGGGTGCACCCATCGCCTCCACCAGCGCGTCCGGCCTCGCCTATGACCAGGTCCAGGAGGTCCGCGCCGGCATCCAGGATCGGGCGGTGTTCGCCGAGGAAGCCGCGGTTGACGCCTTCCGCGATACCCCGGGCGAGGAGCTGCTGACCGGCCTGCGGGGCAAGGACGTCGTCTTCGCCGTCGTCGAGAGCTATGGGCGAGTCGCGGTCGAGGACCCGGCCATTTCGCCAGCGGTCAACGCCGTACTCGACGACGGAACCAGCCGACTGCGGGCAGCCGGGTTCTCCTCACGAAGCGCGTTTCTCACCTCGTCGACGTTCGGCGGCCTCAGTTGGCTGGCCCATTCCACCCTTCAGTCCGGGCTGTGGGTCGACAACCAGCAGCGCTACGACGATCTGCTCGACAGCGACCGCCTGACCCTGGCCAGCGCCTTCAAGAAGGCGGGCTGGCGGACGGTCGACGACGTCCCGTCGAACACCGAGGACTGGCCGGAGGGAGAGTCGTTCTATCACTACGACAAGGTGTACGACGCCCGGAACGTCGGCTATCGCGGTCCCAAGTTCAGCTATGCCGTCCATGCCCGACCAGTACACCCTGTCGGCCTTCCAACGCCTGGAGCTTGCGCAACCCAACCGCGCCCCGGTCATGGCGGAGATCGACCTGGTGTCGACCCACACCCCCTGGGCACCGCTCCCCCGGATGGTCGAGTGGAGCGAGGTCGGTGACGGCTCCGTCTTCGACGGCATGCCGGCTCAGGGCGAGTCACCGGAGGACGTGTGGCGCGACTCCGATCGAGTCAAGGCCGCCTTCGGGCAGTCGATCCAGTACACGCTGGAAGCCCTCGTGTCCTTCGTGGAGACCTATGGCGACGACGATCTCGTGCTCGATCGTCGTCGGCGATCACCAACCCGCCACGGTCGTCAGTGGCGAGGACGCGAGCCACGACGTACCGATCACGGTCATCGCCCACGACCCGGCCGTCCTGGACCGGATCTCCAGCTGGGGCTGGCAGAGCGGCATGAGGCCCGATCCTGAGGCGCCGGTGTGGCCGATGGACGAGTTTCGCGACCGGTTCCTCACCGCGTACGGGGACTAGCTACATCTCCTCGTGGACGTTCGGGTCGCCACCGAAGAGCCGCCCGTCGGGCTTGGCCAGTCCGGAGATCGCAGCGACTTCGTCGTCGGTGAGCTCGAACCCGAAGATGTCGAGGTTCTGGCGCTGCCGTTCGGGCGTGGCCGACTTCGGGATGGGGAGTACACCGAGCTGGAAGTGCCAGCGCAGGATGACCTGGCCAGGGGTCACGCCGTACCGCTCGGCGGCGGTCGCGATCGGGGCCTCGGTGAACGGCGCCTGGCGCTTCCCCATCGGGCTCCAGCACATGGTGCGGATGTCCAGCCGCTCGTGGACCGCGCGCATCTCCGGCTTGAGGGAAGTAGGGATGCAGCTCGATCTGGTTCACCGCCGGGGTGACTCCCGTGTCGTCGATGATCCGGCCGAGGTGGTCCTCGGTGAAGTTCGAGACGCCGATGGAGCGGACCAGACCTTCCTTCCGCAGGTCGACCAGGGCCCGCCACGTCTCGTGGAACTTGTCCACCGACGGGTTGGGCCAGTGGATCAGGTGCAGGTCGAGGTAGTCCAGACCCAGCCGGTCGAGGGACCCACGCACTGAGGCGATGGCGTCGTCGTACGCATGGTGCCGTCCGGGGATCTTGCTGGCGACCACGACCTCGTCCCGGGGAAGGCCGGAGCGGCGGATCGCTTCGCCGACCTCACGCTCGTTCTCGTAGTTCACGGCCGTGTCCAGCATCCGGTAGCCCGCCTCGAGCGCGTTGACGATCGCGGTCGTGCCGTCCTCGCCCGTCAGGGGATAGGTCCCGAATCCGATGACCGGGAGCCGGTTGCCGTCGTTGAGGGTGTACGTCGGAAGTGTGCTCGTCATCGTTCCAACGTAGCGGGGTGACGATGCGAGACAAGGCGATGGTGGGTGACCCGAGTCACGCAATCGTGGAGCGGCGAAAGCCCTCGACAGGGCTAGTCCAGCCACTTGCGAAGAAACCAGACAAACCGGACAGTAGAGGTGGTGCTTACCGAGGTGCCCGGGACGGGTGCCTCTCACGACGTTCGCGAAGGGTGCCGAAATGGCGATGTTCTCGGCTGCGCGGTTGAGCGAGGTGTTCGTCGAGATTGCCGACACTCTCGTGAGCGAGTTCGACTTGATCGAGTTCCTGCAGATGGTCACGTCACACACCTCTGACCTTGTCGACGCCCGTGCGGCCGGCCTGATGCTCGCGGACGACCAGGGCCGCTTGCAGTTGATGGCTGCATCGGATGAGCACACCGAGATGCTGGAGCTGTTCCAGATCCAGGCCAAAGAAGGCCCCAGCCACGACTGCTACCGCGCGGGCAAACCGGTCGTCAACGCCGACCTCCGAACCGCCGCCGACAGGTGGCCGAAGCTGGCCCCGCGCGCCGTCGCCGCTGGCTATCGATCAGTGCACGCCTTCCCTCTGAGACTGCGACAGCAGGTCATCGGGGCTCTGAATCTTTTCGGAACCGATGCCGGGCACATGGCGCCAGCGGACGTTCTCGTGGTCCAGGCGCTTGCCGACGTGGCCACCATCGGGTTGTTGCAGGAGCGCGCGATCCGGGACGGAGAGGCCCTGTCCACGCAGCTGCAGGTCGCGCTCGAGAGCCGGAAGGTGATCGAGCAGGCAAAGGGCATGCTGGCCCAGATCCACGGCGCCACGCCAGATCAGGCCTTCGAGCGGCTGCGCGACTACTGCCGCAACCACAACATGCAGTTGAGTGCCGCCGCCAAGGCTGTCACCAGCGACCCCAAGAGCATTCCCGGGCTGACGATTCCGAGGCCTCGAGCCGGCCAGGCGCCGTCCGCAGACCTGCGTCCCGGACCTGCCATGCCAAGCCGCTGAAGCCCGACGCCTCAGCGTGTCGGATGCTCGACGAGCACGGCCGAGTCGTCCGCGACGATCCCGACGCGGTTGCGGCCGGATCGCTTCGCCTCGTACAGGATCTGGTCTGCTTTGACGTAGAGGCTCCGCAGGTCGACGGCATCGGTTGGCACGTGCGCCAGCCCGACACTCACCGACACCGACAGCTCTTGCCCGTCGGGAAGCACGAAGCTGCTGGCCTGAACGTCCCAGACGATCTGCTCGGCGCGGCGCCGAGCAGCGGCGACCGAGCACCCGGGCAGCAGCAGGGCCATCTCGTCACCGCCGAGGCGACTCACGAGGTCGTCGCGGCGAGAGGAGCGGACGAGCAAGTCGGCGAGCTGAACGAGCACTTCGTCGCCGGCCGGATGTCCGTGCCGGTCGTTGATCGCCTTGAACTCGTCGACGTCGAGAACGATCAGCGACGTCCCGTCACCGCTGGAAGCCCCGGAGAGTGCTGATTGCGCCGCCGCGTCCAGGACCCGGCGGGTGGCGAGTCCAGTCAAGGCGTCGATCCCGGCCAGCCGCTCGAGCTTGTCGATGAGCTCGGCCTGCCGTTCGCCGCCGCGGATGAGCACCGCGGCCGTCGTGATCAGTACCGCCGAGACATACCCGGTGTCGACGATTGCCTCACGGACGGGCAGCAGGGTGAAGACGAGAATGACCTCGCCGACGACCGATGCAACTGTCATGACAATCGCGCCCGCGCGCCGAAGCTGGGACGCGCCGAACATCACCGGAAAGAACAGGAAGACCTGCGCAGGAACCGAGGCGTCGGCCGTCAGGAAGTCCACCTCGACGATCAATGCGATGGCCAGCAGAGGACCCAGCGCCCAGCCGACCAGCGGTGCGATGGGCCGACGCCGGGTCACCCAGCACGCGGCCACGAACAGCCCGATCACGACGAGAGTGAGGGCCGCCTCAGCCCACGTCAGATCGCGCCCGCCCGGCTGGATGGGGGTGAAACCGATCGTCACCACGGCGGCGACGACGCTCAGGGTAACGATGCTTCGGGTCGCCGCAGGACGACTTCGAGGCTGCATCCACATCAGCGGGCGCATGGTGACCTGGCCTCCAGGATTACTCATCGCCGCGCTGCATTGGCACGTCGTTGACCCAGAATAATCCCCGGACTACCCAAAATTCATGAGAACGCCGATCTCTGAGGCGTACGGCGACGCACCGATGACGGCCTGCAAGCGTCGGTCAGCGACGGGCGCCGACGATTCGCAGGGCCAGATCGGCGTAGTGGTCGGCGATGACTTCAGGGGTCCAGTTGCCCTCGTCGGTGTACCAACGGGCGATGTCGATGCCCAGCGAAAGCAACGCCACTGTCGCCATCCGCGGGTCGGGGGTGTCGAAGGCGCCGGCGGCAACACCCGCTTCGATGACCTGGCGGATCTCCTGATCGATCTGATGCCGGACCCCCCGCATCTCCCGGAGGTGCTCGGGGCTCAGGGCCGTGAGCTCGTAGTTCACGATTCGGCCCACGGTGTGCCCGCGAGCGTGCTGGACGGCGAAGTCGTGGACGACCGTGCGCAGCTGCTGGGCGGGGTCGTCAGAGGAAGCGACCCCGGCGCGGATGAGCGCGAGCGTCCGTTCGTGTCCGTTGCGGGAGATGAGGTAGAGCAACTCCTCCTTCGACCGGTGGTGAACGTAGAGCGCAGCGGGGCTCATCCCGGCCGCGGCCGCGATGTCGCGGGTGGTGGTGCCGTGGAAGCCCTTCTCGGCGAATGCGGTGACGGCGGCCTCGACGAGCCGTGCCCGGGTCGCGTCGGCGCGGGAGACCTCGCGGAGACATCGTGTGAGACATCTGTGGTCTCGGTCATCGCGTTCTCCTCCCTGTCGTTTCGGCCCGGCGGTTGACGCGCGCCGGTGGATCCTGCACGCTGCATGGTATCTAATAAGCAAGCGCTTAGTAAGCCACGAAGGAGACCTGTCCGGAATGACCGAAGGAGCAACCATGTCCCGCCGGTTCGAGGGCCGTACGGCCATCGTCACTGGAGCCAGCCGCGGCATCGGCCTGGCCATCGCCCAGCGCCTGGTCGCCGACGGCGCCAAGGTCGTCATCACCGCTCGGAAGCAGGATGCGCTGGACGACGCCATCACTGCCCTCGGCGGCCCCCAGCACGCGATCGCCGTGGCCGGCTCGGCCGACGACGCCGACCACCAGGCCGAGACCGTCAAGCGCGCGATCGCCGAGTTCGGCAGCGCCGACCTCCTGGTCAACAACGCAGGCATCAATCCGGTCTACGGGCCCATGATCGGGCTCGATCTCGATGCGGCCCGCAAGATCGTCGAGGTCAACTGCCTTGCCGCGCTTTCCTGGACGCAGCAGGTGCACCAGAGCTGGATGAACGAGCACGGTGGCGCGGTCGTCAACGTCGCCTCCGTCGCCGGCATCCGCCCGGCGCCCGGCATCGGCATGTACGGCGCCAGCAAGTCGATGCTGATCCACATCACTCAAGAGCTGGCCGTCGAGCTTGGCCCCGACATCCGGGTCAACGCGGTTGCTCCGGCCGTGGTGAAGACGAAGTTCGCGACCGCCCTTTACGAGGGTCGGGAGGAGCAGGTCGCCTCGGCGTACCCGCTGAAGCGGCTCGGCAACCCCGCGGACATCGGCAGTGTGGTCGCCTTCCTGCTCTCCGAGGACGCGGCTTGGCTCACCGGCCAAGTGCTGGTCATCGACGGCGGCGTCACCCTGATGGGCGGTTCCTGAGATGAACGTGCCTGTGAAGGTGCCCGTAAACGTGAAGGGACAGGGAGTCGTCGTCACCGGCGCCGGGCAGGGCATCGGCCGCGCGATCGCAACCAGGCTCGCCAGCGAGGGCGCGCGGGTCGTCGTCAACGACCTGGACGGCGACTCGGCCAAGCTCGTCGCCGAGGAGATCGATGGCTACGCGGCTCCCGGAGACGCGGCGTCCCAGGACGGGGTGGCCGCGCTCGTGCAGACGGCTCGCGACCACCTGGGCAACATCGACACCTGGTTCGGCAACGCCGGGACCGACCGCGGGCAGGGCCTCGACGCCTCCGAGGAGGACTGGGCGGTGGCCAATGAGGTCAACGTGATGGCCAACGTGCGCGCTGCCCGTCTGCTGGTCCCCGACTGGCTGGAGCGTGGCGGAGGCAGGTTTGTGGTCACCGCGTCGGCCGCCGGCCTGCTGACGGTGCTCGGCAGCCCGACGTACTCGGTCAGCAAGCACGGCGCGGTTGCCTTCGCGGAATGGCTCTCGGTCACCTATCGGCATCGTGGGGTCGTCGTCCAGGCGATCTGCCCCCAGGGGGTGCGGACCCGGATGCTCGAGAACACCGGCCCGCTGCAGGAGCTGATTGCCCGCGACGCCGCGCTGGAGCCCGAAGACGTCGCCGAGGCCGTCTGGCAGGCGATGGCCGACAACCGGTTCCTGATCCTCCCCCACCCCGAGGTCCAGGGGTACTACGAGACCCGCGCGGGGCAGACCGAGCGGTGGCTGACCGGGATGAACCGGTTGCAGCAGAAATTCGAGGAGCAGGGGGTCCTGCGATGAAGGTCTTCCAGGGCATCGAGGAACTCCAGAAGGCGGTCGGGGACCACCTGGGCCATTCCGACTGGCACGCCATCACCCAGGAGCAGATCGACCTGTTCGCCGAGGCCACCGGCGACCACCAGTGGATTCACGTCGACCCGGCGAAGGCGGCCCAGGGGCCGTTCGGTACCACGATCGCCCATGGGTACCTGACCCTCTCGCTGGTCCCCAGGCTGGTCTCGGAGATCTACCGCGTCGAGGGCCTGGCGATGGGCGTCAACTATGGCGCCAACAAGGTCCGCTTCCCCTCGCCCGTTCCTGTCGGCTCCCGCGTGCGGGCCGGGGTGGAGATCCTCTCCCTCGTCCCTGGAGGGCCCGGGGTGCAGTGCACGGCCCGGGTCACCGTCGAACGCGAGGGCGCGGAGAAGCCGGCCTGCGTCGCCGAGGTCGTCAGTGTGCTGGTGCCGTGATGAGCACGGAGCAGGACGTCGGCGACCCTCCCGGGCTGGATCTGGGGAGGTTCGCAGCCTGGTACGGCGGCGCCGGCCAGGGCCCGGTCGGCGATGACCTGCGCGCAACCCTGATCGCCGGCGGCAAGTCGAACCTGACCTATCGGGTGGCGAACCCCACCGACAGCTGGATCGTCCGTCGGCCTCCGTTGGGCCACGTCCTGGCCACGGCTCACGACATGGCGCGGGAGTACCGGGTGATCACCGCCCTGCGTGACACGCAGGTGCCGGTACCCACCACCTTCGCGTTCTGCTCCGACCCTGACGTGCTGGGTGCGCCGTTCTATGTCATGGAGGATGTGGCCGGGACGCCCTACCGCAGTGCCGAGCAGCTCGTCGCGCTCGGCGAGACCCGTACCCACGCGATCGCCGTCTCGATGGTCGACACGCTCGCCACCCTGCACGAGGTGGACCCCGTGGCCGTGGGTCTGGCGGACTTCGGCCGTCCCGAGGGCTTCCTGGCCAGGCAGGTGCGGCGCTGGAAGAAGCAGCTGGACGCGTCGTACTGCCGTGACCTGCCGGCGGCCGTCGAGCTGCACGCCCGGCTCGAGGCGACCGTCCCCGAACAGTCACCGGACGGAATCGTGCACGGCGACTACCGGCTGGACAACATCCTGACGGATGCCGACGACCGGCTCGCCGCCGTCATCGACTGGGAGATGGCCACCCTCGGGGACCCACTCACGGACCTGGCCGTGCTGGTCCTCTACCAGCGGTTGGGCAACCTCACCGACAGCTGGTCGGTTGCCGATGCCGCCTCGGCGCCCGGCTTTCTCGACGAAGACGAGATCATCGAGCGCTATGCCGCGCGCAGCGAGCGTGACCTGTCCCGATTCGGGTTCTACCTCGCTCTGGCGGCGTTCAAGCTCTCCGCAATCCTGGAAGGCATCCACTACCGCCACCTCCACGGCCAGACCGTCGGCCCTGGCTTCGACCATGTCGGCGACGCCATCCACCCCTTGCTCGACGCCGGACTCACTTCACTCAAGGAGCACTACTGATGGACTTCACCTTCGACGCACGAACCGAAGAACTGCGCAAGGAGCTGCTCGACTTCATGGACACCCACGTCCATCCGGCCGAGCCGGTCTTCGCAGAGCAGCTGGGCCAGCTGGAGGACAGCTGGGCGTGGAGTGAGGTTCCCGTGCTCGCGGAGCTGCGTGCCGAGGCCCGGCGGCGCGGGCTGTGGAATCTCTTCCTGCCCGGCGAGCACGGGGCCGGACTGACCAACCTGCAGTACGCCCCGCTCGCCGAGATCACCGGACGCAGTGGCCACCTCGCGCCGCCGGCGATCAACTGCTCCGCTCCCGACACCGGGAACATGGAGGTGCTGGCGATGTTCGGCACACCGGAGCAGAAGAAGGAGTGGCTCGACCCGCTGCTTGCGGGCGAGATCCGCTCGTCGTTCGCGATGACCGAGCCCGACGTCGCCTCGTCCGACGCCACCAACATCTCCACCCGGATCGAGCGCGACGGTGACGAGTACGTCCTCAACGGGCGCAAGTGGTGGATCAGCGGTGCGATGAACCCGAACGCCCAGATCTTCATCGTGATGGGCAAGACCGACCCCACCGCCGACCGGCACCGTCAGCAGAGCCAGATCCTGGTCCAGCGCGACACCCCCGGCGTCGTCATCAAGCGCGGGATGCATGTGTTGGGGTACGACGACCACGACCACGGCGGCCACGCGGAGATCGAGTTCAACGACGTCCGGGTCCCGGCCAGCAACCTGATCGGCAACGAGGGCGACGGGTTCGCGATCGCCCAGGCCCGCCTCGGACCGGGGCGGATTCACCACTGCATGCGCTCGATCGGTACTGCCGAGCTGGCCGTGGAGCTGATGTGCGCCCGCGCCGAGGAGCGGGTGGCGTTCGGCAAACCGTTGTCCGAGCAGGGCGTGGTCCGGGACTGGATCGCCGAGTCGCGGGTGCGGATCGAGCAGCTACGGCTGCTGGTGCTCAAGACCGCCTGGCTGATGGACACGGTCGGCAACAAGGGCGCCCACACCGAGATCCAGGCAATCAAGATCGCGACCCCGACCACCGTGCAGTGGATTCTCGACAAGGCGATCCAGGTGCACGGCGCCGGCGGGTTGTCTCAGGACTTCCCGCTCGCCGCGGCGTACGCCGGGATCCGCACCCTGCGGTTCGCCGACGGCCCCGACGAGGTGCACAAGAACGCCTTGGCCCGCAACGAGATCCGGCGGCAGTCCGCCGCCCGGGAGAACCGATGACCGAGCAGGAAACGCGGGAAGAGCTGCGACAGCGGGTCACCGACTTCCTCGCGGCCCATGACCCCGCCACCACCGACCGGGTGGAGTTCCTGCGGGCCCGGTACGACGCGGGGCTGGCCTGGGTGCACTATCCCCTGGGCCACGGCGGCCTCGACCTGCACCGAGCCCTGCAGGCCGAGGTGGACGCCCAGTTCGCGGACGCCGGCGCTCCCGACAACAACTCGCGCAGCAACGGAATCGGGCTCGGCATGGCCGCGCCGACGATCCTCGCCTTCGGCACCGACGAGCAGAAGGAGCGCTTCCTGCGGCCGCTGTGGACAGGCGAGGAGATCTGGTGCCAGCTGTTCAGCGAGCCCGGCGCCGGATCCGACCTCGCCGCGATTGCCACCCGCGCGGTGCGGGACGGATCCACCTGGGTCGTCAACGGCCAGAAGGTCTGGACCTCCGGTGCTCACTTCGCCCGCTTCGGGATCCTGGTTGCGCGCACCGACCCCGAGGTCCCCAAACACGGCGGCCTCACCTACTTCCTGTGCGACATGTCCGACCCCGGCGTCGACGTACGCCCACTGCGGCAGATCACCGGCGAGGCGGAGTTCAACGAGGTCTTCCTCACCGACGTCCGGATCCCCGACACGCACCGGCTGGGGGCCGAGGGCGAGGGCTGGAAGGTCGCGAATGCCACCCTCAACAACGAGCGGGTCGCCATCGGCGGCGGCGCGACGTCTCGCGAGAGTGGCATGGTGGGCGTGGTCGCGGCCGCCTGGCGCGAGCGCCCCGAGCGCCGTACCCCGGAACTGCACGACCGGCTCCTCAAGCTCTGGGTGGACGCCGAGGTGGCTCGGCTCACCGGGCAGCGGCTGCGGCAGAAGCTCGCGCAGGGCCAGCCCGGACCGGAGGGATCGGCGATGAAGCTGACCTTCGCGCGGCTCGCCCAGGAGCTCAGTGGTCTCGAGCTCGAACTCCTCGGCGAGGACGGCCTGCGCTACACCGACTGGACGATGGTTCGGCCCGAACAGGTTGACTTCACCGGCCGCGATGCCGGCTACCGCTATCTGCGCGCGAAGGGGAACTCGATCGAGGGCGGCACCTCGGAGATCCTGCGCAACATCGTCGCCGAACGCGTCCTCGGACTTCCGGCCGAGCCCCGCGCCGACAAGGACATCGCCTGGAAGGACCTGGTTCGATGAGCGACCTCAACCTCCTCTACACCGACGTCGAGGACGACCTGCGCAAGAGCGTCCGCGGCCTGCTCGCCGACCGCTGTGACCCCGCTGCAGTCCTGGCGGTGTACGACGGGGACCGGTCGCTGATCGGAGGTCTCTGGAAGGCCCTGTCCGCCGACCTGGGCCTCGCCGGCCTGCTGGTGCCCGAGGCCCACGGTGGCGGCGGGGCCTCCGCACGCGAGGCGGCAGTGGTGCTCGAGGAGCTCGGCCGTTCGGTCGCGCCGGTGCCGTTCCTCACCAGCGCGGTGGTCGCCACCACGGTCCTGTTGGACTCGGACTCCCCGCTGCTCGGCTCGCTGGCCGCTGGAGACATGACGGCCGCGCTGGTGGTGCCGCTCTCCACGGCGCCGGACGCCTGGCGCCGAGAGTGCGCCACGGCGAAGACGGCAAGCTGGCCGGCACGGTGACGAGTGTGGCGGGTGCCCTCGAGGCCGATGTCCTCCTCGTGCCGATCGCCGCCCCGGACGGCATCGAGGTGTACGCCGTGCCCGCGGTTGCGGCGACGGTCGACCCGGTGGTCTCCCTCGACATGACCCGGCAGCTGGCCGACGTGCGGCTCGACGGCGCGACCGGTGAGCTGGTGGTCTCGGCCGGCGACGGCGCTGCCACGCTGCGAAGGGCGATCGGCGCCGGCGCCGCGCTGATGGCCTCCGAGCAGGTCGGCGTCGCCCAATGGTGCCTGACGACCACCGTCGCCTACCTGAAGGAGCGCCGGCAGTTCGGCCGACCGGTTGGCGGGTTCCAGGCGCTCAAGCACCGGCTCGCGGATCTCTTCGTGGCGGTCGAGTCGGCCGCCGCAGCCGCCCGCTACGCAGCGGCCACGCTCGCCGTACAGGACCCCGATCACGAGGTGGCCACCGCGTTGGCCCAGGCGTACTGCGGCGAGGTTGCCGTGCGTGCCGCCGAGGAGGCGGTTCAGCTTCACGCAGGCATCGGGATGACGTGGGAGCATCCGGCCCATCTGTATCTGAAGCGGGCGAAGGCGGACCAGATCGCCTTCGGTACCTCCGGTGC
>CAVRBN010000024.1:0-50459 GCA_963719255.1 uncultured Actinomycetota bacterium | reverse complement strand
TGGCGGAGCCCTCGGCAACGAGGTGGCCGGGCTGGCCGCCGATGTCCTGATGGGCAGGGCCGAACAGCTTCCGCGCGGCCCCAACTGGCCGATGATCTCGCCCGCAGACCTGATCGGGAGCCGGACGGACCTGCCCAACTTCTCGCATGGGACGGCCGGCGTGGCCACCGCGCTGGCCTTGGTCGGCGAGGTCCTCGGCCTCGACGACCTCGTCGAGGCCGCGAGGCTCGGCGCGGAGCACCTGGTCACGCTGGGCAACACCAGGGGCGGCGGTTTCGCCGTACCCCACTACCTGCCGCATGGCGACTCCGACGAAGACGAGGTGACCTACACGTGGTGCCACGGCCCCACCGGTACGTCGTTGCTGTTCCTCGCGCTCGACATGGCAGGAGTCCGAGATGTCGCCGGCGAGCCGCCCCTCGCGTGGCATGCTCGATGTCTGCACAGCGTTCGCACCTCCGGAGTGCCCGAACGGTTGCACCCGGGCTTCTGGGACAACGACGGTCGCTGCTGCGGTACGGCGGGAGTCGGCGACGTGTTCCTCGACTCCTACCAGCGCTCAGGCGACCCGGCCGACCTGCAGTTCGCCGTACTGATCGCCAACGCCCTCGTCGAGCGGGCATACCTCGACGGCCACCGGGCTTGGTGGCGGTTCATCGAGCATCGCAACCCCGAACCCGCCGCCTCCAGGCGTCGGCTGGTTGCAGGGCGGTGCCGGCATCGCGGCGTTCCTGCTGCGGATCGGGCGGGTGTTGGAGCAGGGCGTGGCAACGCCCGCCGTGGCCCGGATGGACAACTGGTGGGCGTTGCCGGCGACGGACGGGGTCAGGCCCCGCCCGCAACCGCGGGAATGACCGAGATCTGGGTGCCGTCGGGGGTGGCAGTGGCCAGGCTGTCGAGGAAGCGGACGTCGTCGTTGCCCACGTAGACGTTGACGAAACGTCGCAGTTCGCCGGCCTCGTCGAGGATCCGGCCCTTGATCCCGGCGTACTTGGCGTCGAGGTCGTCGAGCACGTCGGACAGGGTCGAACCGGCGGCGGTCACCTCGGACTCACCGTCGGTGTAGGTGCGCAGGATGGTCGGGATCCGGACACTTACGCTCACGAGCACTGCTCCTCTTCGATGCGGTCGGGGAACGTTGATCAGACTATGCCGGTGGCGGTGAAGGCGGCGTACGACGGGTCGATGGTGGCGGCCGCACCGACCTCCTCGGAGATCGCGTCGAGGGTCTTGAGGCCCATGCCGGTGTTGATCACGACGGTCTCGAGGGTGGGGTCGAGCTGGCCGGTGTCGACGAGCTTCTTCAGGACGCCGACCGTGGTGCCGCCCGCGGTCTCGGTGAAGATGCCCTCGTTGCGGGCCAGCAGCAGGATGCCTGCGCGGACCTCGTCGTCGGTGATGTCCTCGACCGCGCCGCCCGTGCGGCGGCAGATGTCGAGCACGTAGAGACCGTCGGCCGGGTTGCCGATGGCCAGTGACTTGGCGATCGTGTCCGGCTTCACCGGGCGGATCACGTCGTTGCCTCCCTTGAACGCGGCCGACACCGGGGAGCAGCCGGTCGCCTGGGCGCCGTACACCTTGTAGGGCTTGTCCTCGACGAGGCCGAGCTTGATGAGCTCCTGGAAGGCCTTGTCGACCTTGGTCAGCTGCGACCCAGACGCTACGGGGATCACGATCTGGTCGGGCAGCCGCCAGCCGAGCTGTTCGGCGATCTCGTAGCCCAGCGTCTTCGACCCCTCGGCGTAGTAGGGGCGGACGTTGACGTTGACGAACGCCCAGCCCTCCTGCTCGCCCGCGATCTCACTGGCGAGCCGGTTGACGTCGTCGTAGTTGCCGTTCACCGCGACCAGCGAGTCGGTGTAGACCGCGGAGTTGACCTGCTTGGGCTTCTCGAGGTCCGCCGGGATGAACACCACGGTCTTGATGCCCGCGCGCGCCCCCGCGGCCGCGACCGCGTTCGCCAGGTTGCCGGTGGACGGACAGGCGAACACCTTGCTGTGGAACTCGCGGGCCGCGCTCAGGGCGCAGGCGACGACCCGGTCCTTGAAGCTGTTGGTGGGGTTGGTGGAGTCGTCCTTCACCCACAGGTTGTCGATGCCGAGCGCGGCGCCGAGGTTGTTCGCCTTGAGCAGCCGGGTGTAGCCGGGCTCGGTGTTGGGGCTGTCCTCGATGTCGGACGGCACCGGAAGCAGCGCCTTGTAGCGCCAGATGTTGGCCGGCCCGGCCTCGATCTCCGCGCGGGTGACGTTGGGGAAGTCGTAGGCGATCTCCAGCGGCCCGAAGCACTCGGGACACGCGTAGTGCGGTCCCAGCTCGATCTGGTGGCCGCACTCGCGGCAGGCCAGCGCGGTGGCGTGGCCGAACGCGCCGGCGCGGAGGGATGGCGTGGTGGTCTCGGCTGTCGGCGTCGTCGCCGTGTCGAGGGGCTCCAGCGAAGCAACGGTGCTCATGAGTCCTCCTTCTCATCTTCCCCGGGACGGATCTCGCCCCAGGCCGGAATTAGCACCGTTTCCGCGACTGCATCCGGTCGATGGTGTGTCGATGACCGAATGCAGGAGGTTCGCGGCGGTTGCCGGGACTTCAACGGGCCGTTCCCTCAGTCCCTCTCGATGAGCTTCTGTCGCAAACCCTACGCGCGCCGTCTCAGGATGTGTACTCCGATCCCGCCATCTGGACCCGCCATCTGGACGGGCGAACTGCCGATCTCCGCGAACTGGCGCTCGTGGCCCCGCGAACTGTCGCTCGTGGCCCCGCCAACCGTCGTTGTGGCCCCGCCAACCGTCAGTTGTGGCCCGGCGCAGGCGGCCCGACTGACGCTCGCAGGGCCAGAGTTGACGTCTCGCGGGGCCAGAGTTGACGGCTCGCGGGGCCAGAACTGCCAGCTCGCGGGGCCAGAACTGCCAGCTCGCGAGATCAGGCGCGGATGGAGGCGGCGTCGGAAGTGAACTGCCGGAGGAGGTCGAGTACGCCGGGGGGACCGTCGACCACGACGTCGGCGAGCTCGAGCAATGCTGTCTGCTCGGAGGATGCGGAGCACACGAGAAGGGTGGCCAGCCCCTGGGAGCGGAGGTCGAGCACGGCCTTGAACGCCTCGACGTCGCCGAGGTCGTCTCCCGCGAACAGGAACCCCTCGGCCTCGAAATCCGCCGCGAGCTGCTGGACCGGCCATCCCTTGTCCATGCCGGATGCGCGGACCTCGATCACGTTTCGGCCGGGTTCGACGACCAGGTCGTGGCGGTGGGCGAGGTCCTCGATGAGGGGCAGCAACCGCTCGAAACTTGCGTCGGGGTCGTCCAGCCGCCTGGTGTGTACGGCGACGGCGAGTCCCTTCTCCTCGACATACGCCTCTGCGGCCGATGCCTTGCGCAACACAGCCGGCAGGTCGCGAAGGAACGACGACAGCCCGTGCGGCGGCCGCGGCGAGATCACCCGGCGTTCGGTGGACGACCAGCGCTCGTTGCCGTACTGACCGAAGACGTGCAGCTCCCGACCCAGGTCGCCGATCGCGTCACCGACGACGTCCAGCCCGCCCAGCGCGAGGGCCTGGCGAGCGGGCCTCCCGGTGATCACGGCAATGGCTCGCACCTGCGCCGACAGCGAGACCAGGACGTCGTGGGCGTCCGGATCGATGAGCGCCTCCGTGGGTCCTCGACGATCGGGGAGAGCGTGCCGTCGAAGTCGAGGCCGACGATGGTGGAGGCGGAGGCGCGGACGAGCGCGGCGTACCGCTGTTCTGCCTCGGGCGAGGTGAACTCCATGAGTCCACCCAACCACGAACTCAGGAGTAGTCGGAGGTCAGGATCACCGTGAGCCGGTCGTAGCGCATCGGGTCGATGGCGGGCTGGAGCCGCGCGATGCCGAGGTCTTTGGCCAGCGCCTTGGCCGGCGCCTTGAGGTCCGGCGGGAAGTAGACGGTCGACGCGTCGATGGTGCCGTACCAGTTGTCGGAACCCACGACGTTCCAGCCGGCGCCGCTCGCCGTGCTCGCCGTGGTGCCGGCCAGGCCGGTGATGCCGGAGTTGTTGTAGACCTCGACGAAGATGTCGGACCGCTTGAACTCGGGCTTGTGCTTCTTCGGCGGCTTCTGGGTCGGCGTGGTCGACGGCGTCGCCTTGGGTGAGGGCGAGGGCTCGGACACGGTCTGGAAGTCCTGGCCGGGCCCCTTGTCCTGCGTGACGACGAACGCGAGGCCGGCCATCGCGACGGCAACGATGCTGAGAATCACGAGCGGGGACGGAAAGGCGACCCCACGTTGGTCACGACTTCGCATGTCAGAGCTCGAAACCGAGTCGGCGGGCGGAGCGCTGACGCTGCCGGGCGGCCCGGAGCCGGCGAAGGCGGCGGACGAGCAACGGGTCGGCGCCCAGGGCTTCCGGCCTGTCGATCAGGGAGTTCAACACCTGGTAGTAGCGGGTCGACGACATGTCGAACTTCTCGCGGACCGCCTGCTCCTTGGCGCCGGCGTACTTCCACCACTGGCGCTCGAACTCGAGGATCTCGCGGTCACGCTCCGAGAGTGCCGATGCGCCGTCGGCGACCTGACCCTCAAAGGCGTTCGCGGCGTCCATCAAACCTCTCCCCTTCAACTGTTGGGTTGCCGCCCACTGTAGGCGACAAACCACAACGATGTCATTCGGCCCCCGGCGAGTCGTACGCCGGGCTGACACACCGCCCGGGCGCGACGACCGGCCGTCGACCCAGGACGGGCGACGACTAGGGTGGCGGGCGTGACCGGCCAGGGCTCATCAGACCTCGTCATCGTCGCCAACCGACTTCCCGTCGACCGCGTCCACAGCGCCGACGGCAGTGGGAGTTGGCGGCGCTCCCCGGGCGGTCTCGTGACCGCCCTGGAACCGGTGCTCCGCGCCAACGACGGCGCCTGGGTCGGTTGGCCGGGCAGCACAGAGGGCGACCTCGAACCCTTTGTCGAGGACGGACTGCGCCTGGTGCCGGTGGCGCTGTCGGCACAGGAGGTCAGCGAGTTCTACGAGGGCTTCGCCAACGGGACGCTGTGGCCGCTCTACCACGACGTGGTCGCCAAGCCGGAGTTCCACCGCGAGTGGTGGGACTCCTACGTGAAGGTCAACCAGCGCTTCGCGGACCGCGCCGCCGAGATCGCCGCCGAGGGCGCCACGGTGTGGGTGCAGGACTACCAGATGCAGCTGGTGCCGCGGATGCTGCGCGAGCTGCGCCCCGACCTGCGCATCGGCTTCTTCCTGCACATCCCGTTCCCGCCGGCCGAGCTGTTCCAGCAGCTGCCGTGGCGGCGCCAGATCCTCGAAGGGCTGCTCGGCGCCGACCTGGTCGGCTTCCAGATGACCGGCGGCGCCCAGAACTTCGTCCGGCTGGTCCGCCAGCGAGTCGGTCACAAGACCCACCGCGACATGGTCTACCTACCCGACGGCCGCAGCGTGCAGGCCGCCGCCTTCCCCATCTCCATCGACACCGCCGTCTTCCAGGAGCTCGCGGCCTCCGACTCGGTGGCCGAGCGCGCGGCCGAGATCCGCTCCGAGCTCGGCAACCCCCACCGGATCTTCCTCGGCATCGACCGGCTCGACTACACCAAGGGCATCTACGCGCGGCTGCGGGCCTTCAGCGAGCTGGTCCGCGACGGCCGGCTCGACGTCGAGGACGCCGTCTTCGTCCAGGTCGCGACGCCGTCGCGCGAGCGCGTCGAGCAGTACCGGGTCCTCCGTGACGACATCGACCGCCTCGTCGGCCGGATCAACGGCGACCTGGGCCGGATCGGTCGTCCCGTCATCTCGTACCTGCACTCGTCGTACCCCCAGCACGAGATGGCTGCCCTCTACCGCGCCGCCGACATCATGGTCGTGACCCCGCTCCGCGACGGCATGAACCTGGTCGCCAAGGAGTACGTCGCGTGCCGGCTCGAGGGTGACGGCGCCCTGGTGCTCTCGGAGTTCGCCGGTGCCGCCGACGAGCTGCGGCAGGCCTGGCTGGTCAACCCCTACGACATCAACGGCATGAAGGCGGCGCTCCAGGCGGCGTACCACGCCGATCCCAAGGACATCGGCCGCCGGATGAAGGCGATGCGCAAGACCGTCCTGGAGAAGGACGTCGCCCTCTGGGCCAGGAAGTTCCTCGAGAGTCTGGCGGCAGTGCGGCCCACGCACGGCAAGGTCGTCCGCGCCGCGAAGGAGTCCTGAGGACTAGTCGGTGGGCGGGCCCTCGGGTTCGGGAACGTGCGCAGACATGATCCCGATGATGTCCCGCTGGAGGTCGAGGCCGATCTCGCTCCAGCCCGGCTGGTAGCCGTAGACGTCGCCAAGGGAGGTCGAACCCTGGTGGCCGTCCATCACGTCGACATCGCCGACGCTGATCAGGGCCGGATGCATGACGCCGACGGCTTCGGAGACCTTCAGCAGGTCGCGCCGCAGCGACTTGACGTAGTTGGCGACCCGGACGCTCTTCAGCGTCACGTCCAGTCCTCTGGTGTAGCGGGGGTTCTGGGTGGCGACGCCGACCGGGCAATGGTCGGTGTGGCATTTCTGGGCCTGGATGCAGCCCAGCGCGAGCATGGCCTCACGGCCGACGCTCACCATGTCGACGCCGAGCGCGAAGGCCACGATCGCGTTCTCCGGGATCCCGAGCTTGCCGGCCCCGATGAAGGTCACGTCGTCGACGAGCCCGGCGTCGGCGAAGCGCTTGTAGACGTAGGTGAACCCGACCCGGAACGGGTAGGCCACCGCGTCGGCGAACACCATCGGAGCGGCACCGGTGCCACCCTCACCGCCGTCGATGTTGACGAAGTCGACGCCGCGTTGGCGCGAGGCCATCTGGGCGACCAGGTCGTCCCAGAAGTCCATGTTGCCCACGGCCGACTTGATGCCGACCGGAACCCCGGTCTCCGTCGCGACCAGCTCGACGAAGTCGAGCATGGAGTCGACGTCGTGGAAGACCTGGTGCCGACTCGGGGAGGCACAGTCCTCGCCTTCCGGGATGCCGCGGGTCTCCGCGATCTCTGGGCTCACCTTCGCCGCGGGCAGCATGCCGCCCAGCCCGGGCTTGGCTCCTTGCGAGAGCTTGATCTCGATCGCCTTCACGGGCGCGCCGGCAACCACTTCCTTGAGCCGGGCGAGGTCGAAGCGACCGTGCTCGTCCCGGCAGCCGAAGTACGACGTGCCGATCTGGAAGATGACGTCGCCGCCGTGCCGGTGGTGTGGCGAGAGCGCGCCCTCGCCCGTGTTGTGCATGCATCCGGCCATCCGGGCGCCATGGTTGAGTGCCTCGATCGCGTTTCCCGACAACGCTCCGAAGCTCATCCCCGAGATGTTGACCACGGACTCGGGGACGGAAGGCCTTGGCCCGACCACGTGGGCCACCGAGGATCTTCGCTGACGGGACCGGGATCTCCTCGCCGGTGTGGGGCAGGGTGGAGACGCCTTCGCCCATGAACGTGCGGTGCTTGATGATCGGGTAGCCGTCGAGATGCTCGGTGTCGTTGTCGGTGCCGAAGCCGAAGTAGTTGTTCTGGAGCTTGGCGCTTGCGTAGACCCAGCGCCTCTGGTCCCGGCTGAACGGCCGTTCCTCGTCGTTGGACGTCACGATGTACTGACGCAGCTCGGGACCGAACCTCTCGAGGAAGAACCGCAGGTGCCCGACCACGGGGTAGTTGCGCAGGATCGCGTGCTTTCTCTGGACCAGGTCGTGGGCCACAACCCCACCCACCGCGGCCACTCCTGCTGCCGTCGCGCTCTTCCACGTCATGGACTGTGTCTACAACCCCGGCCCCCCGGTGTCGAGATCAGGTACTTTGCGGTTCATGGATCTGATCCCCAAGCCCGATCAGGTCGTCTCAGCAGCCAGCAACGTCGCACACATGACGTTGTACGGCGGCCTGGCCGATCTCCGCCCGATGCCGCGCACGCTCATCGACGAGGGCGTGCTCAGGGAGGTCTACCACTACCGACCTTCCGCCAAGGTCCAGGAGACGGGTGACCCGGTGCTGCTGGTGACCCCGCTGGCGGCGCCGGCCACCTGCTACGACCTTCGCCGGGGCTGCTCGCTGGTCGAGCACTTCGTGACCGCTGGACGGCCGACCTACCTCGTGGAATACGGCAAGGTCTCCTTCAAGGACCGCAACCTCGGCATGGAGCACTGGGTCGACGAGGTCGTGCCGACCGCGATCCGCGAGGTCTCCCGGCATGCCGGCGGTCGGCCGGTGCACGTCATCGGCTGGAGCCTGGGCGGCACCTTCAGCGTGCTCAGTGCAGCCGACCAGCCCGACCTGCCGATCGCGTCGGTGACCGTGGTGGGCAGCCCGTTCGACGTCGCCCTGGTGCCGATGGTGGCGCCGCTGCGGCCGCTGCTCAACCTCAACCTCTTCGATGCCTGGAGTCCGGTGACCCGCGCCTACCAGCTCCTCGGCGGCGCCCCGAAGCCGCTTGGTTCGCTGGGCGTTCCAGCTCTCGTCGGTGCAGAAGCTGGTGACGAAGCCGCTCGCGATTGCCAAGAACCTCGACGACGCCGAGTTCCTCGCCCAGCTCGAAGCCGTCGACCGGTTCACCGACGGAATGATCGCCTACCCGGGCCGCACGTTCGGACAGCTCTACCACCGCCTCGTGCGCGCCAACGGCTTCCGCACCGGGTCGATCGCGTTCGGCGACCGCACCATCGAGCTGTCCTCGATCACCAAGCCGGTGCTGGTCTTCGGCGGCGCCACGGACGGCATCGCACCCATCGCGTCGGTCAAGGCACTCGTGGGGCTGCTGGAGAACTCCGAGGAGGTCCGGTTCGAGATCGTCCCGGGCGGTCACCTCGGCATGCTGACCGGTCGCGGCGCGCGCCGTACGACCTGGAAGGTCATGGACGAGTGGATCGACCAGTGGTCCACCCAGGAGAAGCCGGCCAAGACCTCCGCCACCCGCAAGAAGGCCCAGAAGGCGCAGAAGGCGCAACCGCACCGGAGCCAGATCGGCTCGAACCCCCAACGCCGCTACGACTCGAAGCCTTCGCGCGGTCTCGCGGCGGCCAAGCGGCCCTAGCGACTGGCTGCGGGCGTGACGACTTCGTGAGCGCACTGGACGACCTCGTCGACAAGGGCCTGATGGCGCCCGACTGGGCGACCGCCCTCGCACCCGTCGAGGACCGGATCACGGCGATGGGACGCTTCCTGCGCGACGAGATCGCGGCCGGGCGGGGCTATCTGCCGGCCGGCGACCGGATCCTGCGGGCGTTCCAGCGACCGTTGGCCGAGGTCAAGGTGCTGGTGGTGGGGCAGGACCCGTACCCCACTCCCGGCCACCCGGTGGGGCTCAGCTTCAGTGTGGCGCCCGACGTCCGACCGATCCCGCGTTCGCTTGCGAACATCTACCAGGAGCTGTCCACCGACCTGGGCATCCCGCCCGCTGGGCACGGTGACCTCACGTCGTGGGCTGATGCGGGCGTGATGCTGCTCAACCGGGTCCTGACGGTCCGGCCGGGCGAGCCGGCCTCTCATCGCGGCCGCGGCTGGGAGCCCGTGACCGAGCGGGCCATCACCTCGTTCGTGGAGCGGGGCGGTCCCCGGGCGGCGATCCTGTGGGGCCGCGACGCCCAGTCGCTGAAGCCGATGCTCGGTGACGTGCCGTGGGTCGAGTCTGCTCACCCCTCTCCGCTGTCCGCGTCCCGTGGCTTCTTCGGATCGCGCCCGTTCAGCCGGGTGAACACGTTGCTCCAGCAGCAGGGCGGTACGCCGGTCGACTGGGCCATCCCGAATCCTCGATGAGTTTGGCCAATGGGGGCAGTCTCTAAGCGTTGAGGTCGTCGCCTACGACGCCAAATCGGAGGACGCAGATGTCGCAGCTTGCTATCGAGGCCACCGGACTGGTCAAGTCCTTCGGCAAGACCCGCGCCGTCGACGGCGTCGATCTGGCCGTGCGCGCCGGATCCGTGTACGGCGTGCTCGGGCCCAACGGCGCCGGCAAGACCACGACCATCCGGATGCTGGCCACGTTGATCCACCCGGACGCCGGCAGCGCCCGGGTGCTGGGACACGACATCGTCAGGGAGGCCGACGCCGTGCGGGGCGCGGTCAGCCTCACCGGCCAGCTGGCCTCGGTCGACGAGGACCTGACCGGCCGCGAGAACCTGATCCTGATCGGCCGCCTGCTCGGGCTGAGGCGCCAGCAGGCCAGGAGCCGCGCCGATGAGCTGCTCGATGCGTTCGGGCTGTCGCCTGCATCAGGCAGGCTCGTCAAGCACTTCTCGGGAGGGATGCGGCGCAGGCTCGACATCGCGGCGAGCATCGTGGTCACGCCTGAGCTGATGTTCCTCGACGAGCCGACGACGGGTCTCGACCCCCGCTCCCGCAACCAGGTCTGGGAGATCATCCGGGCGCTGGTGGCAGGAGGGACGACGATCCTGCTCTGCACCCAGTACCTCGAGGAGGCCGATCAGCTCGCCGACGGCATCGCGGTCATCGACCACGGCAAGGTGATCGCCGAGGGGACGCCCAGCCAGCTCAAGGCCTCGGTGGGTTCCGGCGCGCTGCAGGTGCGGCTGCTCGACCCGGATCAGCGGCCAGAGGCCGAGCGGCTGCTGAGTGGGGACCTGGGCTCGGTCGTACTCGAGCCCGACCCCGCGGCCCTGTCGGTCATGTGCGCCGACGCCGACCGAGCCACCGATGCCCTCGCCCGGTTGACCGGCTCAGGGGTCCGGGTCGCCGACTTCTCGCTGGGGCAGCCGAGCCTCGACGAGGTCTTCCTCGCTCTCACCGGTCATCCGGCCGAGGAGACGCCGGCCGAACCCTACGACGAGCCTGACAAGGAGCGGACATCATGAGCGCGATCCCGACGACCGGCGCCGGCCCGGACGAGGCAGCGGACCTGGCGGCCGTCCGCACCGCGATCTCGTCGACAGCGCGCCCACCGCGGCCGAATGCGCTGTCGGCTTCTCTCACCTTCGGCTGGCGCGGGATGCTGAAGATCAAGCACGTGCCCGAGCAGTTGCTCGATGTGACGATCACGCCGGTGCTGTTCGTGCTGATGTTCACGTACCTGTTCGGCGGCGCGGTCGCCGGGTCCACGCAGGAGTACCTCGACTACATCCTCCCCGGGCTCCTGGTCATGTCGGTCGTGTTCACCACGGTCTATTCGGGTGTCGGCCTCAACACCGACCTGACCCGAGGAGTCGTCGACAGGTTCCGGTCCCTGCCGATCTGGCGACCCGCGCCACTCGTCGGTGCGCTGCTCGGCGACAGCGTGCGCTACGTGCTCGCGGGCACGGTGATCATCGTGCTGGGCGTGGCCCTCGGTTACCGCCCCGGCGCCGGTGTCGGTGGAGCAGTCGCGGCTCTCGCCCTGGTGGTCGTCTTCTCCTTCGGTCTCTCGTGGGTCTTCACCACTCTCGGGTTGCTGATGCGGACGCCGATGGCGGTGATGAACGCCGGCTTCATGGCGATCTTCCCGCTCACGTTCCTGTCCAACGTGTTCGTCGAACCGAGCACGCTGCCGTCGTGGCTGGAGGCGTTCGTCAACGTCAACCCGATCTCGGTCCTCGCGACCGCGTCGCGGGGGCTGATGGAGGGCAACGCCGAGTCCGGCGACATCCTCGTCGTGCTGGCCGTGGCGGCGGCGCTCACCATCGTCTTCGTGCCGATCACGACCCGGTTGTACCGGCGCGGTTGAAGGCTCCACCTGATCTGAAAGGAACATGCATTGTGAGCACTTTCGTGCTGATTCACGGCGGCGGAGACGTCGGCTGGTCCTGGCACCTGGTGGAGGCCGCGCTGCGCTCGCGCGGGCACGACGTCGTGGCCCCGGACCTGCCGGGCGACGACGACTCGCTGTCGCTGGACGACTACGCCGACGCCGTGGTCGATGCGGTCGGGGCACGGAAGGACGTTGTGGTCGTGGGCCATTCGTTCGGGGCGTTCACCGCATCGCTGGTGGCTGATCGGCTGCCGGCCGACTTGTTGGTCCTGCTGGCCGGGATGGTCCCGTCGCCCGGAGAGTCTCCAGGCGATTGGCAGGACAACACCGGATGCTCCACAGCGGTGAAGGAGCAAGCCGCGCGCGACGGAGGTCTGACCGGCAACGCTGATCCCTTCGTCAGCTTCTACCACGACGTACCACGCGCCCTGGCTGAGGAGGCGTTGAGCAAGGAGCGTGCGCACCCGTCCAGTACGGCGATGGTCAAGCCGTGGCCGCTCGACGCGTGGCCGGACGTGCCGACGAGGTTCATCCTGTGCCAGGACGATCGCTTCTTCCCGGCCGACTTCTTCCGACGGCTCGTGCCAGAGCGCCTGGGATCACGCCGGACGAGATCCCCGGCAGCCACTGTGTTGCCCTCAGCCGCCCGAAGGAGCTTGCAGACCTCCTCGAGACGTACCTGTAGGCACCACCTGACTCGAGTCGCGAGTCGCGTGCAGACCCATTTAGTTGAATCTTGAACTAGATTGAGGCACAATGGGCTATGACAGACGCCAGGATGCCCGCGCTCTACATCGGCCACGGCGCGCCCCCGCTGCTCGACGACCCGATCTGGTCGGGCCAGCTGGCCGCGTGGGCGCGGGACCTGCCGCGCCCGAAGGCGATCCTGATCGTCAGCGCACACTGGGAGTCCGCGCCAGTCAGCCTGTCCGCGAGTGGTGCTCCGCTGGTCTACGACTTCGGCGGGTTCGCGCCGCGCTACTACAACATGACCTACAAGACCCCGGACGCGACCGCACTCGCCCAGCGGGTGGCCGCGATGATGCCCGACACCGAGCCCGTCCACCAGCACACGAGCCGCGGGCTCGACCACGGCGCCTGGGTGCCGCTGCGGATCATGTATCCAGCCGCCGACATCCCGGTCCTGCAGATGTCCCTCCCCACCCAGGACCCGGTGAAGCTCCTCGAGCTCGGCGAGCGCCTCAGGCCGCTGCGCGACGAGGGCGTGCTGATCATCGGGTCTGGCTTCCTGACCCATGGCCTGCCGTTCCTCACCGACTTCCGGCTCGACGCGAAGGCCCCCGGCTGGTCGACGGACTTCGACGCGTGGGCCGGCGAGGCGCTGGCCCGCGGCGACGTCGACGCGCTCGCGTCGTACCGCTCGACGGCGCCGGGCATGCCCTACGCCCATCCGACCGTCGAGCACTACACCCCGCTCTTCATCACCCTGGGCGCGGCGACCGACGCCGCCGAGCCGGGCATCCAGGTGATCGACGGGTTCTGGATGGGCCTGTCGAAGCGAAGCCTTCAGGTCGCCTGAGGGCGTCTCGACGGGCTCGGCCGCGACCGGACGGACAGGGCAGGATGTCCGGGTGAAGATCCTGTCCATCCAGTCGTCGGTGGCCTTCGGCCACGTCGGCAACTCGGCCGCAGTGTTCCCCCTGCAGCGGCTGGGCCACGAGGTGTGGCCGGTGAACACGGTGCACTTCTCCAACCACACCGGGTACGGCGCCTGGCGCGGACCGATGCTGGCGGCCAGCGAAGTGGCCGACGTGATCGCCGGGATCGGGGAGCGCGGCGTGCTCGGGGAGGTCGATGCAGTGCTCAGCGGCTACCAGGGCGCCGAGGACGTGGGTGCCGTGATCCTGGATGCCGTCGCGCAGGTCAAGTCGCTCAACCCCGCGGCCGTCTACTGCTGTGACCCGGTGATGGGCGACGTGGACACCGGCATGTTCGTGCGGCCGGGCATCCCGGAGTTCATGCGCGACCACGTGATCCCGAAGGCGGACATCGCGACGCCCAACCAGTTCGAGCTCGACTTCCTCGCGGGGCGGACCACCCGCACTCTTGACGACGTCCTGTCGGCGGCCGACGCCGTCCGCGCCACCGGACCCCGCCACCTCATGGTCACCAGCGTGGTCCACGACGACTCCCCCGCGGATCTGCTGGATGTCCTGGCGATCTCGGACGAGGGCGCGTGGGCAGTCACCACGCCCCGGCTGCCGATCACGATCAGCGGGGGCGGCGACATGGTGGCCGCGCTCTACCTGGCCCACCTGCACGGCACCGGTTCACCAGCAGACGCACTCGCCGCGACCACGTCCTCGGTGTTCGCCGTACTCCAGAAGACGATCGAGGCCGGCACCCGCGAGATCCAGCTGATCGCCGCCCAGGAGTCGATCGCCAACCCGCTGATGAACTTCCCGGTACGGCGCCTGCGCTAGCACCTGCCAGCATGGTCAGGTGGACGACTTCGACGACTCGCACGCTGCGCCGCTACTGCACGGACGCCGTGGACGCATTCACCGCCGGCCACCGCGACGCGGAAGGCAACGTGGAGTACTACGACGTCGACCAGATCGCGCGGGACGCGGCGGGATGGATGCTGCTCGAGTACGGTCAGCGGGATCGCGATCTGACCGACGACCCGCTCTTCGACCGACTGGTGGCCATGGTGCGGACCATCATCGCGGAGCGCAGCGGTTGACATTGGACGCCGTGACTGGAGCCGATCCCTCCTTTGCGGGTGTCTCCGCGCTGACGTATCCGACGCCACCAGCGGGGCACGCGCTTCCATTCTGGCGCTTGTAGCGCCATAATGGCGCCATGCCGAGCGTTCAGATCAAGGACGTCCCCGACGAGACTCACGCGGTCTTACGCCGCCGCGCCGCCGCCGCTCACCAGTCGCTGCAGGAGTACCTCTTGGCGCGTCTGGTCGAAGAGGCCAGCAGGCCCACCCTCGACGAAGTGCTGGACCGCGCGGGTGGGCGGGCCGGCGGGTCGGTGCCCCTCAAGGCATCCGTAAGCACGCTCAGGTCCGAGCGTGCTCGTCGTTGACGCCAGCGTGCTCGCTGTCGCGCTGACTGACGACGGCCGGGACGGCGACCAGGGCAGGACAAGGCTTCGAGGCGAGCACCTGGCCGCCCCGGAGCTGATCGACCTCGAGGTCACGTCCGTCCTCCGGGGGCGGCTCTCGGGAGGCCATCTCGAAGTACGTCGAGCCGAGCTCGCCCTGGCTGATCTTGTCGGACCTACCGCTGCAAAGAGCACCCCACCGCCCGCTCCTGAAGCGCTGCTGGGAACTGCGATCCAACTTGACGGTCTATGACGCGGCCTATGTCGCCCTCGCCGAAGCCCTTGCTGCCGCCTGCTCACGGCTGACTCTCGCCTCGCGAAGGCACCGGCCCCCGCTGTCGCATCGAGGTCCTCCGATAGGCCGCACCACCAGCTCCCGTCGGGCGACGATGGCGGCAACTGGTCAGGAGATCGCAGCCTTCACCAGTTCGACGACCTTCTTCTCCACCGCGGGGCTCCACTCCTTGAGCGCGTACGCAACCGGCCACAGATCGCCGTCGTCGAGGTTCGCCGCGTCCTGGAAGCCGAGGGTCGAGTACCATGGCGACTGCCGGCGTCCTGGAAGAAGACGACGATCTTGCCGTCCGCGTTCGCGTAGGAGGGCATCAGGATGTCGGCCGCCGTGGCACCGCCGACCGCGACTTCTGCGCGGACCTTGTGACGTTCCTCGGCTGACACCCGCGCTCAGGTCGGTGCGGTCCTCTCGGTGTAAGGCGCCCAGATTGACGCAGGTGCACCCCGGCCGACCAGCGCTGCCTGAACCACTCACGTCAGCCAGCGGAGATGGGTGCGGCAACCCAGAGCCAGACCGCTCTTGACGCGCGAACCTATTTGGTGTCACTGTCAGTGACATGAAATTCGAGGAGCGACGGGGGCAAGCGGCGCTATCACATGACCGCTCGGGCGGAGGCGGCTCGATCCACCGCCGACGCCATCCTGGATGCCGCGATCGGGCTCTTCACTGATCTGGCGTTCGAGGACGTCACCCTCGACGCCGTTGCCGAGCGCGCGGGGGTCACGAAGCGGACGGCGTTGCGTCGCTTCGAGTCCAAGGACCGGCTCTTCGTCGCCGCCATGGACCGCGCCAGGGAGGAGATGGTCCGTCATCGCGACGAGGCGCCGGTGGGGGACGTCCGCGGGGCGGTCGCCAACGTGGTCGGCCAGTACGAACGCTGGGGGATGAACCGGCTGCGACTGCTGAGCCAGGAGGACCGCATCGAGCTCGTGGCAGAGCACGTCCGTGGAGGGCGGAAGTACCACTGGGACTGGGTCAAGAAGACCTTCGCTCCCCAACTTGCCGGGCTTCGGGGGTCGGCACGCACACGGCGCCTGGCCGCTCTGGTGGCGGCGACAGACGTCTACACCTGGAAGTTGCTTCGACTCGATCTCGCACTCAGCCGAGCCGAGACCGAACGGACGCTGGTCGAGATCATCGGCTAGCAGAGAGGAGGCCGGGATGTCCCGGTTCCTTGCCTACACCTCGCCCGCCCGCGGGCACCTTTACCCGATCATGCCGACTCTCCTGGAGCTGGCCCGGCGCGGCCACGACGTCCACGTGCGCACGTTGTCGTCCGAGGTGGACTCAGTCGCCGCGAGCGGCGTGCACGCGGCCGCCATCGACCCGCTCATCGAGGCGATCGAGCTCGACGACTGGCAGAGCTCCGAGCCCAGTGAGGGGATCGCTCGGATCTTCGGCGCCCTGGCCCAGCGGGCCGGCCACGAGATCGCGGACCTGCGGCGTGCGATGGACGACGTTCAGCCGGACTGCCTGATCATCGACATCACCACGGTGGGAGCGGCGGCGGTCGCCGAGGCGTCGGGGTTGCCGTGGGCCCGCTGGATCCCCTTCCTGTCGCACGCCTCCTTCGGCCCGGCGCCCGGCTCGACGATCGACTTCCTCCCCTACGCGCTGATGCCGAGGGGGCTCGACGTCGTCAACGAGGCACGTGCCGCGGTCGGGCTGCCCGCGCTTGCTTCGCCCGACGACGGCTGGCGCGCGGGACTGGAGCTCTACCTCACGGCAGAGCCGTTCGAGCTGTCCGGGTTGCGCTATCCCGAGTCGTTTCGGTTGGTGGGTCCCGGAGTGTGGGAGCCCGCACCGACGAGATCCCCTGGCTGGACGAGGTGAGCGGTCCTCTCGTGCTGGTCACCGCATCGAGCGAGATGCAAGGCGACGACGGCCTGATCCGCACGGCGATCGAGGCGCTCGGCGGTACCGACCTCGCGGTGGTGATCTCGACAGCAGCCCACGATCCCGGTCGGTTCGACGCTCCCGGCAACGTCCGTGTCCAGCGGTGGCTGCAGCACCTGCCGATCATGCAGCGCGCCGCGGCCGTCGTCTGCCACGGCGGCATGGGCATCACCCAGAAGGCGCTGGCCGCAGGCGTCCCGGTGTGCGTGGTGCCGTTCGGGCGAGACCAGTTCGAGGTAGCCAAGCTCGTCGGCGGCTCCGGCTGCGGGACCGTGGTGATGCCGGATCAGCTGGACCCGGCCCAACCTCGGGTCGGCGGTGCGCGCAGCCATGAGCATGCGCGCGGGTGCCGCACGCGTCGCCGAGGGGTTCCGCCAGGCGGGTGGTCCGGCGGCCTCCGCGGACGCCGTCGAGAGCCTCGTCGGTGCCAGCCTCGCGACCTGAGCGGTAGGAGCCCGTGCTGAGGTCATGACTGCGCTCGCGAACGCCGGCGCGAGTTCAGCTTGGCGGCAGGCTACTCAACGGCACGGCTGCGAAAACGCTCCAGCTCTGACACCGGCAGGCGGGTCCCGGCGGCTTTGAGCAGCGCGACGACATCCTGTGTGCGCCGGTCAAGCCGTTCTGCAAGCACGAATGCCATATCGGCCACGATTGCCGTTGCGAGGCGTTCGTGGCGGGCGAGGCGGCCCCGGACATCGTCAGCACGCCACTTGATCATTCGCACCGGAGAGTCCGCTCTGGCAGTAGCAGTGCGGGAGGCGGATGGCACGAACACCGAGAGCTCGCCCAGAACCGACCCGGGGCCGAGCACAGCGAGGGTCCGGCCGCCTTTGAGGATCTCGACGCTTCCTTCGAGAATGGCTGCGACGCCGTCTGCTGGGTCGCCCTCTTCGAAGAGCGTCGAGCCGGCTGCCGCTTCGCTCATCGTGGTCTCTCGGTTGAGCTGGTCCATGTCCTCGTCAACGACAAGGCGAAACGGGCACACGGCTCGAATCGCTGCTGGTCGCTCCGCATTCAAGCGCGTTCTCCGTGAGTGTCGATGGATCGGCGAGAACGATCCTGGGACGCAAGGGCAGGGTCGCTGGCAACACCCTAGCCCTGACCGTGGATGCTCGCCCTCGGCGCGCCTCAGTCCCGCAAGGATCAGGGTTAGGATCATGGGCCGACAGGAGGCGTGATGGGTCGGAGTCAATCGAGGTTCATCGAGCGTGCGTCATGGCTGTTGCGGCTCCCACTCGAAACTCCAACCATCCCGTTCGAGGATGAGCAGAGCGGATGCACGCTCTGGTTGAAGCTTGACTACCTGCTGCCAAGCGGATGCACCAAGGACCGGATGGCGACGAACATCGTCGCGTACGCGATCGCATCGGGCGAAGTGTCCCCCTCCACCGTTGTGGTTGAGGCGTCGAGCGGGTCGACCTCGATCGCGTTGAGCATGGCCTGCGCCACCGTCGGTGTGCCGTTTCGGGCTTACATGCCCAAGACAGTCAGCGGGGAGCGGGTCTTGATGATCCGCCGGCTCGGTGGCGATGTGGTTCTCACCCCTGCCGGGCAGGGCATGGATGGAGCGGTCGCTGCATTGCTCCAGGACTCAGGCACAGAAGCGGACCTGTACGCCGCCCGGCAGTTCGAGAATCCGCGCAATGTGTTCGCGCACCAACACTCGACCGGGCCCGAGCTCATCCAGCAGGTCGGCGTTCGACTTCACGGCTTCGTCGCCGGGGTCGGCACTGGAGGCACGCTGATGGGCGTGGCGTACGCGCTGCGGGATCACGGCTACGACACGATCATCGCTCAAGCGATGCCGACTGCGACGTTCACCGCGGAGGGCGACCCAGAGGTCGTCGGGGGGATACCGGGCATCGTCGAGGGGATGAGCCAACTCCTCGACCCTGACGCCGTTGGACTCGAGGATCCTGTGCTGGTCCCGGAGGCGGAGGCAATCGCCACAGCGCGCGAGTTCGGTCGTCGCGGCTTGGGCATTGGCCCGTCGAGCGGGCTCAACATCGCCGCAGCGCGACGGCTTGCCGCCCGCCTTGGGCCCGGGCACCACGTGGGCACAATTCTCCCAGACCGAATGGAGCGGTACTTCTCCACTGCCTTGTTCGATGACGTGACAGCGGAGCTTTAGCGCGCTTGTGGACGCGACATTTGGGGTGTTCTGGCCTACTCATCGAGGAGCGAAGTACGGAGCTCTCGCTCCGGCAAGACCTGGATGAAGTACTCAACGCCGAACATCTCTTGGAGGATCGGATCGGGGAACATGCTCGGATCGATCGGATACTGGGAGCGATGGGCGGCCGTGGCGCGGATCTTGTGGCCGACGAAGTCGGAGACGTCGATGCACGTGCTCACTCTGGCGTCGATCTGATCCCCTGACGGAAGCGATCTGGTCCGGAGAAGCTGGGCCTGCTCCCCGCGTCCGTCGACGGCGACGGGTTCAGCTGCGAGGAAAGTCAGGCTTGTGACGTCATCCAAGGCAACCACATGCGCGTTGCGGGGCCGGCCCGTGGCGATGCCCGCTTCTCCGATGAACTCCCCCGGGCCGGACCGGTCGACCACTCGCACCCGACCGTCCTCGCCCTCGCGCCGGATCTCCACATGCCCGGACAGCAGGAAGTACATCATCGTCGCAGCCTCGCCCTGTTCGATGAGGTAGGTGCCGGATGGAAACCACTCGACGTTGACGAAATCGCCCGCATATCCAAGCGCGGTCGCCTCGCGAGAGAAGACCGACAGCGCGCGGACGAAGTCCTTCGTGCCTTTGAAGCGGGTTGTCAGCTCGACGACCCACTCTGCCAGGCGGTCGCGCAGTAGCATCCTGCTTCGCGGCGGGTGGCAATGGAAAAGTCGGATCGATTTGGCGGATCGCATTTCGTAGCAGGCCGCGGTTACCGCTGCCCCTACGGCCATGTGGTCTGGATGACCGGAAAACCCGTCCGGCCCGAACGTGATCACCACATCCGGATCGACCTCGCTGAGCAGATCCGACGCGAGCCTGGCCAGAATCTGACTGTCGATTTCGGAGAGCCCGCCATCTGGATAGTCGAGACATCTCGTCTCGGTGAGTCCGAGCTCGTGTCCAGCCGCATCAAGTTCCTTCTCCCGTACTGCCCTCAAGGTCGTCCGGGTCGCCACGCTCGCGTCCCGGATCTGGCCGGCTCCCCCCTTGGTCAGCGAGATCACCCGGACCTCGGCGCCGGCACTCGCGTACTTGGCGAAGGTGCCGCCAGCGCAGAGGGTCTCGTCATCGGGATGGGCGAAGATTCCCAACAGACGCGGAGGCTGCCGACCTGAACTGTTCACTGAGGTGTTGTGCGGCAGACGTCAGAAGGCCGAGGCGGTACGGCGCCGGCGGCGTAAGCCCAGCATGTACGGCATGCCGGAGCCGGCGACGGCCAAGGTCCTCCCGACGCGTCCGAGCAAGGATGGATCCGGCAGCGGAGGGAGTGGGCCCGGGAGGTCCGCCACGTCCACGAAGTACGCCCGAGTCGGTCCGATCCCCTCGAGGTCCTGAGACACCTCGTGCGCGGGACCAGGAATCGGGGTGCTTGCGCTCTGGTACAGCTCTTCGGAGAGGAGCAGGTACTCGGGGATCTCGACAGGGTTCTTCAGCATCCGATGGACGAGGATGACATCGATCCCGACGAGCTTGCGCCGCTGCCTGATGGTCTGAGTGGCGACCTCGCCGATGTGCGCGACGAACTTGAGCTTCAGGTTGGTCGCCTGGGTGCAACCGTTGCACGGGCACAGGTTCGTTGCGACATATTGCCGCTCGACGTGGAACGCCCGGTGCATGGCCATGGCGGCGTCGAGAGTCAGCGCGACCGTAGCGTCACTGTCCAGCGTGTCGGCCCGACGCGCGAGAAAAGCTGCGTCACCTTCGATCTCGATCAGGTCGAAGTCGGGCACCGCATCGATGACCTTCTCCAGAAGCCGGCCCGTGTTGACCTCGGCATGCGCAAGGCTCATCCGATGGGAAAGCATGTAATCGGTGTAGCCGCCGATGTCAGCGATAAGGAGAAGCGAACGCCCTGACGTCATGCGCGACCCTACCAACACCTCGGACCCTCGACGTAGGTCGAAACGCATGGGGAACCGCCCCTGACGGGCAGGCGCGGCAATCCGAGCTCCCCCTATTGAGGAGGTTGTTCAGGGTCGTCACGGGGCGTGAAGCGGTCGAGCATCGAGTCCACCACCGCCCCGGCCTCGCGGGCGCTCGGCGTGTAGCCGAGCACGACTGGGAGGAAGTGGTCGGAGCGCAACGCCTTCAGTCGGAGCCCGCTGGTGGCTCGCACGGTGGCCGTCCGGCGGCTCCGCCGGAGCAGGGCGATCTCTCCGAAACCCAGCCCGGGACCGAGCGTTGCCACGACCTGTCCGTCCCCGATCACGTCGACCTCGCCCGACTCGATCACGAAGTAGTGGTCCCCGACGTCGCCCTGACGGAAGACCACCTGACCAGCGGGCACGTCGACCGATTCCAGGCCGCGAGCGAGCTGCTCGATAGCGGGCAGGGGCAGGACCTTCAACATCGCCACCGTGTGCAACATGTCGATGTCGTGGTCGCGTACGCCGATGGACCGGTCCAATCCTCGCAGCCGCTGCCATGACGCCACGGCGAGCACCGGGCACAGCAGACCGACAGAGACGAGCGCAGGACGTACGCCGGCCCAGTCGACCACCAGAGAAGCGACGATCGCTCCCACTCCGATGGACAGGGCGACCAAGCTCTCCAACACTCCGAAGACCCGCGCCAGCACTTCGTCTGCGGCCAGTCTGGCCAGGAGCGTGAAACCCGCGAGATCGATGAGCGAGTTCCCGACGCCGACAAATGCCAACAGGCCCAATGCCGCGGCCTGTTGTGGGAAGACGCCGATCAGCGTGACCGGCATACCCCACAGAGCCACCCCGACCGCGTACCAAGCGCCGAGGCGCCGAGTGCCGACCAGCAACGACGCGGCCAGTGAACCCAGGACTGCACCCGCCCCGATAGCAGCGGTGAGGATGCCCACGCCCGGCTCGCCGGTCTCCAGCAGTTCGATGGCAACCACCACGGTGAGTACGGTCAGCGCCCCTCGCGTGAATGACTGCGCGACTGCAAGGCCCAAGATGAGTACAAGATCGCCGTTCCGGCTGACGACCCGGATGCCCTCGGCGGCCGACCTCATCAGGTTGGTCTCTTTCGGGGCAGCTGGCCGCGGAGGCGCGTCGTAGTTCAGCCGCACCAGCAAGGCTGCAGCCCACAACGAGGCGCCCGCCGCCACAGCGAACACGACGGTCACGCCGGTGAAGTGCAGCAGCAAGGCTGCCAGCAGCGGACCCACCAACGTGGCGGCGGCGTCCAGCAACCCACGGACCACATTGGCGCTGGCGAGCTCGTATCCGGTGTGGCAGAGGGACGGGAGCAAGGCGGAGTGCGCCGGTCGGTAGAGCGTGGCAGCAATGGTCGACAACACTGCCAGCGCGTATACGATCTGCGTCGGTCCACCCAGGCCCACGACGACCGCAACTGCACCAGTGACGATCCCACGCAGCACGGAGACCAGGATCAGTACGCGCTCCCTGCGACCCTTGTCGGCAAGCGGGGACAACAGGGGGGCCAGGATCGCGGACGGGGCCATGCGAAGGAGCCCCACCAGCCCGACAGCCGTCGCACCACCGTCTCGGTAGGCAACGATCCCGAGCCCCACGGTGAACGCCCACTCCGCCGTCCAGGCTCCCAAGAAGCTCAGCTGGGCGCGCCGTAGGTGGGGGTTCCGGGCGTTGCTGCTGAACGCGCCCGCGGCATTGCCCAGCCTGCCCCGGAGTCCCTCACCCGCCACCCCGCGACGATACCGTTCCGTGCCTGGCACCACGCGACGCAAAACGCACTCACACCCGCGCAGCGTGCGGGCGCCTATCGCTTGGCGAGCGGGCCCGATCGCACGACGACGACGTTTCCGAGCGCGTGGCCGGACTCGACCGTGGTCACGGCCTCTGCGGCCTGGTCAAACGGATAGCTCGCCGACACCAGCGGGCTGAAGTCGCCCGCGGCAATCAGCTCCGCCAACTGCAAGAACACCGCACTGGTACGACGTCGCTTGACGCCTGACCCGCCGACCGCGATCGCGGCGCCCGGGGCGGCCGCACTCACGACGCGCGGCCCGCCAGCAAGCAGGGCGATGGCGTCGGCCAGCACTGCGGTCCCGACCAGGTCAAGCACCGCGGTGACTCCCTCGGAAGCGATGCCCCGCACCCGGTCTGGCCAACCGTCGCCAGAGGCCACGTGCGACGCGCCGAACGACGTCACCACGCCAGCCTTCGCTGGCGAAGCAAGTCCGATGACTCGCTGCCCGCGGAGTCGCGCAAGCTGGCATGCCGCCGTACCGACTCCACCGCCGGCACCGGTGATGAGCAGCGTGTCGCCGGCCGCCAGCCCGAGTTGGTCGAGTGCGTCGTGGGCGGTCCCGACCGAAACCGGGATACAGGTCGCGTGCGCATCCTCCACGCCGGCCGGAATGACGGCACTCGAGGCAGCGTTGAAGAGCACTCTCTCGGCCAGCGCACCAGTGCCGGAGGCGACCTGGCCGAACACGCGTTGGCCGGCCTCGAAGCCCACTACGCCGGCGCCAACGGAGTGCACGACGCCGGCCGCCTCGCGGCCCATCGCCATCGGGAACGCGACCTCCACCTGCTCCTTGCGCAGCCCGGACCGCACCTTGATGTCGGCCGGATTAACCCCGGCCGCAGCCATCTCGATCAACAGTTGGCCAGGCCCCGGCACCGGGCTGGGCGTCTCGATGTGGGCCTGCACAGAGGCATCGCCGTACTCCTGAAAGCCATAGATAAGCATGGTTGGAAGACTAGGCGTTGCGTGTTACCTGTCGGCGGCATAGCGCGTTTCACCCGTCAGACGGGGACCTCCGAGCTCCGCTTTCCCATCCGCCACTCGCCGTCGTTGGTGTGAAGGACAAGACCTGACCGACGTGCAGCCTGGGATGCCGGTCGGGGACGGCGAGCGCCCCGCCGACTACCAGGTGAGGGCGAGGTAGTCATCTTGGCGCTCTCGCACCAGCGTGAGCGTGGCACCCTCGGCCCGGCCGAGCTCGCGCATCCCGAGCTCCCAGCGAGCGTTGAACGCGAGGATCCAGGCGGCCGCACCGGCCGCCGCACGTTGTTCATGCGACCGGTCAGGGGTGCACCACGGAGCGGCGTCGTAGTCGCGCAGGAACGCGGCCACCTCCTCCGGCGTCGACAGCCCACCCCCGCTGGTCGAGCTCGCGGCGTAGCAGGCCGCGGTGAAGCCGGCGATCACGGCCTCGGCGTCGGCGACCAGCTCCCAGTCGAACGTGGCCACCAGGCACCGCCGCGACGACCGCAGCGTTGCCGGCGTACCAGTCGGCATGACCCACGACCACCTCTCCAGCGGCGCGGTGGACGAGGATCTGATCGGCCGCCGCCGCGCGAACCGTCGAGCCAGGCGTAGCCGTCGGGGGTGATGCTGAAGTCCACGATCGGGTCATGCGGGCACGGGCCACGGCCCGGCCTGGTATCGACACCACGACGGCCCCGGGCCGGTGCCGCCAGCAGGTCAGGACCGACCTCCGCAACAGCGCGATGTGCCGGCGCAAGCCCCCCGGCCAACAGCCGGCGGTTGCCCGGATCCCGCCCGTCAGGCACGTCTCCCCGTCGCCCATCAGGTCTCCGGCGTGAGCACGCGGCCTTCGACCGCGTCGGGACCGGACAAGGGCTGCGGGCACGGAAAGTCGGCTGCCCCAGTACCCGCTGCGCCTCCCGGGCGACGGCGATGCCTTCGACCTCCACCGGCATCCGGTGACTCTTGATGACGACCTCGCGCCCGTCTTCCAGCGCGACCCCCCATACGACATCGATGCGGCCGGCGCGGAACAGGATCCTCGCGATCGGGCTGTCGAGACGGTCCCGGACGTAAGCGCTGAAGAAGGCCCGCACCTCGGCCACCGAGACCGGCCCCAGGACCGCGCGTTCGGTGTCGCTGAGCTCGCCCACCACGTCGGTCGGGTCGACGTCGGACGCGCCCGAAGGAGATCCCATGGTCGAAGTATGCACAGCCCGCCGACCCGGGGTCTTGACTGCTGGCAGTCCGCGAGTCCAGCAGAAGTCCGAGGAGGGCCGGCGAGCAGGGCGCTGACCTGGGGTTTGCCGAGGAGCCGGTGACAGGAGTCGAACCCGCGACATCCTCATTACAAGTCACTTCAGGATGCCCTCAGGGCAGGACGCGCACCCCTCGCGACCCTGAAACGGTAGGGCACTGAATGCAAGTTGTTGGCCGTCGACTGATGAACGGGGATTACGCGGGTCCAACGCAGAGGAGACCCGGACCGAACAGCGAGCCGAAAGCGGGCGATCCTCGACGCTGAGCCAACGATGGCTGACGGCGATGGCTGACGGCGCGAGCGCGTGCAGTTGGGAGGCACCGACGCCGTTGCAGGTTGCCGCTGCAGGTGCGCACGATCCCGAACGAGTCTGCGGCAACGGGCGGAGGGCTTCTATCATCGAAGGTGAGGAGGTCGGGCCATGCCTGGTCGCGCGGCGGTCGAGGTGCTGCTCGAACGTGCACGCGCCAGCCTGGACCGGGTTCAGCCCGAGCGGCTCGCCTCGGAGGTCGCCGACGGTGCGGTCGTGATTGATATCCGACCGGTCGACCAGCGCAGCCGTGACGGGGAGCTGCCCGGTGCGGTCGTCATCGACCGCAACGTGCTCGAGTGGCGCCTTGACCCCACCTCGCCAGACCGGACACCCCTCGGCATCGGCCACCAGACCCGGGTGATCGTGGTTTGCAACGAGGGCTACAGCTCGAGTCTGGCCGCCGCAACCCTGTGCGAGCTCGGCCTGGTCCGCGCCACCGACCTGATCGGCGGCTACCAGGCTTGGCGCGTCACCACCGGACTCTTGACGAATCCAGTGTCGTTAGCCGATGCTTACCGTTAGTGAATACTTACGTCCTTGATGGGTGGGCTGCGCTCGGTGACCCCACGCGGCGGACCATCTTTGCGCGGCTCGCGGCCGCTCCTCGCGCGGTCGGCGAGCTGGCCGACACCCTGCCGGTCGTCCCGGCCAGCGGTCTCCCAGCACCTGAAGATCCTCAAGGACGCCGGCCTCGTCCTCGACGAGCGCGCCGGCTCCCGCCGCATTTACCGGGTCAACCAGGACGGGCTGAACCAGATGCGCGTCGAGCTTGACTCGTTCTGGAACGACACCCTGACCGCCTACAAGCACCTCGTTGAACAACCTACCGCAGCACGACTCCGATCGGACGTCGCATGACCACTGAGCACGCATGACCCAGACGACCGACCCGACAGCCGTGCACGCCTCCATCGAGGTCAACGCATCCGCCGCACGCGCCTTCGAGGTCTTCACCCGCGACTTCGGCGCCTTCAAGCCGCCCGAGCACAACCTCCTGGCCGTGCCCATTGCCGAGACCGTCGTCGAGACCCGCGTCGGCGGTCACATCATCGACCGCGGAGCCGACGGGAGCGAGTGCCCGTGGGCGACCGTCCTGGCCTACGAGCCCCCGGACCGGTTTGTGTTCAGCTGGAACATCAGCCCGTACTGGCAGATCGAGACCGACGCCGAGCAAGCGCAGCGAGGTCGAGGTCACCTTCACCGCCCTGGGCGAGGACCGCACTCGCGTCGACATCAAGCATCGCCACCTCGACCGGCACGGCGAGGGTTGGGCCGGCGTTCGCGATGGCGTCAGCACGGACGAGGGTTGGCCGCTGTACCTGACCGCTACGCCGACCTGCTCGCCGCCTACTCGCAAGTCGACGCCTGAACCACTCACACTAGGAGAACCGATGACCACCACCAGCATCGACATCGACCGGCCCGCCGAGCAGGTCTACAACTACGTCACGGACCCCACCCAGTTCCACGAGTGGCAACAAGGCGTCGTTTCCGGCGGCATCAAGGAACCCGGCCCACCCGCTGTTGGTTCCCACTGCCAAATGGTGCGGCGCATCGGCGGCGCCGACCGACCCTCGACCTCGGTCCTGACCAAGCTCGACCCGCCCACCAGCTGGGCTGTGCGCGGTATCGACGGACCGATCCGCGCCCGTGTCGACGTCACCGTTCAGCCCATCGACCAGACGCGCAGCCGAGTCGCCATCGACGTCGACTTCCAGGGTCACGGCATCGGCAAGGTCCTCGTCCCGCTGCTGGTGCGACGCCAGGCGGCCAAAGAGATGCCCGAGAACCTCGCGCGCCTCAAGAACCGCCTAGAAACCCAACCCGCGCGCCCGAGCTGAAACCTGGCCCAAACGCGGACCTCGCCTGCTGGCGTCGCGGCCACCGTCATCCGCTAACGGCTGAGACGATGAGACACTCCCGGTCCAAGCCAGGCGCGTCCGGGAAGCACAACAAGGTGGCATCGCGACATGACCGCACAGCACTGGGACCACGTATTCCGCACCAACGACACCGCACCAGGTCTCGTGGTACCAGGAGACCCCCGACACCTCGCTGGCACTCATCGCCGACACCCCGGGCTCGGTCATCGACGTAGGCGCCGGCAGCTCGACCCTGGTCGACGAGCTTCTCGCCGACGGCCGCACCGACCTCACCGTCCTCGACATCTCCGAGGCCGCGCTCGAACTGACCCGACGTCGGCTGGCGCACCGCGCAGATCTGGTCAGCTTCGAGGTCGCCGATATCACCTCCTGGGTTCCCCCGCGGACCTACGACGTGTGGCACGACCGGGCGGTGTTCCACTTCTTGACCGACCCAGCCGACCAGTCCTCCTACTCGACCTGGTCACCCGCGCGATCAGCCCCGGCGGAGCGTTGCTGCTCGACGTTCGCCGAGGACGGCCCTACCCACTGTTCGGGCCTACCCACCGCCCGCTACAGCGTCAAAGACTTGACCGATCTGTTCTCCGCCGGCTTCGACCTCGAGGAGCACATACGCGAGACCCACCAGACCCCGGCCGGGGCCGGACAGTCTTTTACCTTGGTCAAGCCCTCTGCCGCCTTCGGCCAGCGCGATAACCGGTTGACGGCCCGGTGGCTCCAACCGGCCGAGGACGGCGCGCCAGCGCCGCCCGCAGGCCGTGCGCCGGCGGAGCCGGCGCCTTGACCTATGAGAGGTCAATTCGGCAATTCCAGAGGCCAGGCGGGCGATGACAATGGACCTGTACGGGCACCTGATCGATCAGAACCTCTGGGACGCCGCGAAACGTGTCGACGACGTTTCCGGGGATAACACGGGGATATGAAGCCCGTCCACGTGGCGTCGGCGTCCGCTCCGCCCGCGGCCCAGCGAACTGGAAAGGGTCTCTGACCTGCGGTCTTGCATGGAGCCGGTGACAGGAGTCGAACCCGCGACATCCTCATTACAAGTGAGGCGCTCTACCAACTGAGCTACACCGGCTTCGCCGCGGCTGCCCGGGGCGCGGCCACATCGTACGGTCCTGCAGAATGCCACCGAAAGTCAGTAGGGTGCACAGGCACACAATCCAATCGGGGGAAACATGCGCCGCATCATCACCGTCCTTTCGACCCTGGCTCTCGGACCGGCCGCCCTGGCCGCCGTACCCGCCGCGCAGGCCGTCGGTCCCAGCCACCGCCGCCAACGTCACCAGCGTCACCACGGTCGCCGGACCTTCCGAGGTCCAGGCTCCGGTGCCGGTCATCAGGTGGGAGGACTGTGGAGACGGCGCCGAGTGCGCCAAGGTCTGGGTCCCGCTCGACTACGACTACCCCAACCGCGTGAAGACGCGGCTCAACCTGCTCAAGGTGCCGGCAGCCGACCCGAGCCGAAGGATCGGCACCCTGTTCGTCAACCCGGGCGGGCCCGGGTGGGACGTCGACCGACTTCGCCCGGTTCTTCCCGGAGCTGGTGAGGCCCGCCATCCACAACCGGTTCGACATCGTCGGCATCGACCCGCGTGGCACGTCCACCCCGAACATGGACTGTCGCACGGACAGGAAGGAGCCGCCGTTCTCGTTCACAGCCTTCCCGAACAACAAGAAACAGGTGGACCGCTGGATCCGTCATGACAACTGGCTGCGCCAGGCCTGCCGTACCGGGGCGAACCCGATCACCAACCACATGTCGACAGCCGACACGGCCCGCGACATGGACCTGATCCGCCAGGCCGTCGGTGACGACAAGCTGACCTACTACGGCATCTCCTACGGCAGCTACCTCGGCGCGACCTACGCCGCGATGTTCCCTGACAACGTGCGGGCGATGATCATCGACGGCGTCCTCGACCCGGTCGCCTGGGCCACCGGACGCGGCGGCTCCGGCACCACGATCCCCTTCAGCACCCGCCTCAAGAGTGGGTACGGCGCGGCCGAGGCCCTCTCCTCGGCGCTGGCCAGGTGCGATGAGCTCTCGCGACGCCGTTGCGCCCTTTCCGGCAGCGCCACCGAGACCTGGAACGACCTCGTCCGGCGACTGCGCAAGGGACCCGTCAAGCTGAACGGCGGTGGCACGATGACCTACCCGGGCCTGGTGGGTCAAACGCTGGCGTCTCTCTACGCGCCCGGGGCCTACCCGTCCTTGATGCGGTCGCTGAAGCAACTGCACGCCGCGGTGTTCGACAACGTCACGCCCAAGAACGCTCGGCGGATCCTCCAAACCCCCAAGGATCGCCGCGGGATCCCCGGCCCCTACGGGATCACCGGTCGCAACGGCTTCGGGTCAGTCTTCCCCGACCCCTTCTACGGGGTCGCCTGCGCCGACACGATGAACCCCACCGACCCCTACGTCTGGCAGCGCGCGGCGAACAACTTCGAGAAGGCTCAGCCGTGGTTCGGTCGGTATTGGACCTGGGTGTCCAGCACCTGCGCAGGCTGGGCACAGTTTGCCAAGGCGGACGCGTTCAGTGGTCCGTTCAACGTCACGACGTCGGCCCCACTCCTGATCATCGGCAACAGCCACGATCCGGCCACCCCGATCAGCGGAGCCGTGGCTGCCAACAAGCTCTTCACCGGATCCCGGCTGCTGGAGAGCAAGAGCTGGGGCCACGGAGCGCTCGACACGGGGGGCTGCGTGTCCGACGCGATGCGGAACTACCTGATCTCGCTGTCCCTACCCCCGGTCGGCGCCAAGTGCCGCCCCGCCAGGGCGCTCTTCCCCCTGCACTGACGGGCACGACTCAGGCCAGAGCTGACTCAGGGCAGCGTGCTCGCCACCACCGCGCGCAGGTTGTCGTACCTGGCCTTGATGGGCGCGTTCGTCGCCGACGAGCCGAGGTACGACGATGAGGCCGATGCTGCCCAGCCACCTGCAGCCCAGCTGTCGAGTCGGTCGCGGTCGCGGTCCAGGCCGCGGGCTCCGTGGCCGTCGACTTCCAGACCTTCACTCGAACCGTGGTGGGTGAGGTGCCGGTCGCCTGCGCGCGCACCTTGAGGATCGTCGCCTGCGGCGTAGGTGAGACCGCGGATCGTGACGTCGGTGCCGAAGACGGTCTGGACGCCGGTTGCCGAGGTCCGGGCGAACCCGGCGCGGATCGAGCCGTTGGCCAGCACCCTGACCATCGCCCGGTAGTCCCCGTTCGCGTTCCGACGCAGGATCACAGACTGGTCGACGCGTGAGCCGCCCGGCGGGCACCTTGTCCAGGCGGAGGTCGAGCTGCAGGTCGAGATCGGTCGACGTGGGGCCTGGCAGGTAGGCGGCCGGTCCCTTGGCGGGAGCGGTCATCGACATCCAGGCCTCGCCGGAGTCGACCCCCGAGACGTCGACGGCCGTGTTCACAGTCCAGGGGCCCCCGACGTCGGCCGAACCCCACGACCTGCTCAACGTCCGGGCGAACAGGTCCGACGCCAGCACCTGGGTCTGGCTCTGGGTCACGGTGACCGGATGGGTGACGGCGTCGGTGTCTCCGTCGTCGTCGGTGACGGTCAGCGTCACGTTGTACGTCCCGGGGTCCGCGTAGGTGTGCTGGGTCTGCGGAGTCGTCAGCGTCGTCGTGGCGCCGTCGCCGAACGCCCAGCCGTAGGACGCGATGGTGCCGTCGGAGTCGCTCGATGCGGTGGCGTTGACCGACGCGGTCAAACCGGCGGCGGACGAGGTGAACGAGGCCGTTGGTGGTTGGTTGGCCGGCGGCGGGCCGAGGGTCAGGGTGAACAGATCGGCGAACGCGCCTCCGGCCGCTCTGACGAACCGCACCGTCATGGTTTCCCGGTTGACGACGAAGTCGGAGTAGCCGTAGGTCTGCGTGGCTGTTCGCACCCGAAGTCGCCGCGAAGTAGGCGGCCTCCGGATCGGCGGCGTTGACGTCGCGTAGGGTGACGCCGCCGGTGCCGGTCGTGACGAAGACGGTGCCTGCACCCGCAGCAAGGTTGTTGTCGCTGTCGACGACGCAGCTTGAGTTGTAGGAGCCGATCGTCAGGGACGTGCAGCCCGCCTTGAGCCCCAGCTGCTTGGTGCGCTGGTAGATGTGCTCGTGGCCGGTCAGGACGACGTCAACCTTCTTCTGCAGCAGCATGTTGGTGAGGTCGGCCCCCGGTTCACAGGCGTACTCGCCCATCGACAGACAAGGCTTGTGCATGGAGACGACGACCCAGGGAACGCCCGTCGAGCGGGCCCCGTCGATGGCCGCGGCGGTCCAGTTGTAGCGGGCGGATCCGGCCGTGTAGTTCCAGGTGCCGTCGGGGAACGGGAGGTTCGGGGAGATCATCACGAACCGGATCAGCGGGTCTTCCTGGGGGACGTCGACGTAGTACTGACGGCCGTAGGTGCCGACCACACCTGGCAGCTGGTTGGGCAGGCACGCCGAGAAGTCGTTGATGTTGCCGTTCTGGCCGTTGCTCTCGTGGTTCCCGGAGATCAGTTCGAAGGGGAACCCCGAGCCCACGCGGCTGGTGACGAAGTCACACCAGGCCTGCTCCGCCCCAGTGACGCCGTACGACATGTCACCCAGGGCGATGTTGAGGTCGGAACCAGAGCCGGCGATCGCGTTCAGGACCGCCGACGTGTTCGACGGTGGAGTTGTAGTCCCCAGCGGCGGTGAAGTGCACCAAGTCCGGGGTCGGCGCAGCCGAGGCTGTCGAAGCCAACATCAAGACCCCACAACCGACAAGCGCAAGCCGTCCACCCCACCGCATGGCGTTCAAGGTACGCGGAGAGCCCGGTGAGCGGCACTACCCGTTTGGGTCATTCGAACAACTGCGGCGGGCCGGTCGCGGCTCGTACGATACGTGTGCGGGACGCGTCGCGCCCATCGTCCCAGGCGGAGGGCTCACGACATGTACATCAGCCTCAGAGGCAGCCCCTCCGTGCTGCGCGGCCGTGGAGCAGTGTCCCGCACGGTCGTCATGCTTGGTTTCGTCAGCCTGCTCACCGACATCTCCTCCGAGGCCGTCACGGCTGTCATGCCCCTCTACATCACGACCGGGCTGGGTCTCTCCGTCTTCGCCTACAGCGTCGTCGACGGCCTGCACCAGGGCGCGAGCACTCTCGTGCGTCTTCCGGCTGCGCTCACTTCCGACCACCTGGACCGGCCGAAATGGGTCGCCCTGAGTGGGTACGGCGTGTCCGCCGTCTCGAAGGTCGGCTTGCTGCTGCTCGAGCAGCCTCACCGCGATCGCGGCCGTTGTCGCGGTGGACCGGATCGGCAAGGGGATCCGCACGGCGCCCCGGGACAACCTGATCGTCCTGGCCTCCGAGCCCCGCCAGCTGGGCCGCGCCTTCGGGGTCCACCGGACGCTGGACACGATCGGCGCCTGCCTGGGACCGGTGCTGGCGTTCGGCATCTTGCAGTTCCTGCCGGGACGGTTCTCCGCGGTGTTCGTGGTCTCCCTCGCTTTCGCGGTCGTGGGTGCACTGCTCCTCGCGCTCGTGGTCCCTGACCTGAGACAGCGCAGCAAGCAACGGTCGGAGAAGCGCCCGCCCCGTCCGCCGCTGCGAGAGCTGCTGTCCGCGCCAGTTCGCAGCCTGGTCCTGGTCGCCGGTCTGATGAGCCTGCTCAGCGTCGGTGACGGCCTGCTCTACCTCGCCCTGCTGGACAGCAACCACATCAGCGCGCTTTGGCTGCCGCTGCTCGCCGTCGGCACGAGCATCGTCTACCTGGTCCTCGCCATCCCCGTTGGAACCGTCGCGGACCGGATGGGGCGACCACGGCTCTTCGTTCTGGGCCACCTCGCCCTCGTCCTCGCCTACGTGTGCGCCGTACTGCCGGGGCCCGGCCTGGTTCTCGCCGCGCTGACCCTGGTGGGGCTCGGGACCTACTACGCGGGGACCGACGGGTTGATCGCCGCCCTGAGCGGGGAGGTGGCCGCACCCGGGGCCGGAGCCTCCACGATCGCCCTGTCCCAGACGGTGGTCGCCGTCTGCAGGCTGGTCGCGTCGATGGCGTTCGGGTTGATGTGGGTCTGGGCAGGCCCGGCCTGGGCACTGGCGTCGTTCGGTACGGCGCTCGCCCTGGCCGTCCCGTTGAGCCTGCTGTTGTTGCGGCGCGGTGGACTTCGGGTGGACGCATGACGCCGCGACGCCGGATCGCAGTCTTCGTTGCCGCGTCGCTCGCGGTCATCTTGGCCACCGTGGCGTACCTCGTCGCCGAGCGCCGTGCGGTCGTGAAGGAGTCGGCCGACCTTCCACAGTCGATCGCCGAAGGCGCGGGCGATGCGACGGTGTTCTTCCGCGACACCGCCGACGGCGACCACTACGGGTGGGTGTCCTACGTGTCGCCCGATGCCGCCGGACGCAGCAACGGCGACGCGCCGACCGCGACGGGCAGGCGTTGCGACCGCATCGACGTCGCGCCCGACCGCACCATGATCTGCCTCGCCGCCGTGGCATCGATCACTTCGCGCGCGAAGGCAATCGTGCTCCGGCCGGACGGGTCGAAGGCGGCAACCTGGTCACTGGGTGGCATTCCCAGCCGGGTGCGGCTCTCCCCCGACGGCAGCCTCGCGGCCACGACGGTCTTCGTCGAAGGACACTCCTACACGGCCGCGGCATTCTCCACGGCCACCGAGGTCGGGCCGACCTCGGGAGGGCACCGCACCAACCTGGAGTCCTACCGGCTTCTGATCGACGGGAAGGCCACCAAGCCCGTCGACCGGAACTTCTGGGGCGTGACGTTTGCCAGCGACGACCGCACCTTCTATGCGACCGCAAGCTCAGGCGGCACACACCTGGCTGGTGCGCGGGGACCTCGAGCGGCGCACCCTGGAGAGCCTGCAGGACAACGCGGAGTGCCCGTCACTGTCGCCCGACGAGCGCCATGTGGCCTACAAGAAGCGCGACGTACGCGACGGCGCGACCTGGACCCTCGCGGTGCTCGACCTCAGGTCGGGCATCGAGACCACTCTCGGCGAGACCCGGAGCGTGGACGACCAGGTCGAGTGGCTCGACGAGCACACCCTGCTCTACGGCCTCCCCCGGGAGGACGAGCCGGGGACGAGCGACGTCTACGCCCTGGACATCGCCGAAGGTTCTGACACCGCGCCTGTTCCTCAGCGACGCCGCTTCGCCGGCAGTGCTCCGCGGCGAACCCTAGGCCCTGACGGCAGCTTCAGGCGGCTTGGGTCAGAAATCCGTCCATTGACCGCCGGATGCCGGTCGCGTCGAGCCCGTGCGCGCGAGATGTGCTCGGCCGCGCGGCCGTAGTGACGGAACTCTGCACGCGGAACGCCCAGCGCCAACAGGCGGTGCGGCGTATCGCGCAGGGCATCCGAGACCACGCGCGCCGAGGTCCCGGCGTACCACGGCTCGACCAGGACGACGTCGGGCGTCGTCAGCACCGCGCGAAGCGTGGCGGCGTCGAAGGGCCGCACGGTGTTGGCGTACAGGACCGTGACGTCGAGACCGCGGGTGGCCTCGAGCACGGCGTCGAGGGTCGGCCCCAGCGCCAGGACCGTCGCGCCGGTTCCACGGCGTACGACGTGGAACCGGCCGGTCACCGGGAAGTCGTCGGTGTTGGTCTGCCCCACGACCCGCACGTAGTGCAGGCCGTCTCCCGCAACCGTCCGGCGCAGGATCGCGTCCACCTCGACGGCGGTGCCGGGCGCATGGATGTGCATGCCGGGGATCGTGTCCAACAGCGCGACGTCGCCGGGTGACTGATGAGTGCGGCCCCCGCCGACGATGTCGAACGAGCCGCCGGCGCCGACCAGCACACCTCCGACGTCCTGGTGCCCGAAGCCGAGCTTGATCTGCTCGAACGCGCGCTCGACCAGGAACGACCCGAAGGTGTGCACGATCGGGCGAAGCCCGGTGAGCGCGAGGCCGGCGCCCACGTTGACGAGCAGCTGCTCACGGATGCCGACGTTGACGACCCGATCGGGGTGGCGGCGTTCGACGTCGCCAAAGAACTGGCCGGAGATCTCGGCGTACACCAGTGCGACCGAGAGGTCGCTCTCGACGAGGTCGGCTGCGGTCGCGGCGAACTGCTTGCGAGGATCGGTCATTTCGACTCCACGTGGGCGACGACCGCGTTCGGGCGGCCGGGACGGAAGGACAGGGCGTGCTCGAGCTGGATGTGTGATCGGCCGTCGACGGTGACGGTGTGCCAGCCCTCGGTGGCGAAGCGCTGGGCGATCCGGCCCGGCTGCGCGTAGCTGGTCGACTCGTTGTCGACGACCACGACTGTCAACGCATCCAGCCGAAGGGCGGCAGCCAGCTCGAGCGCCTCGTGGTTGCTGCCCTCGTCGAGCTCGGCGTCACCGACGAGCACGACGACCCTTGATCCGATGCCCTGGGCGCGCAACCCGAGCGCCGTACCCACCGCGAGCGGGAGGCCGTGCCCCAGCGAACCGCTGGAGATCTCTACGCCCGGCACCAGGTTGCGGTCGGGATGGTGGCCCAACGGCGAGTCGAAGCCTGCCCAGCCGGTCAGCCAGTCCTCCGGGATGAAGCCCTTGGCGGCGAGCGTGGCGTAGTAGGCCATCGGTCCGTGGCCCTTGGAGAGATAGAAGCGATCGCGGCCCGGATCACCGACGGTCTCCGGAGTCACGTCGAGGATCCGGTCGTAGAGCACCCAGATCACGTCGAGGGTCGAGGTGGCCGCCGCCGTGTGCTTCTCGTCGCCGGTCATCAAGCCCATGAGGCGGAACACCTCGGCGTACCCCATGGGATCGGCGGTCGAGCCGTTCGAGCTCGGTGGTCGAGCCTGTCATCGGTGGTCGAGCCTGTCGAGACTTCGATCTCTGCTGTCGTCATGGCACCATGGAACAAGTTGAAGTTCACTTGAAGTCAAGTCTCGACCACCGAGGAGGCGACCATGACCCAGATCACGATCGGCCAGCTGTCGCAGCGATCCGGGGTGGCGACGTCCGCGATCCGGTTCTACGAGTCGCGCGGGCTGATCCGCTCCGTCCGTACGACGGGCAACCAACGCCGCTACGAGCAGTCCACGCTGCGCACGGGTCGCGTTCGTCCGGGCCGCCCAGCGGGTCGGGCTGTCCTTGGAGGAGATCGGCGAGGCGCTCGCGACCCTTCCAGACAACCGCACCCCCACCAAGGCCGACTGGGCGCGGCTCAGCCGGACCTGGCAGTCCCGGCTCGACGAGCAGATCGAGCGGATCGAGCGGCTGCGCGACAAGCTGACCAGCTGCATCGGCTGTGGCTGCCTGAGCCTGAAGACCTGCGCCCTCTACAACCCCGGCGACATGCTCGCCGATCGGGGACCTGGCCCGGTCATCCTCGATCGCCGGGAGGCCTGAGTTGCTGACGGACCCGCATCACGACGGTTCGCCGCTGTACGTCGACGAGGTCTGGATCCGCGAGCTGGCAGTTGTGGCCCCGCGAACCGGCAGTTCTGGCCCCACGAGCCGGCAGTTCTGGCCCCACGAAACGGCAGTTGTGGCCCCACGAGCCGGCACGTATGGCCCGGTGACGCAGCCCCGCGGGCCACAATTGCCATCTCGCGGGGCCAGACCTGACAGCTCGCGGGGCCACAACTGCCAGTTCGCGGCATGATGTGCAGATGCCCCTGCGGATCGTGGCGAACCGACCGGACCCGGCCATCGTCAAGCTGCCGTGGAGTACGCCGCTGGAGCAGTGGACCGACGAGTTCGTCGTACCCCTGCCCCGCGGCCTTTCGCGGCACGTCGTTCGGATAGTCCGGCTCGGTGACCGGACCTATGCGGTCAAGGAGACGAACGAGGACATCGCCTTCCGCGAGTACCGGCTGCTGCGCAACCTGCAGCGGATGGGCCTGCCCGCTGTCGTTCCGCAAGGCGTGGTGGCGGGTCGGCTGTCGACCACCGGGGAAGAGCTTCCCGCGGCCTTGATGACCGAGCACCTCAAGTTCTCGCTGCCCTACCGCTCGCTGTTCTCGCACGGCCTGACGGCCGAGAACCTGCCGTCGCTGATCGACGCGTTGGTCGTGCTCCTGGTGCGCCTGCACCTGAGCGACTTCTTCTGGGGCGACGTGTCGCTGTCGAACGTGCTGTTCCGCCGCGACGCCGGCGCCTTCTCGGCGTACCTCGTCGACGCCGAGACCGGCGAGCTCCAGCCGTCGTTGTCCGACGCCATGCGCGAGCACGACGTGACCGTGGGCTGCGAGAACGTGTTCGCCGAGCTGCTCGACCTGCAAGCGAGCCGCTCGGTCGTGGGCGACGTCCGGGCGCACGAGATCGTCCAGCTGATCGGGAGCCGGTACGACGAGCTCTGGAGCGAGCTCACCCAGGAGGAGGCCTTCGAGTCCAGTGAGATCTGGCGCATCGAGCAGCGGATCGAACGACTCAACGACCTCGGCTTCGACGTCGACGAGCTCGACATCGTCACCGACTTCGACGGGGACCGGGTGCAGATCCGCCCGCGGGTCGTCGAGCTCGGCCATCACTGCCGCGAGCTCCAGGCGCTGACCGGCATGAACGTCGAGGACAACCAAGCCCGACGGCTGCTCAACGACATGGCTGCGTTCACCGCCCACTACGACCTCGGCAGCGAGGACCGTGCGATCGTGGCCAACCGCTGGCTGGACACGATCTTCGAGCCGATCATGGCGATGGTGCCGGCGGAGCTGCGCGGCAAGCTCGAACCCGCTGAGATCTTCCACGAGATCCTCGTGCACCGCTGGTACCTCTCCGAACAGGCCGGAGCCGAGGTGAGCATCTTCGACACGGCGCGCGACTACATCGACAACGTGCTCGTCAGCCGCCCCGACGAGGCGCTCGCCACTCCCGAGGCGATCTCCGAGGGCAGTCCCTGACCCTGGACGAGGGACAGCTGATCGATCAAGCCCGGGCCGGAGACTCGGCGGCCTTCGACGACTTGGTCGCGCCGTACCGGGGGGAGCTGCACGCCCATTGCTACCGGCTGCTCGGCTCGGTGCACGACGCCGACGATGCGGTTCAGGACGCGCTGCTCGGCGCCTGGAAGGGCCTTGCCGGGTTCGAGGGGCGGAGCTCGCTGCGGGGCTGGCTCTACCGGATCGCCACGAATGCCGCGCTGAAGCTTGGCGGCCGGCGTCCCAAGCGGCTGCTGTCGCTGGACTACGGGCCGCCGACTGGCTCGCCGCACGACCTCGGCGAAATGGTAGGTGAGCCGATCTGGCTGGAGCCCTACCCCAGTGCGGCGTCAGGCAGTGCACACCCCACCGATCCGGCCGCGAAGTACGACGCGCGCGAGGCAGTGGAGCTCGCGTTCGTCGCCGCCCTCCAACACCTCCCAGCCCGCCAACGAGCGGTGCTGATCCTGCACGAGGTCCTGGCCTTCTCCGCCGCAGAGGTCGCGGCCGTGCTGGACACCAGTGTCGCCGCCGTCAACAGCGCCCTGCAGCGCGCTCGGTCCGGGCTGGCCCGCAAGGTGCTGGGGCCGACCCAGAAGGAGCAGCTGCGCAGGCTCGGCGAGCCCGGGACGTCGCCGGTTGGTCGAGCAGTTCGTCTCCGCCTGGGAGCGCTCCGACGTGCCCGCCCTTCTCGACCTGCTCGTCGAGGACGCGCGCCTCTCGATGCCGCCGCTGCCGGCCTGGTTCGACGGCCGCGAGAGCGTGGGGCGGTTCATGTCCGAGCGGATGTTTGCCACGAGCTGGCGGCTGGTCCCGACCGAGGCGAACGGCCAGCTGGCGTTCGGCTGCTACCAGGCCGGGCCCGACGGGGCGCCGTACCGGCTCGGGTCGGTCACCGTCCTCACTATCGAGGGCGACCGGATCGCCGAGCTCACGGCGTTCCTCGACCCGAAGGTGCATGAGCTGTTCGGGCTGCCGGCGGAGTTTCCTGACGATTTCGTGGAGAACCGATGAGTTCGTGACGGCAGCCGACTCATGAGAGGTGAAGGCGCCGGACAAGTCGGCGCCACGAACACCAGGAGTGGTGATGAGAAAAGTGATCGTGTGCAACCTGATGTCCCTCGACGGGTACGTCGCCGGCCCCGGCGGCAACCTCATGGTGCTTCCGCTGGACGAGTCGTTCAGCGCGTACAACGTCGAACGTCTGAGATCCGCCGAGACCCTGCTGCTCGGCCGCAACACGTTCGAGGGCTTCGTCGGCTACTGGCCCGGGGTGGCCGAGGACGAGGACCAGCCCGAGGACGAGCGTGAGATCTCCCGAATCAACAACGAGATCGAAAAGGTGGTCGTCTCGGACAGCCTCACCGAGGAGGCGACCGGCGTGTGGCGCGACACCACCCGGATCGTGCCGCGAGCCGACGCCCACGAGCAGATCGCCGAGCTGAGGCGCGGCGACGGCGGCGACATCCTGATGTTCGGCAGCGCGACTCTGTGGAACGACTTGCTCGCGAACGGTCTGGTCGACGAGCTGCACCTCATGGTCGGCAACGCCGTTCTCGTTGACGGCGTGCCCGCGTTCACCTCGCCGCCGGCCGGTTCGCTGAGCCTGGCCGAGGTCCGTCAGCTGGAGGGCTCCCAGAACGTGCTGATGCGGTATGCCGTGAGCAGCTGACGCCGCCCGTCAGCGCCGCCAGCTGCCCGTCAGCGCAGCAGGTCGCGGCCGATGACCATCCGCTGGATCTGGTTGGTGCCCTCGAAGATCTGGGTGACCTTGGCGTCCCGCATCAGCCGTTCGACGGGGTAGTCGCGGGTGTAGCCGTTGCCGCCGAACACCTGCACCGCGTCGATCGTCACCCTCATCGCCGCGTCGGAGGCGGTGAGCTTGGCGATGCTGGCCTGCCGCGAGTACGGGCCGACCGGCGTCCTTGAGCCGGGCCGCGTGGAGGTACGTCGCCCGGGCTCGCTCCACGTCGGCGGCCATGTCGGCCAGCATGAACTGCAGGCCCTGGAACTCGCCGATCTTCTGGCCGAACTGCTCCCGCTCGTTGGCGTAGTCGACCGCCAGCGCGAGGGCGGCCTGGGCGATGCCGGTGGCGACGGCCGCGATCCCGAGGCGTCCGGCATCGAGGGCGGACAGGGCGACCTTCATCCCATGGCCCTCCTCGCCGATCAGGTGTGCGGCCGGGATCCGGGCTCCGTCGAAGATCACCTGGGTCGTGACGTCGCAGGCCAGGCCCATCTTCTTCTCGGGCGCGCCGAAGGTCATGCCGGGAGTGTCCGCGAAGACGAAGAACGCGGACAGGCCACGCTTCGGGTCGTCCGACGTCCGGGCGAACAGGATGTAGTAGTCGGCGCAGGAGCCGTTGCTGATCCACTGCTTGGTGCCGTTGACGACGTACTCGTCGCCGTCGAGGACCGCCTTCGTCCTGATCGCGCTCACATCGGACCCGGCCTGCGGCTCGGACAGGCAGTAGGCGCCCAGCCAGTCGCCGGACAGCATCCTCGGCAGCCACTCGGTGCGCTGCTTCTCCGAACCGTTGGTGGCCACGACGTTGACGGTGAGGGAGTGCACGCTGGTGCCGACGCCGACACTCGGCCAGGCCGCCGAGATCTCCTCCACGACCTGGAGGTAGACCTCGTAGGGTTGCGCGCCACCGCCGTACTCCTCGACGAACGGCAGCGACAGCAGCCCGCTGCGGCCCAGCACCGAGTACGCCGCTGCCGGGAACTCCGCTCGCTCCTCCATCTCCGCGACGTGGGGAGCAAGCTCCTTCGCGCAGATGTCGTGGGTGAGGTCGAGCAGCGCCTCGGCCTCGTCGGTCGGCAGGATTCGGTCAACGGTGGTCGTCACGGTCCCCGATCTTGTCAGGAAAGGTCGAGCGGGAGGAAGGCACCCACCCTGAACCGGCCGTCGGTCCGCAACACCACCGGCTGCAGTCCGACCGGCCGGCCGTCGCGGTAGGTCACCAACGTCACCTCCGCAGACCGGCGGAGCTTGCTGCCGACCGCGATGGCGTACGCCGCGCCGCCGGTCGTGCCGTTGGTGTAGGCGTAACCGGCCTGGCCGTTGGAACCGCGCACCTTCGTGGGGCCTACCTGAACGTGCAGATGACCCGACAGGACAAGGTCGACACAGCCGCGCTCCAGAGCCGGAGTCCCCGAGTCGGCGTCGTGGACGACCAGCGTGTTGATCCGCTCCTCCGACGCGCAGGCGTCATCCGCGATCCGCTCTGCCTGCTCGTCGAACGAGAGCCCCGACTCGTCGCGCCAGTTGCCGAGCCCGCTGGAACGCGGGTCGTCGACACCCGTGATGAACGAGCCGCCCGGTCCGTCGACCACGTCGCCGTCGAGCGTGGTCCAGCCCCGGTCGCGCAGGTACTCGCTCACGAACGACCCGTGGTCGTGGTTGCCCGCGACGGCGTACTGCTCGAAGTCGTCGAACTCCTCGACAAGTGAGTCCAGGCTGAACGCCTCCCACGGCTCTCCGGTGGAGGTGTCGTCACCCGCGTCGAGTACGACGGTCGCGCCGCCCGCCTCGCCGATCGCGCGGGCGACCGGGTCCATGCCGATGTTGTCGTGGCGATCGGACACCAACAGCGCGACCGTCTCCCCTTTCTGCGGCTGGCGGAGGTCGAGCCCGCTGGCAGTTTCGGCCGCGCGGGCATAGAAGGTCTTGCTCTGGTCATAGGTGCTGATCGCGCTCTCGATCAGCCGCCGCGTCTCGTCGGTCGTGATGTCGGTGCTGATCTCCAGCCGCTCCGCCTCGACCGGCAGCGTCACGCCGGGAAGGTAGTCGTCGAGGGACTGCCAGGTCGTGTCATCCTCCATCGTCCGGTCGGGCGAGTCCCACGGCTGCCAGACCAGGATCCCGAGCCCGAGCAGGGCGACACCCACGGCGGCACCCGGCCACGAACGTGCCCGGCGGAGGACCACGACTCGGCGTCTCGGTCCCACGAGGGCCCAGGCGCCGACGGGCAGCAGGGCCAGGGCGCAGCCGCGCAGGGCCGCGTCGTACGCCAGCTCACTCAGCACATCACGCACCTTGGCGATCTGGGCCTCGGGCTGGCTGGCGATGAAGGCATAGCGCTGCACGAGCTCGGCGCGCGATCCTGCCCGAGTCTTGCCGAGCGTGACGTCGACGCCGAGCCTGCTTGGCGCGGCAGCGCGCACGTCCGGCAGGAATGGGCCGGTGTGCAAGGTGACGTGGTGGTCGAGGGTCGGTCGAAGCACGGCATCGTGACTGGCGATCACGGTGGCGGTGCTGCTGTGCAGGAACAGCCACACCGTGAGTGGTGCGGCAATCACGAGCCACGCGGCGACGTACCCCAAGACAGCACGTGCCGACGGGAGACTCATTCCACCGAGCCTAACTATCAGCTCCGTGCCAGGAGGGCGATTCCCGCCGAACGTCGGTTCAGGCCAGGGTCACGTCGACCCCCGCCGCACGGAAAGCAGCGACGTGGGCCGGTTCGGCGGACTCGTCGGTGACGAGCCGGTCGACCTTGTTGATCCCGCAGATCCGCGAGAGCGCGTCCTTCTCGAGCTTGTGCGCCTCTGCGACAACGGTCACCTGCCGAGCGTGGGCGACCATCTCGGCGTTGATGCCCGACTCTCCGAGGTGGTGGCAGCTGGCCCCCTCGGCCGACGAAACCCCGTCGACTCCGAGGATCAGATGGTCGAGCAGCAGGTCTGCCAGCACCCGCGCAGCGAACGGTCCGTGCAGCTCGTAGGACTCCGGCCTGGCCACCCCTCCGATGCAGACGGTGCGGATGTGCGGGCGCAGCACGAGATCACCGGCGATGTTGAGGGCGTTCGTGACCACGGTCATGGCCTCGCCCCCACGCTGCAGGTCGGCCCGCTGGGCGAGATGACGCGCGGTGGCACTGGTGGTGGTGCCGCCGTTGAAACCGACGACGCGGCCAGGCTCGACCAGACCCGCCGCGGCCCGGGCAATGCGTTCCCGGGGCTCTCCGGGGGCGGTCCGGTAACGGGCGGGCAGGTCGTAGGCGACGAAGGTGGCGACCACACCACCGTGAGTGCGGGTCGCGAGCTGCTGGCGGGCGAGCTCCCTGAAGTCGCGGCGCACGGTTGCGGGCGAGACACCCAGCAGCTCTGCCGCCTCGGCCACCGACAACCGCTGCCGGAGGGCCAACGAGTCGAGCAGGATCTGCCAGCGACTCGCCTGGTCGGCGGATTCGGCAGTCACGTCGGTCCTCGGAGTCATCCGAGGCGGAGACCGCTCGACGGCGAGAAGACGTGGACCTGGCCGGGGACGGGGCACAGCGCGACCTTGTCGCCCACGTTGATCGGGGCACCACCCGGGACCCGGGCGGTCACCAGGGCGGCGCCGTCGCCGCCCCGCTCGGCGTCGGCCGTGCGGAAGGCACCCGAGCAGTAGAGGAACCGGTCACTCCCGAGTTCCTCGATCACGTCAACGGTGCACGGGATGCCGTTGCCGTCGCTGGCGGGCACCATGCCCTCGGGGCGTACGCCGAGCACCGCCTCGTTGCCGTCGAGACCGACCCGTTGCTCCCCGCTCAGCTCGATCGGGTAGCCGCAGATCGCCGTGGCGCCGTCCTCGACGCTGGTGCGGAACAGGTTCATGCCGGGCGACCCGATGAAGCCGGCCACGAACATGTTGACGGGATGACTGAACAGCCGGGCCGGGGTGTCCACCTGCTGCAGCACGCCGTCCTTGAGCACGGCAACCCGGTCGCCCATCGTCATGGCCTCGACCTGGTCGTGGGTGACGTAGACGGTGGTGACCCCGAGCTTGCGCTGCAGTGTCGCGATCTGGCTGCGGGTCTGCACCCGGAGCTTGGCGTCGAGGTTCGAGAGCGGCTCATCCATCAGGAACACCCGCGGCTCCCGCACGATCGCGCGGCCCATCGCCACGCGTTGGCGCTGACCGCCGCTGAGCTTGGCCGGCTTGCGATCGAGGAACTCCATCAGGTCGAGCGCCTTGGCGGCGTCCTCGACCCGACGCCGGATCTCGGGCTTCGGCACCTTGACGATCTTGAGGTGGAAGCCGATGTTGTCGGCCACGGTCATGTGCGGGTAGAGCGCGTAGTTCTGGAACACCATCGCCAGGTCCCGCTTCGAGGGTGCGAGATGGGTGACGTCGGAGTCGCCGATCCAGACCGAGCCCTCGTCAACCCCTTCGAGCCCGGCCAGCATCCGCAGGGTCGTGGACTTGCCACAGCCGGACGGTCCGACGAGCACGAGGAACTCGCCGTCACCGATCTCGAGATCCAGGTTCGCGACGGCGGCGCGGTCGGACCCGGGGTAGACGCGGGAGGCTCCCTTGAAGGTGACGGTGGCCATGAGCCTGCTTTCCTGGGCCGCGAGTCGCCGCATCGGCGCTCGTCGGAGTGCGGTCAGATGATGCACAAGCGTGATTGCATCTGATCAATAAGTCAATACTATTGACACGATTGATCATCAGTCGTGCGCTGCTCCCTGCCTTGGAATCCTGCTGGATGTCGTAGGTTCATCGCCATGCCTCGCGTCACCCGTCCCCTGACCGTCGACGACTTCGAGCAGGCGATGCGACTGGGGGCGGAGGCGTTCGGCGTATCGCCCGCCGGGTGTGCCAGCGCCGGCGCCGGGCGAGTTCCCGGGTGCCGGTCGGCACCACTGGGGCACCTTCGACGGCGAGGAGTTGGTCGCGCGGATCGTCGGCCGCGAGTACCACTCCTGGTTCGGCGGCGCCGAGGTGCCGACGAACGGGATCGCGGCTGTGACCGTGGTGGCCGAGCGCCGGGGGCAGGGGCTGCTGGACGACGTGTTCCGCGCCGTACTCGCCGAGGGTCGCGACCGCGGCGAGGTCATCTCGACGCTGTTCCCGACGGCACCGGGGATCTACCGCCGCTACGGCTACGAGCTGGTCAGCTCCTACGACTCGGTCGAGGTGCCGACCGCGGCCTTGGCTGCGGTCCGCCCGGTCCAGGGGATCACCGTTCGGCGCGCTGGGGCGGCTGACTTCGACGCCGTACGCCGCGTGTACGACGCCTGGGCACGCGCCCAGAGCGGGCCGCTCACCCGGCGCGGAGTCTCCTTCCCGGCCAGCGCGGACGACTTCATCGCCGCGTTCACGGGGGTGACTCTTGCGCTCGACGAAAGCAACGAGGTGGTGGGCTACGCGAGCTGGCAGCGGGGCAGCGGGCACGGCGACACGTCAACGGTCGCGGTCAGCGACCTGCTGGCCACCGACGCCCGCGCCTACCCGGCCTTGTGGCGGTTCCTCGGCGGCTTCGGCAGCGTCACCGGCAAGGTCAGGATCGAGACGTCCGGCCACGATGTCGCGCGACTCTCGCTACCGACCGTCGCGTGGCAGGTGGTCGGGACCAACCTGTACATGCTCCGCGTCGACGACGTACCCGGCGCCTTCTCGGCGATCCCGCTGCCCGGCACCGCCGATGTGGCCTTCGCTGTCACGGGCGATCTGCTCGAGTCCATGAACGGCGCCTACCGGCTGCTCGTCCGCGACGGTGCCGCGGAGTGCGAGCGGATCGAACCCGTCGACGGTCTGCCGACCTTCACCCCGCGCGGCCTCGCCCTCGCCTACGCCGGAGCCCAGACCTGCGCGAACATCCGGATGGCCGGGCTCCTGACCGGTCCGACCACCCACGACGCCACCCTCGACACTCTCCTCGGCGGCCGCCCCCTCCACATCCGCGACTACTTCTGACCTCCGCGAGCTGGCAGTTGTGGCCCCGCGAACTGGCAGTTCTGGCCCCGCGAACCGACAGCTCTGGCCCCGCGAGCCGTCAGTTGTGGCCCCGCGAAGCGGCAGTTGCGGCCAGCAGCTCGGACGGCGTTCTCCACAGGCCGCGCGAAGACGGCTGATTCGCGGCCTCGCTGATCGGGCAGTCCCGTCGACATGACGAGCCTGCCTGATCGACCCTTCACGGTCGCCGAGCTCTCGGACCTCGGCATCTCGCGGAGGAAATTGCGGAGCGCGGTCCGGGAAGGGGAGGTACGCCGCGTCCTGCGTGGCGTCTACTGCCCTGCCGAGATCCCCGACTCGATCACGACCCGCGCCCGATGTGCCGCTCTCGTGATGCAGAAGCACACAGTGCTGTGCGATCGCAGCGCTGCCTGGCTGCACGGGATCGACTGCCTCGACCATCGCGAGCTGGAACTACTGCCCGCGCTCGAGGTCGTGTCGTTGCCCGGCAACGGTCGGGTCCGCCGAACCGGAACGTCAGGCGGACAACGCGATCTTCGAAAGGACGAGCTTTGTGAGGTCGAGGGCGTGCTCGTCACCAGCGCGGTTCGCACGGCGATGGACCTCGCCTGCCTTCACGGTCGAAATGCTGCGCTGGCGACACTGGACGCCTTCATGCGCAACTGCGGCGTGACGCTCGCCGACTTCCAGCGCCACCTGCCGCGGTACCACCGCCGACGAGGGGTCAAACAGCTGCGCGAACTCATCGGCCACGCGTCGCCGTACGCCGAATCCCCCGGCGAGTCGTGGACCCGGATGACCATCATCGATGCCGGGCTCCCGGTTCCGAAGCTCCAGTTCTGGGTTCACGACGGAGGAGTGCCGCGTTTTCGGGTCGACCTGGCGTACCCACTGCTCAAGATCGCCATCGAGTACGACGGGCAGGAGTTCCACGAGGGTGACGAGCGCAAGGAGGCCGACGAGAAGCGCCGGGACTGGCTGCGTGAACACGGTTGGGTGGTGATCGTGGTCCGGAAGTCCGACTTCAAGCGGGATACCTGTGAACGGTGGCTGGCCGAGGTCCGGGACGCCTTGCGCGACCGGACCCCCGTCCGGAACCGCCGCTACTCACGTGGCGAGTCGTGGGCCACTAATGCCGGCTCGCGGGGCCGCAAGTGACGGCTCGCGGGGCCAGAACCGCCAGCTCGCGGGGCCACAGTTCAGCGCCAGCTCGCGGGGCCAGAACTGCCAGCTCGCGGACTAGGAAGCGCGAGGCGCGGGCCTGGGCGACGGCGTAGAGGGCCACGGACGCAGCAACACCGGCGTTGAGGGACTCCAGGGAGCTCGACATCGGGATCGAGACGAGCTGGTCGCAGGTCTCGGACACCAGCCGGGACAGGCCCTTGCCCTCGGAGCCGACGACGACCACCAAGGGTCCGTCGGCCAGGTCGAGGTCGGGCAGCGACACGTCGCCGTCGGCGGCCAGGCCGATCACCATGCAGCCGGCGTCCTGGTAGGCCTTCAGTTGCCTGACCAGGTTGACCGCCTGGGCGACGGGGACCCGCGCGGCGGCACCGGCCGAGGTCTTCCACGCCGACGCGGTCATGCCCGCGGCCCGACGCTCCGGGATGAGTACGCCGTGCGCGCCGAAACCGGCCGCGGAGCGGACCACCGCGCCGAGGTTGCGCGGATCGGTGACCTGGTCGAGCGCCACGATCAGGGCCGGTTCACCGGCCTTCGCTGCCGCGTCGATGAAGTCGTTCGGGTGCGAGTAGTCGTACGCCGGCACCCGAGCCGCCAGCCCCTGGTGGACGGCGCCCCCGGTCATCCGGTCCAGTTCGGACCGGGGCACCTCCATCAGTGCCAGGCCAGCGTCTGCGGAGAGCTTGAACGCCTCCCGCAGTCGGGCGTCCCGCTCGGCACCCTCGGCGACGTACACAGCGGTCACCGGCATCCTGGCTCGAAGCGCCTCGACGACGGAGTTCCGCCCCGCGACCCACTCGGCCTCGCCGCCGATGACCTTGCGCTTGGGGCGCGCGGCATTGGCCCGCTCGGTCTTCGTGCGTTCCTTGTAGACCTTGTGGTAGGGCCGGTCCTTGGCCTTGGGCGTCGGGCCGCGGCCCTCGAGCCCCCGCTTCACGCGGCCACCGGAGCCCGCGGTGGGGTTGCCCTTGCCGGTCTTCTTGATCGAGCCCTTGCGCTGCGAGTTGCCGGCCATGTCAGTGGCTTCCTGAATCGAGGGACCACTTCGGCCCGGTGGGGGTGTCTTCGATCTCGATGCCGGCTGCCTGGATCCGGTCGCGGATCGCGTCGGCGGCGGCGAAGTCCTTCGCCGCCCGCGCCTCCGCGCGCTGTTCGAGAAGCCCGGCGACCAGCTGGTCGACGGCCTTGGTGAGCTTGTCGGTGGTCGCCGTGGACGCGCTGCCCCAGACCGGGTCGGCGGGGTCCAGCCCGAGGACGTCGAGCATCGCGCGTACGGCGGAGGCCGCCTCCGAGAGTGCCCGCGACGGCCCGGCCGACAGCAGCTTGTTGCCCTCGCGGACAGTGTCGTAGATGACCGCCATCGCGGCGGGGGTGCCGAGGTCGTCGTCCATCGCGGCGACGAATCGTTGATCGAGCTTGCCTCGTTGATCGAGCTTGTCGAGATCAGTCGTGGTCTCGACAGGCTCGACCACCGAGACCCGACCCGAGACTCGACCACCGGCTCGACCTCGGACGCGCGGTCGAGGAACCCCTCGATCCGGCGAAACCCCTGAGCCGCCTCCTCGAGCGCCTCGTACGAGAACTCGACGTGCGAACGGTAGTGCGCGGCGACCATGTAGAACCGCAGCTCGATCGCGCGCACGCGTTCGAGCACCACCGGAACCAGGAGCGAGTTGCCGAGCGACTTGCTCATCTTCTCGCCGGAGGTGGTGATCCACGCGTTGTGCATCCAGTACGACGCGAACGGGTGGCCGGCTGCCCGCGACTGGGCCTGCTCGTTCTCGTGGTGGGGGAAGCGCAGGTCGACACCGCCGCCGTGGATGTCGAAGGCCTTCCCGAGGTACTTGCCCGCCATCGCCGAGCACTCGATGTGCCAGCCCGGCCTTCCCGGCCCCCACGGCGAGGGCCACGCCGCCGTTTCCGGCTCCGACTCCTTCTTCCAGCCCTTCCAGAGCGCGAAGTCGCGCGGGTCGCGCTTCCCCCGAGGGTCGGCGTCGGTCGCGGCTTCCATGTCGTCGATGTTCTGGTGCGTCAGCTCGCCGTACGCCGGCCACGACCGCACGTCGAAGTAGACGTCCCCCGACCCGTCCTCGGCCGCGTAGGCGTGACCCTTCGCGATGAGCGCGGTGATCAGCTCGAGCATCTCCGGCACGTGGCCGGTGGCAGCGGGCTCGTAGGTCGGCGGCGCGACGTTGAGGGCGTCGTACGCGCGCTGGAGCTCACGGTTCATCGCGTAGGCGAGGTTGTACCAGGGTCGCCCCTGCTCGGCCGACTTGATCAGGATCTTGTCGTCGATGTCGGTGGTGTTGCGGATGAAGGTCACGTCGTACCCGGTGGCCCGCAACCAGCGCTGGAGGACGTCGAAGTTGACGCCGGAGCGGATGTGGCCGATGTGTGGCTCGGACTGGACCGTCAGGCCGCACAGGTAGATGCCGGCCTTCCCCTCCTCGAGGGGAACGAAGTCGCGGACTTCGCCGGTCGCGGTGTCATGGAGCCTGAACGTCACCGGTCAAGAGTAGAGGTGATCTACTCAGCGCTGAATTCGATGGTGTGCCAACCGGTTGCGCCATCGGGCACGACGTCGGCGATGGCGCCGGTCTGCACCTGCCCCGCTTGTCGGTCGCCCGGACCCGCAGCTCGTGGTCGCCCGCGCCGACCGTCAGGGACGCCTTCCACTGCACCCAGGTGTCATTGTTTGGCGCCCCACCGAGCGTCGTCGCCTGCCAGGGCCCGCCGTCCAGCGAGACCTCGACGGCCTCGATGCCGGTGTGCTGCTCCCACGCCGATCCGGCGACCGTCACGAGGCCGGCTGCCACCGTCTCATTCGAGTCGGGTACGTCGATGCGGGACGCCATCTTGACCGGACCTTGTTCCGACCAGCCGCGCTCGGTCCAGTAGGCCGAGAAGTCGGCGAACCTGGTGACCTCGAGGTCGACCACCCACTTGGTCGCCGACACGTAGCCGTAGAGACCGGGCACGATCGTCCGCACCGGGAAGCCGTGTTCGATGGGCAGCGGCTCCCCGTTCATGCCGATGGCGAGCATCGCGTTGCGGTCGTCGGTCAGGGCCTCGAGCGGAGTGCCGCAGGTCCAGCCGTCCTCGGAGGTCTGCTTCACCGCGTCGGCACCAGCCTGCACGCCGGCCTCGGCGAGCAGATCGGCGGTTCGGACGCCGCTCCACCAGGTGTTGCCGATCAGGTCGCCGCCGACTTCGTTGGAGACACAGTTGAGGGTGATCCAGGCCTCGGTGATCTTTCGGTCGAGCAGGTCCTCGAAGGTCAGCGTGATCTCGTGGTCGACCATCCCGTGGATCCGCAGCTTCCAGTCCTTGGGGTCGATGGCGGGCGGCACGATGGTCGTACTGATCTCGTAGAAATCAACGTTCGGCGTCCGCCACGGAGCCAGGCCGTCCACTTCCAGCAGCGCTTCGGGAGGAACGGCACGAAGGGTGATCGGCAGCTTCAGCAGGCGCCGGACCGCCTCGACCTCCCGCCGACCGCGACCGAGTAAATCGCCGAGGCCCGCG
>CAVRBN010000023.1:0-39809 GCA_963719255.1 uncultured Actinomycetota bacterium | reverse complement strand
CCGAGCAGTACCTGATTGCCTACTCCATCGATGACGACCAACCAGCACGAGAACTGCGACTCGGCTTCGACACCGGAGGTGGACTGCTCGAGATCGTTGTCCTGATGCTCGATGACGAAGCAGAACTCGTGATCCATGCAATGAAAGCTCGACCCCAGTACTTCGATCTGCTCCCTAGCCCGAGAGGAGGCCCACTGATGACCGACGACAAGCATCCCCGAACCGCAGGAGGCAAGTTCCGTGACCGAGGAGACGATCGGCCACCTCGCCAACGAAGCTGAGAGCGGCTACGACACCGCAGCGCTTCGACGTCAAGGAGGTCGCAAGCCGATGGGCTCCGCCGCGGCGAAGGTCATCCCCGTACGTCTCGACCCTGAGCTGGAGCAGGCGCTCAGAGCCCGCGCCGAGTCCGACGATGCCAACACCAGCGAAGTCATCCGCGACGCCCTCCGCGCCTGGCTGCGAAGCGCCTGAATCGGTTACGAGTTTCTTTACTGGCTCAAGCGCGCCTGCGGCGCGGCCGGGCGGGACCCCGCGCTGCGGGCGGCGCTGGCGCGCCGTCCTCGCGCACCCCACCCGCAGCAGGGCACGGACATCGAAAGCGACCTGCCTCCGAACAGGGGCCGAGCGTCATCGATCCGACCTGTCGAGCCGGTCAAACGCCCGAACTCCACTCACCGCCGAGCCGCCGACCCGATCCCGAAGGATTTGCACGCCGGAGCCCGGCATCAAGGGCGCAGAGCGTCGCTGCGCGATGGCCTCCGGCCACCCTTGACCCCGAACACCGCCGAGCAAGGGGGCTGGCTATGGATGGGTGGTGCTCCCTGGCTTGGGACAAATGCGGGGACGAATGGCCCCTCCGAGGGCTCGAACAACCACGACCAACTGGAACCCAGTTCAGACGTGAGTCGAGTTCTTGGACAGCGTGCAGCGAGGCCGACGAGGTCTCCGTTGGTTGTGGGTTCGAGTCCCACGGGGCCTACAAACCCCCAGGTCAGCGCCCCCGCGCCGATCAGGGAAGCCTCGATCAGCCCCGCAACGGACGACATGTCGGGCGACATGAGCTCACCCGTCCCCGGGATCGCCGGTCACCGTGGAGTCGGATGATCGGTCCGGATCGGAGGCGTTCAGCGCCTCAGAAACAGCCGAGTTGACTGTGGCGCCCTGTCTGGTGCCAGCTGATGCTTGACGTTTCCGTGCCAGCTGATGCTTGACACTTCGCCTAGGAAATTGTGGTAGCGGTCGGCGGCAGCGTCGTGAGAACTTTCCTTACTGGCTCAAGGGCGCCTCCGGCGCCACCTGCGCACGACAGGGACACACCCCGACTCAACACGGGCGGCCCCGCCCACGGCACCCACTCAGACGCCCCTGAACGCCAGCACGCACCGCACGCGCCCGGCATTCCTCCGCAGCCACTCAGACCCGGGGCAATGCTCACCCGCTCCGCAACACCCGACGACCCAGACCGCGCGACCCCGAAGCCCCCAGGTGCGGGAAATGTCTGACGAGAGCATGATGAGGGGTGGGGGTCCTGGGAAAGGGACGCGATGAAAACCACCGAACACCTGCACTGGTACGACGACCCTGCCGGATGGTCCGCCGGCAGCGACGGGGTGAAGTACCTCATCAGACCGCACGACAACCTCTACCGGGCATACCAGACACGCCGGGACGCCTCCGACCAGCAGATCGGCCAGGACTCCGCCACCGTGGCCGAGGCCAAAGCGCTCTGCGAGACCCACCACCTCGCCAAAATATCTGGTGCTCCACCGCGCCAGCGGGAGTCGGCGGACCAGCGACAAAGCAGCGCGTCAAGTTAGACGCGTGGTTATCACCCCGGAGCCGCCGACCCGATCCTTGATCGTTTGCAGGCCGCCGCCCGGCGTCAAGGCGCAGAGCGTCGCTCAGCGATGGCCTCCGGCCACCCTTGACCCCGGCCACCACCGCACAAGAAGGCTGTCTATCGGGGTCGGTGGTTCTCCCCTGTCCGCGTCCGGGCGACGTCAGGGGAGACGTGCTCCTCAGGCAACGTCGAAGGATTGGAACCGACCACGCGGGAGTCCAGGCGGCAACCTCCGCATAGGCCCTTCGCGCAGACCTCGGGGATTCCGTTGGTAGTGGGTTCGAGTCCCACGGGGCCTGTCGAGTTCTTGCAGGTCTGGAGATCACTGCGACCTGTGCCCGACGCGATCGAGAACCAGCCGCATCATTCGATCGGGTTGGCCATCGTCTTGACGTCGTACGCGTGCGAGATGACACGCCCGGACACCTCGTCGGAGAGCTCTACCTCCCAATGATCCGCGAACTGGTCCACGCCCTCGATCATCGCGACCGTGCCGGAGAGCAGTACGGTCCCGGGGCGGTACAGTCCGCGCGCGTCGAGGACGTCAAGCCAGTAGCGCGGCGGAAGCAGGTCGGCCAGGAGTCCGTCCTGGATGGCTGGCGCTGCTTGCCCGTGCCCACCCAAGCCCGGAGTCGCACGGCATCCAGGTGATCGGTGACGTCGGCCAGCCGCCACGCGTGTGTGCCGAGAATATCGGGGCTGGCGTTCTTGCTCCACGCGACACCGTGCACCTCAAGCCGCCGGTCGGTGTGGTCGCAGGCGACCGTCAGGAGTACGTCATCCTCGGTGATGACCAGCGCCCACTCGGCCTCGCCTGAGGTCTGCTCGTGCTGGACATCAACGGCGCTGGCCTGCCGAGCGAGATACGGCGAGACCGGATAGAGAGTCGGAGTCGTCGACGGCGCCGGGATCCCGAGTTCGGCCAACTCATCGATGTGCGCCTGGACCCTTTCCTGGTCACGGCCGGCGTACCCGGCGTTGAGCACCTGATTGACCTCGATCTCGATGGCGGTGCGGTCGGGGACTTCAAACGTCAGGGTCGTCATGTGTACCTCCAAATGTTGAAGAAGTTGGTCCAACGGGGTTGCGTATATCAAATGTATACAGGAAGTATGGGAGTCACACAACGTTCTGGAGGCTCAGACATGACCAGCTCATCCCCGACCATCCGCGCCGGTGACCTCGAGGTCGACCGACGTTCCTTGGCGAAGGCGTACGCCGCCAGCCTGGCCGGCACCTCCCTAGAGTGGTACGACTTCGCGGTCTACTCCGCGGCGGCCGCTCTCGTGTTTCCACAGCTGTTCTTCCCTGACCACGACCCGCTGACCGGGGCACTCCTGTCGTTCTCCACCTACGCCGTGGGCTACGTCTCGCGACCAGTCGGCGGCGTGGTCTTCGGTCGGCTCGGCGACAAGATCGGCCGCAAGAAGGTCCTGGTCATCACGCTTGTGCTGATCGGCATCGCTACGTTCCTGATCGGCGTGCTCCCTACATACACCAGCGTCGGCGTGGCCGCTCCGATCATTCTGGTGATGCTCAGGTTCGCTCAGGGTGTGGGCGTGGGTGGCGAGTGGGGCGGCGCCGTGCTCCTGTCGAGCGAGTTCGGTACGCCGGAGAAGCGGGGACTTTGGGCTTCGGCCGCGCAGATCGGTCCCCCTGCCGGCAACCTGATGGCCAACGGCGTTCTGTTCGGGCTCACCGCAGCGCTGACCGAGGACCAATTCACATCCTGGGGCTGGCGAGTAGCGTTTCTGCTCTCCGCGGTGCTGGTCGCCTTCGGGCTCTGGATCCGCCTGAAGCTCGAGGACACCCCCATCTTCTTGGCGCTCGCCGCCAAGGAGGACCGCCCGACAGCGCCGGTGAGGGAGGTCTTCACCACCGAGCTGAAACCCTTGGTCGCGGCGATCCTGTCCCGTCTGGCACCAGACATTCTCTACGCCCTGATGACGGTCTTTACGATCACCTACGGCACCACCCAACTCGGACTGACGAAGGGGCAGGTGCTCACCGCCGTCCTGATCGCGTCAGGCTTCCAGCTCGGCCTCATCCCGCTGGCGGGCGCCCTCTCCGACAGGATCAACCGTCGGATGCTCTACGGCATCGCGGCCGTGCTCGCCTCTTTGTGGCCGATGCTCTTCTTCTTGTTCATCCAGGACGGCTCGCCGGTCGCCTTGACTGCCTGCGTGGTTGTCGGCTTGGCCATCCACTCGTTCATGTACGGCCCTCAGGCCGCCTTCGTGATCGAACAATTTTCGCCGCGTCTGCGGTACACGGGTTCGTCGCTGGCCTACACGATCGCAGGAGTGTTCGGCGGAGCGTTGGCACCGCTCGCGTTCACGTGGCTCCTCGACGTCACCGGTGGGTGGCAAGCACCTGCGGCGTACGTCGCAGTTGCGGGCGTGCTCACGATCATTGGCCTCGCCCTGGGTCGCGATCCGAACTACGCCGAGGATGAAGACCTACTCACCAAGGCCACGACCCCGTCGCTGACGGCTTAGGCCGACAGCAGTGCTCCCAGGGTCAACTCCAGATGCGCGTTGATCGCGTCGTGAGCGGCGGTCGCATCGCCGGAACGCAGGGCCTTGACGATCGCGTCGTGCTCGGTGCAGACGGAGCTGCGGCGTTCGCGTTCGGTTTCAAGTGCGACGATGCCGACCCGAACCTGGCGCTCGCGCAAGCCATCGTAGGTCCGAGAAAGCAGTGCGCTTCCGGCTGCGTCGACCAGGACCTGGTGAAACTTGCGGTCGAGTTCAATGAACTCTCGCCCGGTGCTGTTGACAGCCACAATCGCGCGTTGTTCATCGAGCACAGCCTGCATGACGTTCGCGGTCTCCTCACCCGACCGGAGCACGTCTGCGGCGTGCCGCTCAATGACGCCACGGAGCTCCATCAACTCCCGGATCTCCCGCGAAGACAACGGCGGGATGTAGCCGCCTTTCTGTGGAACCAACTGGAGCAGACCCTCGGAGGACAAGATCAGCAGGGCTTCACGCACTGGAGTGCGCGAGACCCCGATCTGGTTGGCAATCTCCTGCTCGGTGATGAACCGTCCTTCCATCTCCGGGTCGGACAGCACCACCGTGCGCAGGTAGTCGAGTGCCCTTTCCCGGCCGGATCGTGGCGACGCCTCAGTAGTCATGAACACAATGTATACAACTCGAGGCGCCTAGCGCCGGAATGGAAGCCGTCATGAGAGTCGCACTCGCACAAGCCCTCAGCACCCCCAACCTCGAGACCAACCTTTCCACTATCGAGGCCATGACGAGCAGCGCAGCCTCGCAAGGAGCCGAGCTCGTAGTCTTTCCCGAGGCGATGATGAGGTGCTTTGGTGCTCCTTTGCACCCGATTGCCGAAGACCTCGACGGTCCTTGGGCTAGCGAGGTCCGCGCGATCGCCCGGCGGCACGACGTGACGGTGATCGCCGGAATGTTCACCCCCGCCCCGGGCGAGCGTGTATACAACACACTGTTGGCCACGGGCCCCGAAGTGGAGGCGTCGTACGACAAGATCCACCTGTTCGACGCGTTCGGCTTCTCCGAGTCTGACTCGGTCGCGGCCGGGGCTTCGCCCACCATGGTGGAAATCGGGGGCACAGTGATCGGGCTAGCTACCTGCTACGACGTGAGATTCCCTGGACTCTTCACGGAGATGGCCCGAGCCGGCGCTGACGCCGTCGTTGTTTGTGCATCGTGGGGTGCGGGGCCCAGCAAACTCGACCAGTGGAGGCTGCTCACTCGTGCTCGCGCACTGGACTGCACGAGCTTCGTCCTAGCCGTCGACCAGGCGCAGCCGGCTGATGCGAACTCTGGGTCCACCGCGCCCACGGGAGTGGGCTACAGCGCGGTGGTCTCACCGCGGGGCGAGGTGGTCGGAGAGCTCGGGGCGCAGCCCGGTCTGCTGATCGTTGACCTCGACCTCTCGCGGGTCAGCGAGGCGCGGGAGGCGATGCCGGTGCTCGCCAACGCGCGCCGATGACCCGTTCGAGGACTCGCATGCGAAGGCAAGGCCGTTGGGTGAACGTCAGGCGGGTCCACCGAGGAGTTGCGCGACGAGGGAGTTTCCGAGCCATGTTTCGTAGCGGCCCGGGCTCCACCCGCGTTCCGCCACGAGAGTGCGGTAAACCTCGGGCAGGGTCAGCGCCAGGGTGATGTCGAGGGCGTGGTCCACGTCCAGGTCGGGCTCGTGAGCGGTGATCGAGGTCAGATAGCCTCCTGATCTCACGCTCGCGTGCGGCAAGGACGTGGTGCAGCGTTTCAGCCATCTGGGCGTCGGCGCGCGCGGCTTCTTGGTAAATCGCGATGACGTCCGAGCCGAGCTCGAGCTGACGGCGGTTGATCGACGCGAGAAGTTGCAGCTGTTGGCGCGTGTCCGTTTCGCGCAGTGAGGCCTTCGCCAAGCTCACGGTCTGGGACTCGACCATCCATGAGTCAGTGATTCGCTGGAGAATCTTTGCCTTGCTGCCCAGCGCGGAGTAGACCGTCTGGACGGGAATGTCAGCGGCGTTCGAGATCGCCGCGATCGTGGTCGCGGCGTAGCCGTGCTCGGCGAACAGAGCGCGAGCCGCACGTGCGATCTGGTCCTTGGTCGCTTCGGCTTGCCGTTCGGCGATGGCCGCCGGCCTCCTTGACAGGCATGCCATGAAAGTATCACACTGATCGTCATAGTCTTACTATGATGAACAGGAGACCAGAATGACGACTCCGATCTTGTACTACAAGCCCGGATGCCCCTTCGGCATTCGCTTGCGGCTGTCGCTGCGTCTCCACCGGGCCGCGTTCCACGCGGTCAGGTTTCGCGATGACGAGGAAGGCGCAGCCCTGGTTCGCGCGGTCAACCACGGCAACGAGATCAGCCCCACCGTCCGCGTCAACGACAAGTGGCTCACCAACCCGCACTGGCGGGAGGTCGTGCACGCCACCAACGACAGTCCCGGGACTACGGGTGCATCCGGGCGCCCTTGACGATCTTGTCGACGGCGTTGCGCGGGCCGTGCACGGCGAGGCCGACGAGGTCGAGGTCGGCGCGGCCGACGGCCCGGACTGCGGCTCGGTTGTCGTCGTCGTTGCCGGTCCGGAACAGGTCCGAGGTGAACACGGCGATGGGCAGCTCGCGGCGTAATGCCCGCTCGTGCGCGGCGATCAGCGCCTCCTTGCTGCCCTCGAAGACCAACACCGGCTGCCCGAACATCGCCAGGTACGTGGTGCCGTCGGCGTCCTGGTACGGGTCGCCGACGATTTGCGGATAAGCCGCAGCGACCCCGCTCGCGAGAAACGCGGTGACGTTCACCCGCTGCCAGGTTTCGAGGTCGTCGCGCAACAGCACGGCCACCTTGGTGTCGAAGCGTCTGTCCATACCCCATGCTGGACGGGTGACCTGCCAGGGGTCTTGTACGTTCCTAACATGGGGTCCTCAGCCGAGATCCGGGCCTGGCGCCCGGAAGTCCCCGGCGTCGCTGAGGTGTTGCATGCCTACTTCCCGCAGCACGCCTACCCGCGGCACACCCACGACACCTGGACGCTGCTCATCGTGGACACCGGCGTGGTCGCGTTCGAGCTCGAGCATCACGAACACGGTGCGCTGCGGACCCTGGTGACCCTGCTGCCGCCGCACGTGCCGCACGACGGCCGCTCCGTCGACGCGCGCGGCTTCCGCAAGCGAGTGGTCTATCTGGAGGCCGACCAGGTCGACGAGTCCCTTGTCGGTCGGGCGGTCGACCACCCCGGCTTCGGCGACCCGCTGCTGCGGGACCGGGTGGCCGCGCTACACGAGTCGCTGCGACACCCCGGCGACGAGCTGGAGGCCGAGACCCGGCTGGCGCTGCTGCGGGAGAGGCTCGAGGCACATCTGCGCCAGGACGTGCGGGGGGCCGTCGTAGCCCGGGACGCCGGGCTCGCGCAGCGGTTGCGGGAGCTGCTGGACGCCCGGGTGGCAGAGGGCATCGGTCTGTCCGAGGCGGCGGCGCTGCTCGGCGCCCACCCCGCGCACCTGGTCCGGGCGTTCGGGCACGAGTACGGCATCGCGCCGCACCAGTACCTCATCGGCCGCCGCCTGGACCGCGCCCGGCGGCTGCTGCTCAACGGGCGACGGCCCGCGGACGCGGCAACGGAGGTCGGCTTCTTCGACCAGGCGCATCTGAACCGGCACTTCAAGCGGCTGCTCGGCATCACGCCAGCGGCGTACGCCCGGAGCGCGTGACCTGCGAGCGGGCGACCTCGGGCGCTGCCACGGCAGACTGGTCAGCATGGTCGAGACGGTAACCGGGAGTTCGGGTGGCGACGTGTTTGCCGCCGCGGCGCACCTGCTGCACGACTTCAACGTGGAGTACGACGAGCCAGCGCCTCCGCCCGACGAACTGGCGGTCCGACTGGCGGAACTGGTCCGTGGCAACCATGTCACGGTCCTGCTCGCTCGCGCGCATGAGACCGGCGAAGCAATCGGGGTCGCGGTGATGCGGGTACAGCCGTCGGTGTGGAGCCGGGCGCAGGAGGCCTACCTGGCCGAGCTCTACGTGACACCCAGCCGGCGGGGCCAGGGGTACGGCCGGGAGCTGATCACCGACGCCATCGCGGGTCGCGCGCGAGCGGGGCGCTGACTATGCGTTCCTCGTCACCAGCGAAGACGACCGGCTTGCCCAACGCCTCTACGAGGCAGCCGGGTTTCGTCGGACCGAGGGCGAGGGCGGTCCGCTCATGCTGGCGTACGAGCTCGAGTTGTAGAGGGACGGCTGCTGAGCGAGACCCCACCAAGGCAGATGACTGCGGGTACCTCGTGCCCAGCGGGATCTCAATGGAAGTATTGGGTACCCCAACCCCTGAGGAGCAACGCCATGACGGCACGTGTCCAGCTCGGCGGTCTCAGCGTGGCCGAGTCCCTTCACCGCTTCGTGATGGAAGAGGCGCTCCCCGGCTCCGGCGTAGATCCGGTGACCTTCTGGTCGGGCGCGGACGCCATCATCCATGACCTCGCTCCGCGCAATCGCCAGCTGCTCTCCAAGCGTGAGGAGCTCCAGGCGAACGTCGACGAGTATCACCGTCAGGCCCCCGGGACGCCGGCGGACCACGTGGCCTATGAGACGTTCCTACGGTCCATCGGCTACTTGGTCGACGAGCCCGCGGACTTCCAGGTCTCGACCAGCGGCGTGGACACCGAGATCAGCACTCAAGCCGGCCCGCAGCTCGTTGTTCCGCTGCTCAACGCTCGCTTCGCCACCAATGCGGCCAACGCCCGTTGGGGGTCCTTGTACGACGCCCTGTACGGCACGGATGTGATCTCCGAGGACCAGGGTCGCGAGCGTGGCTCGTCGTACAACCCTCTCCGTGGCGCAGAGGTGATCGCCCGCGCCCGCGCGTTCCTCGACGAGCACCTGCCGCTGGCCGGTGCCTCGCATGCTGACGCGACGTCGTACGCGGTCGACGCCGAGGGCCTGGCGGTGACGGTCAAGGACGAGGTATTTCGCTTGGCGGACCCCTCTGGGTTCGTTGGTTACCGCGGGGATGCTGCCACCCCGGACGCGGTTGTCCTGGTCCACCATGGGCTGCACGTGGAGATCCAGGTCGATCGTGAGCACGAGATCGGCGCCAGTGATGCGGCCGGGGTCAAGGACCTCGTGCTGGAGGCGGCGCTCACGACGATCATGGACCTCGAGGACTCGGTCGCGGCCGTCGACGCCGAGGACAAGGTCCTCGGCTACCGCAACTGGCTGCATCTGATGCAGGGGACCCTCCAGGAAGAGGTCACCAAGAACGGCCGTACCTTCACCCGCACGATGCAGGCCGACCGGACCTGCACCACCGCCGATGGCGAAACAGTGACCCTGCCAGGTCGGGCACTGCTGTTCGTCCGTCAGTGCGGCCACCTGATGACCACCGACGCGGTCCTGGACCGCGACGGAGGCGAGGTGCCCGAAGGCATCCTCGACGCGCTCGTGACCGGCCTCGGCAGCCTCCACGACCTGCGTGGCGAGGCGACGTTGCACAACTCCCGCACCGGTTCGATGTATGCCGTGAAGCCCAAGATGCACGGCCCCGACGAGGTGGCCTTCACCTGTGAGCTCTTCAGCCGGGTCGAGGAGGTGCTCGGGCTGCCGCACCTCACGATCAAGGTGGGCATCATGGACGAGGAGCGGCGGACCTCGGCAAACCTGAAGGCCTGCATCCACGCCGCACGCGACCGGATTGCCTTCATCAACACCGGGTTCCTCGACCGCACAGGCGACGAGATCCACACGTCCATGCTCGCCGGAGCCGTTGTCCGAAAGGGCGACATGAAGAGCCAGGCCTGGATCCAGGCCTACGAGGACTCCAACGTCGACGTCGGCCTGGCCTGCGGTCTCCAGGGCCGGGCCCAGATCGGCAAGGGCATGTGGGCCGCCCCCGACAATATGGCCGAGATGCTGGAGCAGAAGATCGGCCATCCACAGGCCGGCGCCAGCTGCGCATGGGTGCCCTCGCCGACCGCGGCGACCCTGCACGCCCTGCACTACCACCAGGTCGACGTGCACCAGCGTCAAGACGAGCTGGCCGGTGGATCGCGCACCCAGCTGGCCGATCTGCTGACCATTCCCCTCGGCGATCCCGCGTCCTGGTCCGAGAGCGATCGCCAGGCCGAGGTGGACAACAACATCCAGTCCACGCTGGGTTACGTCGTGCGCTGGATCGATGCCGGGATCGGGTGCTCCAAGGTGCCCGACATCAACGGGGTTGCGCTGATGGAGGACCGCGCCACCTGCCGGATCTCCTCCCAACACATCACCAACTGGCTCATGCACGGCGTGATCACCACCGAGCAGGTCGAGGAGTCGCTGCGCCGAATGGCCGCCGTGGTCGACGAGCAGAATGCCGGGAGCCCCGGGTACCTCCCGATGGCACCGTCGTTCGACGGCGAAGCCTTCCTCGCGGCCCGCGACCTCGTGCTCGAGGGAGCCACGCAGCCCAGCGGATACACCGAGCCGATCCTGCACAAGCGCCGGATCGCGCAAAAGTCCCTCGCGAACAGGGGTGACGCATGAGCGTCGACCTCGATACCGCCCGCCGCATGATCGCGGCGGCGCGCGCCTTCGGAGCAGAGCGCGGCTTCAAACCGCTGACGGTCGTCGTCCTGGACGCGGGCGGACACGTCGTTGCGGCCGAGCGCGAAGACGGCGCCTCGAACAAGAGGTTCGAGATCGCCTTTGGAAAGGCGCACGGCGCGCTCTCGGTCGGCTTCGGTTCCAGAACTCTCATGGCCCGCGCCGAAGCGCAGCCCTACTTCGTGGCGGCCGTGACGTCTGCGATAGGAGGTGCGCTGATACCCGTGCCGGGCGGCGTGCTCGTGCGGGACGCCTCCGGCACCCTGCTGGGAGCGGTCGGCATCTCCGGCGACTCCTCGGACAACGACGAGGCGGCCGCGCTCGCAGGGATCGAGGAAGCCGGCCTCGTGGGCCAGCCGGACTGAGCGGAACCAGCCGACCTCAAAACCTCGATTGACTTCCGCATTACGGAAGATATTATCCGTCATGCGAATAATCGAGATTGAGGTGAGCACACATGAGCGACCGCTCTGAAGGCACGGAACCTGTTGCGGACAAGTTGCGGACAAGGAAGCGGACGGCGCGATCCGGCTGAGCGAGGAGCTCGCGGACGAGCTCGACGTCCGGCTTGCGGCCGCCGACGCGGCGCTGAGCGCAGGCTTCCCCGGCGACACCACCGGCAGACAACCGGTGCACACCGTCTACGTGCCGGCCGACGCGTTCACCGCCGACCTGAACGAGGCGTGGGGAAGGCACGGCCCTCGCCGCCGTCGACGACCATGCCGACCTGTTCGCGGAGGTCGCCGGCGACGAGCGCGCGGTGGCCCTGGTTCGGGAGAAGCTGGCGACCGAACCGATAGAGGACGTCCGGATCGACTTCGAGGACGGCTATGGCGCTCGGGCCGACGACGTCGAGGACGCAGACGTACGCGCGTCTGCGACCGCGCTGGCGCAGGCAGTCCAGGCCGGAGGTGCGCCGCCGTACCGCGGCATCCGCTTCAAGAGCCTCGAGGCGCCCACCCGCCGTCGCGGCATCCGCACGCTGACCATGTTCGTCTCCCAACTGCTCGAGGCCGGCGGGAGTCTCGAAGGGTTTGTGGTCACGCTCCCCAAGATCACCAGCGTCGAGCAGGTCGAGAGCATGGTCGCCCTCACCGAGCGGATCGAGCAGTCGTTCGGCATCACCCCGCGCAGCCTGCGCTTCGAACTGCAGATCGAGACCCCGCAGTCGATCCTCGGACCTGACGGCACCGCCCTCGTCGCCCGGATGATCCACGCAGCCGGGGGCAGGTGCACCGCTCTCCACTACGGCACCTACGACTACTCGGCGTTCTGCGGCATCCCCGCCGCCTACCAGAGCATGGAGCATGCCGTCGCCGACCACGCGAAGCTGGTGATGCAGGCCGCCGCTGCCGGGACCGGTGTCCGGCTCTCGGACGGGTCCACCAATGTCCTGCCGGTCGGTGACGAGGCTGCGGTACGGCGTGGCTGGGAGCTGCACGCCCGGCTGGTACGGCGCTCGCTCGAGCGCGGCTACTACCAGGGGTGGGACCTGCATCCGGCCCAGCTGCCGACTCGGTTCGCGGCGACGTACGCCTTCTACCGCTCCGGCTTTGGCGCTGCCGCCGATCGGCTCCGCAGCTACGTCGAACAGACCGGCTCGGACGTCATGGACGAGCCGGCGACGGCGCGGGCGCTCTCGGACTTCGTGGTTCGCGGCGTCGACTGCGGCGCGGTCTCGACCGCAGAGGTGGAGGCCGCCACGGGGCTGGACTCCGCCACGCTGGCGGCGCTGGCCCGGCCGCGCCGCAGCCACGCCTGAATCGGACCCTCACGCATGGCTCCTGAAATCGATCCCCCGAAGTAGTTGACGTGGATCACATTCCTGCCTAGAGTTTCCGTTTGACGGTAATATCTTTTCCGTCTATACGGAAACAGATCGAACCAAGGCTCCGCCGGCATCGTCTGGTCGAGCAGCAAGGAGCGGACCAGATGAGCATCGTCCTCGGAGCCAACCGATACGGAAAAGCCGAGAACCGCGTCGTCCGCGTCTATCGCGACACCGACCGACACGAGATCCGGGATCTCAACGTCTCCACCTCGTTGACCGGGGACTTCGACGACGCCCACATCACCGGTGACCAGGCCAAGGTGCTGCCGACCGACACCCAGAAGAACACCTCGTTCGCGTACGCCAAGGAGCACGGGGTCACCTCGCCAGAGGACTACGCGATCGCGCTCGGTACCCACTTCCTCGAGGCGGCCCCGCCCGCGACCGGGGCGCAGATCAAGGTGGAGGAATACGCCTGGGACCGGATCGAGGTGGACGGTGCCGGTCACGACCACTCGTTCGTACGCCGCGGCACTGAGACCCGCACGACGGTCGTCACCGTCGAGGGACGTGGGGACGACCAGAAGGTCTGGGTCGTCTCGGGCTTCAGTGACCTCACGGTGCTGAAGTCGACCGGGTCGGAGTTCAAGGGCTTCCTGAAGGACAGGTACACGACGCTTCAGGAGACCGACGACCGGATCATGGCGACGTCGCTGACCGCTCGCTGGCGCTACGACGGCACCGGGCGCGACCGTGATCTCGACTGGAACGCCGTCTACGAGGACATCAAGCGGATCCTGATGGCTGGTTTCGCCACGACGTACAGCCGTGCTCTGCAGGAGACGCTCTACGTGATGGGCAGGAATGCCTTGGAGGCACACCCCGAAGTGGCGGAGATCAAGTTCTCGGCTCCCAACAAGCACCACTTCCTGGTCGACCTCGAGCCTTTCGGGCTGAAGAACGACGGCGAGGTCTTCATCGCCGCCGATCGTCCCTACGGTCTGATCGAGGCCGCCCTGTCCCGGGACGACGCCGGTGACGCCGGGCTGGCGTGGCAGGACGTTCCAGGGTTCGTCTGATCCATCGCAACCTCCTGGCCGATGCCGAGGAGACCCCCTATCGCGGCGTGAGCGAGACCGGGCACCGCGCGCCCGCGCACTGCAAAGCACCAGAAGGTGCACCGACAGAAGGTGTGAGATGAGCACAACCCCTACGCACACGAAGAAACGGGTCCAACACCCGGTTGACGAGGTCCTGCCCCCGCAGCAGCTCGCGATCTACGGCCTGCAGCACGTCATGGCGTTCTACGCCGGCGCCGTGGTCGTCCCGATCCTGCTGGCCGGTGCCATCGGGCTCGACGAGGAACAGCTGATCCACCTGATCAACGCCGACCTGTTCACCTGTGGCATCGCCTCGCTGCTGCAGACGGTGGGCATCTGGAAGATCGGCGTGCGGCTGCCGCTGCTCCAGGGGGTGACCTTCACGGCCGTCTCGCCGATGATCGTGATCGGTCTCGACCACGGCGAGGGCACCGACGGCCTCGTGTACATCTACGGCGCGGTCATCGTCGCGGGCCTCTTCACGCTGCTGATCGCCCCCTTCTTCAGCCAGCTCGTGCGATTCTTCCCGCCCGTGGTCACCGGCACGGTCATCACGATCATCGGCGTGGCCCTCCTGCCGGTGGCGGCCATGGATGCAGGCGGTGGGGTCTTCGCCTACTTCAACCCCGACCTGGTTCCGGCGAACCTGAAGTTCGGCAGCCCGACCAACCTCAGCCTGGCGTTCGGGACGATCCTGCTGATCCTGTTGATCACGCGCTACGCCCGCGGCTTCCTGAACACGGTCGCAGTCTTGGTCGGCCTGTTCGTCGGCACCGGGATCGCCGCCTTCGTCAGCAACGGCTCGGGCGGCAAGGTCGCCACTTTCACGGCGGTCAAGGGGGCTGACTGGGTGGGATTCACCGGGCCGTTCCACTTCGGCGCGCCGAAGTTCGCCGTCCTGCCGATCCTGCTGATGATCGTGGTCATGTTGATCACCGCGGTGGAGACCACGGGTGACGTCTACGCGACCGGCCAGATCGTGGAGAAGCCAATCTCGAAAGCCGACATCGCGGCGGCGCTGCGCGCCGACGGTCTCGCGACCTTCCTCGGCGGCGTGATGAACTCGTTCCCCTACACCTGCTTCGCGGAGAATGTCGGGCTGGTGCGACTGACCAGGGTCAAGAGCCGCTGGGTGGTGGCGACTGCCGGCGGCATCATGATCCTGCTGGGCCTGCTCCCGAAGGCCGGCGCGATCGTCGCAGCCATCCCGCCCTCGGTCCTGGGTGGCGCAGCCCTGGTGATGTTCGGGACGGTGGCCGCGGTGGGCATCCAGACGCTGGGCCGGGTCGACTTCAACAACCACCGGAACGTGATCATCGTCGCCGTCAGCATCGGCGTCGCGATGATCCCCGTTGGAACCCCGCAGGTGAACGGCGGGTCGGCCTTCTTCGCCGAGCTGCCGAGCAACGTGCAGACCTTCCTCAACTCGGGCATCACCTCGGGCAGCATCGCGGCCATCGTCCTCAACCTGTTCCTCAACTACTGGGGCGGGGTGAGCAGGGAGGAGCAGATTGGTTCCCGCATCGGCGTCGACACGCTGAACACGATGCCGCGGCCGAAGCTGGTGGCCACCCTGGCACCGGCCTACCAGGGTGACGCGGGGATCGCCGAGGCCGTGGCCGACCGTCGCCCGTACGCCGACGGGAACGCGCTGCGCGCCGCCATGCAGGACCAGCTGTTCTCGATGCCGCCCGCACGGCAGACGGAACTGATGCAGAGCTACCCGTCCCTCGCCGGCGAGGAACTGCTGGCCGGTGACCTGGGTGAGCACTCGGTCATCGACCAGGCGTCGGCGGGCCTGACCTTCCTCAGCGAGGACGAGCAGGATGCCTTCACCGAGGTCAACCGGGCCTACCGCGAGAAGTTCGGGTTCCCGCTGATCATCGCCGTCCGCGAGCTCAGCTCCGAGCAGGTGCTCGAGCAGGCCTGGCACCGGCTGGACAACTCGCCCGCGCAGGAGCACGTGGCCGCGCTGTTGGAGATCGCGAAGATCGCCAACCACCGGCTGGAGGACGCGGTGGAAGACACCAACCCGCTGGGGCTGAGCCTCTCCTCCGCGATGCAGCGGGTCCACTAGGGCAGGTGGCCGGGTGCGGGGGCACCCGGCCACCTTCAGCCGCTGCATCCTGAATGCAGCCCAGAACAACACTCATACGAAGGAATGTCTTGTCCGACCTCGCAGACCTCAACGACGCAGGCGCCGACGCGCTGCGGCCCCGGCTGCTGGCGCTCACGGCGTCTCCAGCCTGGGCCGACGCGCTGCTCGCGGCCCGTCCCTTCGACGATCTCGACGCCCTGCTCGCCGCCTCGGACGACATCATCGCCGACCTCGACGAGTCCCAGATCGACGCCGCCCTGGCCGGCCACCCACGGATCGGCGAGCGTGCCGCCCACCTGGACGACGAGTCCGCCGCTCGCTCCGAAAAGGAGCAGGCGGGCATGTCTCAGGCCGACACCGATACCCAGGACGCGATGGCCCGGGGCAACGCCGACTACGAGAAGCGGTTCGGCCGGATCTACCTGGTGGCTGCCGCCGGCCGCAGTGCTGAAGACCTCCTGGCCTTCCTGCTCGAGCGAATGGGCAACGACCCCGACACCGAGCTCGACGTGGTGCGCGGCGAGCTCGCCCGGATCACCCGGCTCCGACTCAGCGACTCGTGGGGTGACGCATGAACACCCCATTCGAATGCTCGCTTCGCTCCGCTTCGAACAGGGACCCCGCATGAGCATCTCGACACACATCCTCGACTCCGTCTCCGGTGGTCCCGCGCAGGGCGTGGAGCTCTGGCTCGAACGGGTCGACGGCACTCGAACCGCCGATGTCGGCCGGGGAACCACCAACGCCGACGGCCGCTGCCCCGAGCTCACCGAAGGGCTCCAGCTCGATGCAGGGACCTACCGCCTCCACTTCGAGACCGGCGCGTACTTCGCGCGCACGGAAACACCCACGTTCTACCCCGTGGTCGAGGTCATCTTCGAGGTCAGCGACGTCGCAGCGCACTACCACGTGCCGTTGCTGCTCAGCCCGTTCGGCTACTCGACCTACCGCGGCAGCTAGTCGGCCGCGGGACGTCGGGCCGCGGCTTGACGTCGTACCAGGGAGAAGACTATTCTCTCACTGTTCGGAAAACTATTTCCACAATACGGAAAGTAATCACAATGACTGACCATGGTCTCCGCTACCTGGCGAACTGCTCCATGCTCTTCACCGAGCATCCGCTGCTCGAGCGTCCCCACGCGGCGAAGGCGGCGGGGTTCGAGGCGATCGAGTTCTGGTGGCCCTGGCCCGACCAACCCGTTCCCGGCGACGCCGAGGTCGACGGGTTCGTGTCCGCGGTCTCCGATGCCGGCGTCCAGCTGGTCGGCCTGAACTTCTTCGCCGGCGACCTGGCCGGGCCGGACTGCGGCGTACTCTCCATCCCCGACCGGGCCGGCCAGTTCCGGGACAACGTCGCGGTCGCCGTCGGCATCGGCGAGCGTCTCGGCGTCTCGGCGTTCAACGCGCTCTACGGCAACCGGGTCGACGGAGCCACACCAGAAGCCCAGGACGACCTCGGCCGTGAGCAGCTCGGGTCGGCCGCCAAGGAGGCGGAGCGCATCGGCGCCACCGTCCTGGTCGAGTCGGTGAGCGGTCCGAAGCCCTACCCGTTGCGCACGGCTGCCGACGCCGTCGCGGTCGTCGATGCGGTCCGTCGGGACGGACACGCCAATGTCGGCTTCCTGTGCGACCTGTTCCACCTGGCCAACAACGGTGACGACTCGACGCCGCGATCGCCGCGTACGCCGAGGTCACCGCCCACGTGCAGATCGCCGACTGGCCCGGTCGTGGCGAGCCCGGGACCGGCGAGCTCGACCTGGACCGGCTGCTCGGCGACCTCGCCGGCCGCGGGTACGACGGCTGGGTTGGCCTGGAGTACAAGCCCACCACCAGCACCGACGCCAGCCTGCGCTGGCTGCCCAGGGCACGGCGCAGCACCGTCTGAACAACTTCCACAGCAAGGAGCACACGCATGACCACCATCGCCTTCATCGGCCTCGGCATCATGGGCCAGCCCATGTCGATCCACCTCCAGAACGCCGGCTTCGACGTCTGCGGCGTCAACCTCTCACCCGAGCGGCTCCAGCCGCTGGTCGACGCCGGGGGACGTGGCGCCGGCTCGATCGCCGAGGCGGTCAAGGGAGCCGACGTGGTGGCCGTGATGGTCCCCGACTCCCCCGACGTCGAGGGCGTCCTGGCCGGAGAGGGTGGGGTCTTCGAGCACGCCGAGCCCGGCACCCTGATCATCGACTTCTCCAGCATCCGCCCAGACGTGACGGCCGCCCTCGCCGAGCAGGCGCGGGAGAAGGGCTTCCGGATGCTCGACGCCCCGGTCTCCGGCGGTGAGGCCGGCGCCCGCAACGCCGTCCTGTCCATCATGGTCGGCGGCGAGGCGGCCGACTTCGACGAGGCCAAGCCCGTCTTCGACGCGGTGGGCAAGACGATCGTGCTTGTCGGCCCGAGCGGCGCCGGCCAGACGGTGAAGGCGGCCAACCAGCTGATCGTCGCGGTCAACATCGAGGTGCTCGCCGAGGCCCTGGTCTTCCTCGAGGCGTACGGCGTCGACACCGACGCCGCCTTCGAGGTTCTCGGCGGCGGGCTGGCCGGTTCGAAGGTGCTGGACCAGAAGCGGCCGAACATGCTGGGCCGGTCCTTCGACCCCGGGTTCCGGATCGACCTCCACCACAAGGACATGGGCATCGTCACCTCCGCCGCCCGCGAGGCCGGCGTCGTGATGCCGCTGGGTGCCGTCGCCGCGCAGCTGATGGCCTCGGCCCGCGCGAACGGCGACGGCGGACTGGACCACTCGGCGCTGCTCCGCGGCGTCGAGCGACTGTCCGGCATCACCACCCACTGACACAGACAACGAGAGCAGGAGCACCAGACATGGCACGGATGACGGCGGCCCAAGCGGCCGTGGAGATCCTGAAGAAGGAAGGCGTCACCCACGTCTTCGGTCTCCCCGGCGCGGCGATCAACCCGTTCTACAAGGCAATGGAGACCAACGGCGGACTGAAGCACACCCTGGCCCGACACGTCGAGGGCGCCTCACACATGGCGGAGGGGTACACCCGGGCCGTCGCCGGCAACATCGGCGTCTGCGTCGGCACCAGTGGTCCGGCGGGCACGGACATGATCACCGGGCTCTACTCCGCGAGCGCGGACTCCATCCCGATCCTGTGCATCACCGGACAGGCGCCGGTGGCCAAGCTGCACAAGGAGGACTTCCAGGCCGTCGACATCGCCACGATCGCCGGGTCCCTGACCAAGATGGCGGTCACCGTGCTGGAGGCCGCCCAGGTGCCGGGCACCTTCCAGCAGGCCTTCCACCTGATGCGGTCCGGCCGGCCCGGTCCGGTGCTGATCGACCTGCCGATCGACGTGCAGCTCACCGAGATCGAGTTCGACGTCGACACCTACGCACCGCTGTCGGCGTACAAGCCGGCCGCGACCCGCGCGCAGATCGACAAGGCCCTGGACATGCTCGCCGCGGCCGAGCGCCCGCTGCTGGTCTCCGGCGGCGGAGTGGTCAACGCCGACGCCGCCGACCTCTTGGTGGAGTTCGCGGAGCTGACCGGGGTCCCCGTCATCCCGACCCTGATGGGCTGGGGCACGATCCCGGACGACCACGACCTCAACGCCGGCATGGTCGGCCTGCAGACGTCGCACCGCTACGGCAACGCCACCATGCTGGCCGCCGACTTCGTGTTGGGCATCGGCAACCGGTGGGCGAACCGGCACACGGGCGGTGTCGAGACCTACACCCGGGGCCGCACGTTCGTCCACGTCGACATCGAGCCGACCCAGATCGGCCGGGTGTTCGCGCCGGACTACGGCATCGTCTCCGATGCGCGCGCAGCCCTCGAGCTGTTCGTCGAGGCGGCCCGCGAGCGCAAGGAAGCCGGGTCCCTGCCTGACCAGACGGCCTGGGCGCGCGAGTGCCAGGAGCGCAAGCGCACGATGTGGCGCAAGACCAACTTCACCGACGTGCCGATCAAGCCGCAGCGCGTCTACGAAGAGATGAACCGGGCGTTCGGCAAGCAGGCCCGCTACGTCAGCACCATCGGTCTCTCCCAGATCCAGGCCGCCCAGCTGCTGCACGTCTTCGAGCCGCGACACTGGATCAACGCCGGTCAGGCCGGCCCGCTGGGCTGGACCGTCCCGGCCGCGCTCGGCGTCGCGACCGCCGACCCGGAAGGCACCGTCGTCGCGCTCTCCGGGTGACTACGACTTCCAGTTCATGATCGAGGAGCTCGCGGTCGGGGCGCAGTTCAACATCCCCTACATCCACGTGCTGGTGAACAACGCCTACCTCGGCCTGATCAGGCAGTCGCAGCGCGGGTTCGAGATGGACTACTGCGTGCAGCTGTCGTTCGACAACATCAACTCCCCCGAGGTCAACGGGTACGGCGTCGACCACGTCAAGGTGGTCGAGGGGCTGGGCTGCAAGGCGATCAGGGTCTTCGAGCCGGACGAGATCCTGCCCGCGCTCGAGCAGGCCAAGAAGATGCTCGTCGAGCACCGCGTGCCCGTTGTCGTCGAAGTGATCCTGGAACGGGTCACGAACGTCTCGATGGGGCTGGAGATCGACAACATCACCGAGTTCGAGGAACTGGCAGAGTCGGGCGAGGACGCCCCGACCGCCTTGTATGCCAATCTCGACTGATCTCGACAAGCTCGATCAACGAACAGGCTCGACTGATCTCGACAAGCTCGATCAACGAAGAAGCTCGATCAACGGACACCTCGATCACCGGAAGGAAATCCCGTGCCGCGCGTGCTGCTCGCCCCCGACAAGTTCAAGGGCTCGCTGACGGCTGCCGAGGTGGCAGACCACCTGGCGACCGGCATTCGCTCGGTCCGGCCCGACGTCGAGGTGGTCATCGTGCCCGTCTCCGACGGCGGCGACGGGCTGCTCGACGCAGCGCCGTCGGTCCGGCTTCGAGCGGGTGCCCGTGCGGGCCTCGGGTCCGACCGGCGTCGTTGGCGACACGTCCTACGCACGTCGGGGTGCCGAGGCCGTGATCGAGATGGCCGAGGTGTGCGGGCTGGGGCGGTTACCGGGCGACGTATTGGCGCCCGCGACCGCGTCGAGCCGGGGCGTGGGAGAGGTGGTGGCCGCTGCCCTCGACGCCGGCTGCACCCAGATCCTGCTGGGGGTCGGTGGCAGTGCCTCCACCGACGGCGGAGCCGGGATGGTGCGCGCGCTCGGGGCGGAGATCCTCGACGCGGCCGGAACTGAGCTCGAGGACGGCGGCGGCGCATTGGCGAAGGTCGCCCGACTCGACCTGGCCGGACTGCACCGTGGCCTTGCGAAGGCGACGATCGCCGTCGCGAGCGACGTGGACAACCCGCTGACCGGGCCCACCGGGGCTGCTGTGGTCTACGGGCCCCAGAAGGGCGCCGATCCGGATCTGGTCTCGTCCCTTGACGAGTCCATGGCGAGGTGGGCGGACGCGGTTGCCGAAGCCACCGGGCACGACCTCCGCGACCAGCCGGGCGCCGGAGCGGCCGGTGGCGTCGGGTTCGGTGCGATCGCGGTGCTCGGTGCGTCGCTGCGCCCAGGAGCCGAAGTGGTCCAGGAGCTGACCGGGTTCCAGGATGCCCTGGTGGGTGCGGACCTGGTCGTCACCGGCGAGGGCTCCTTGGACAGCCAGACCCTGCACGGCAAGGCGCCGGCCGCTGTGGCGGCGGCTGCTCGTGCCGCGGGAGTGCCGACCATCGCCGTTGCCGGCCGTTGCCTGCTCGACCGGGCGACACTGGACGCCGCGGGGATCGGTGCGGCGTACACGCTGACCGATGAGGCGTCGTACCCCGACGGAGTGCTTCGACGCCCCCGGCCCTTTGCTCGAGCGGATCGGCGCCCGGATCGCCGCGCACGACCTGGACCGGCTCGCCGTGGAGCAGCGATGACGACCGGGATGAGGTCCGCTGGCAACGAGGACGCGACGATGACGGGTGTGGACCTGGCCGTGCGCGCCCGCAGAGCCGTCGTGAACGGTGCCGAGATCGCCTGCACGGTCGCGGTCACGGACGGGCGGATCGTCGCGGTCGCGCCGTACGACGCCCAGCTCGACCCCACGACGATCGTGGACCTGGCTGACGACGAGGTGCTGTTGCCGGGACTGGTCGACACCCACGTCCACGTCAACGAGCCCGGCCGCACCGAGTGGGAGGGCTTCGCGTCCGCGACCCGGGCCGCTGCTGCCGGCGGGGTCACCACGATCATCGACATGCCGCTCAACAGCATTCCGCCGACCACAACGGTGGAGGCGCTGCGGGTCAAGCAGGAGGTGGCCCGCGACCAGATCGTCGTCGACGTCGGGTTCTGGGGCGGCGCGGTGCCCGGCAACCTGGCCGATCTCGCCGGCCTGCACGCCGCGGGGGTCTTCGGGTTCAAGTGCTTCCTGATCGACTCCGGCGTCGAGGAGTTCGCGCACCTCGACGCGATCGGGTTCGAGACGGCGATGGACGAGGTGGCCCGGCTCGGCGCGCTGATGCTGGTGCACGCGGAGGACGCGCGGATGGTCGACGACCAGCGCGCGGCGGGTGCGGCGTACGCCGGTTTCCTGGCCTCCCGTCCGGCCGCGGCCGAGAACGCGGCCATCGACCTGGTGATCGAGCAGGCCCGGCGGACCGGGGGGCGCACCCACCTCCTGCATCTGAGCAGCAGCGGGGCGCTGGCCGAGCTGCACGCCGCCCGGGCCGAGGGCGTCGACCTGTCGGTCGAGACCTGCCCGCACTACCTGTTCTTCGACGCCGAGGACGTGCCTGACGGTGCCACCGAGTTCAAGTGCTGTCCCCCGATCCGCGAGGCCCGCAACCGCGAGCTGCTGTGGGCCGGGCTGGCCGCCGAGGACATCGACCTCGTGGTCTCCGACCACTCGCCGAGCACGGCCGAGCTCAAGCGCCCCCGCGACGGCGACTTCGGTCAGGCCTGGGGCGGCATCGCTTCCATCCAGCTCTCCCTGCCCGCCGTGTGGACCGCAGCGCGGGCGCACGGGCACGACCTGTGCGACGTGGTGAGGTGGATGGCGGTGGCCCCTGCCGACCGCGTAGGCCTGACCCACAAGGGGCGGATCGAGGTCGGCGCAGACGCCGACCTCTGCGTCCTGGCTCCCGACGAGGAGTTCGTGGTCGACGTGACCCACCTGGAGCACAAGAATCCCGTCTCCGCCTACGAGGGGCGACTCCTGACCGGCGCCGTACGGCGGACCTGGCTCCGCGGCGTACCCGTCGAGCCGGGCGCACCGCCTCGCGGTCAGTTCCTGCAGAGAGGACAACGATGAACAACTACTACGCACCCCAGGGCGGCCTGCCGCCCCAGACCCGGCTCACCACCGACCGCGCCCGCTTCCAGGAGGCGTACGTCGTGGTGCCCCGCGGGTCGGTGACCGACATCGTCGCCAGCCGGCTGCCGTTCTGGGAGCAGACCCGCCTGTGGGTACTGGCCCGGCCGCTCACCGGGTTCTCCGAGACGTTCAGCCAGTACGTCGTGGAGGTCTCCTCGGGCGGCGGGAGCGACCAGCCCGAGCCCGACCCCGATGCCGAAGCGGTGCTCTTCGTCCTGGAGGGCACGTTGCAGCTCGTGGTCGAGGGTCAGGAGCATGTCCTCGAACCGGGTGGCTACGCGTTCCTCCCACCGGGCAGCAGCTGGACGGCGCACAACACCGGACCCGACCCGGTGCGCTTCCATTGGCTGCGCAAGGCCTACGAGCGGGTTGAGGGAATCGCGCCGCCCCCGGCCTTCGTGGTCAACGAGCGAGATGTCGAGCCGGTGGAGATGCCCGACACCGACGGGGCCTGGACGACCACCCGATTCGTCGACCAGGACGACCTGCGCCACGACATGCACGTGAACATCGTGAACTTCCAGCCAGGCGGGGCGATCCCCTTCCCCGAGACGCATGTCATGGAGCACGGCATCTACATCCTCGAGGGCAAGGCCGTCTACCTGCTCAACGAGGACTGGGTGGAGGTCGAGGCGGGCGACTTCCTGTGGCTGCGCGCCTTCTGCCCGCAGGCCTGCTACGCCGGCGGGCCCGGCCCGTTCCGCTACCTGCTCTACAAGGACGTGAACCGACACATGAGGCTCGGCCGCCCCTTCGGCTGAGGCCGGAGCCTATGGCACGGTCTTTTCATGATGCGGAAAATATTTTCCGAAATCGCTTCCAATTCGGCAGGCCCTCGGCGTAAAATTCCGGGCGAGCCCGACGTCCAGCCCGACGTCCCAGGTGACCACGAAAGGCAGTTGAGATGAGCACACCCGAGGTGAGCGTGAACGGCCAGACCCGGCCGTTCGGCGCGATCCCGCCGCACACCACGGCTCTCGACTGGCTCCGCGACCAGGGCCTGACGGGATCCAAGGAAGGCTGCGCCGAAGGGGAGTGCGGGGCCTGCGCGATCATGGTCGCCCGCCCCAGCGCCACCGACGGCGACACCACCGAGTGGGTGGCACTGAACGCCTGCCTGATCCCTGTTGCCGGCCTCGACGGCCAGGAGGTGCTCACCGCCGAAGGGCTCGGCACCCCGACCGACCTGCACCCGGTCCAGCACGAGATGGCGGTGCGGGGCGGGTCGCAGTGCGGCTACTGCACACCGGGCTTCGTCTGCAGCATGGCCGCCGAGTACTACCGTGCCGGCCGTTGCCGGCCGGCCGGGACCACAGACGGCAGCACCGACGGGACCATGGGACGACGGACAATGGGAACGACCCCAACGCACCGGAGTCGGAGGCCGACGCCGAGCACGGTCCCAACGGCTTCGACCTGCATGCCCTCAGCGGCAACCTGTGCCGCTGCACCGGCTACCGACCGATCATGGACGCCGCCTACGCGCTCGGTGAGCCGGACGCCGACGACACCTTCGCGAAACGCCGCGCCGCGGCGGCACCCCCGGTGCGGCCGACCCGGCTGGCCTCGGACACCGCCGAGTTCGTCCGACCCGCAGACCTGGACGACGCCCTCGCCGTGCTGGCGCAGCGTCCCGAGGCGGTGCTCGTCGCCGGGTCCACCGACTGGGGCGTCGAGGTCAACCTCCGCGGCACGCGAGCGGCCCTCGCGGTCGCCATCGACCGGCTCCCCGAGCTGCGCGAGCTCAGCGTCGGTCCCGACGAGATCCGGATCGGTGCCGCGCTGACGCTCACCGAGATCGAGCGTCGGTTGGCCGGTCAGATCCCGCTGCTCGACGAGGTGTTCCCGCAGTTCGCGTCCCGCCTGATCCGCAACGGTGCGACGCTCGGCGGCAACCTCGGCACCGGCTCGCCGATCGGCGACACCACCCCCGCGCTGCTTGCGCTCGAGGCGCAGCTGGTGCTCGCCTCCACCGCGGGCGAACGGATCGTGCCGCTGGCCGACTACTTCACCGGATACCGCCAGAGCGTCCGCGCGGCCGACGAGCTGATCAAGGAGATCCGGATCCCCCGGCCGCTGGCTCGGCTGAGTGCGTTCCACAAGATGGCCAAGCGCCGGTTCGACGACATCTCCAGCGTGGCCGTGGCCTTTGCGATCGATGTGACCGACGGCGTCGTACGACGCGCGAGCATCGGGCTCGGCGGTGTGGCCGCCACCCCGATCCGGGCACTGGCGACCGAGCAGGCGCTGGTCGGCCAAGCCTGGTCCGAGGAGTCGGTGGGCGCCGTGTCGGAGGTGCTGACTGGCGAAGGCACGCCGCTCGACGACCACCGGGCGAGCGCGTCCTACCGTGCGGCGATGCTCGGCCAGTCGCTGCTGAAGCTGCATGCCCAGAACCCGAGTCCGGAGGGAGTGCCGGCATGAGCCATCTTTCAGAGCGGCCCGACGTCGGGGAGATCGGCAAGGCCATCCCCCACGAGTCCGCGGCCCTGCACGTGACGGGACAGGCGCTCTACACCGACGACCTCGTCGCCCGCACCAAGGACGTCTTGCACGCATGGCCCGTCCAGGCCCCGCACGCCAAGGCGCGGATCACCGCTCTCGACGTGACGCCGGCGTACGACGTCCCGGGCGTCGTGCGGGTGCTGACCGCGGCTGACGTGCCCGGGGTCAACGACGCGGGCGTCAAGCACGACGAACCACTCTTCCCCGACGAGGTGCGGTTCTTCGGCCACGCCGTGTGCTGGGTGCTCGGCGAGTCTCTGGAGGCGGCCAGGCTGGGCGCCGTCGCCGTCCTGGTCGACTACGAACCGCTCCCCGCCCTCATCAACGTGAAGGAAGCCATCGCGGCGGAGCAGTTCCAGGGCGCCCAGCCGACGGTCGAGAGAGGTGACGTGGCCGCCGGCATCGACGCCTCCGAGCACGTCTTCAGCGGGGTGCTCGAGTTCTCCGGGCAGGAGCACTTCTACCTCGAGACCCACTGCGCGCTCGCCCACGTGGACGAGGGCGGACAGGTGTTCGTGCAGAGCAGCACCCAGCACCCCTCGGAGACCCAGGAGATCGTGGCCCACGTGCTCGGTCTGCACAGCCACGAGGTCACCGTGCAGTGCCTGCGGATGGGCGGTGCCTTCGGCGGCAAGGAGATGCAGCCGCACGGGTTCGCGGCGATCGCGGCGCTGGGGAGCACGCTCACCGGGCGGCCGGTGCGGCTCCGGCTGAACCGCACCCAGGACCTCACCATGTCCGGCAAGCGCCACGGGTTCCATGCCGAGTGGCGGGTCGGCTTCGACGCCGACGGGGCCATCCAGGCGCTCGAGGCGACCCTGACTGCCGACGGCGGCTGGAGCCTGGACCTCTCCGAGCCGGTGCTGGCCCGGGCCCTGTGCCACATCGACAACGCCTACTGGATTCCGAACATCCGGGTGAACGGCCGGATCGCGCAGACCAACAAGACCTCACAGACAGCGTTCCGCGGCTTCGGCGGTCCGCAGGGGATGATCGTGATCGAGGACATCCTCGGTCGTTGTGCCCCGTTGCTCGGGCTCGATGCGGGCGAGCTGCGACGCCGGAACTTCTATCGCGAGGGCCAGTCCACTCCCTACGGCCAGCCGGTGCGGCACGCCGAGCGCCTCGCCGCCGTGTGGGACCAGGTTCATGAGTCCGGCGACCTCGCGCGTCGTCGTGAGGAGATTGCCCGGTTCAACGCCGAGCACCCGCACACGAAACGAGCGGTCGCGGTGACGCCGGTCAAGTTCGGCATCTCGTTCAACCTCACGGCCTTCAACCAGGCCGGTGCGCTTGTGCACGTCTACAAGGACGGCTCGGTGCTGATCAACCACGGCGGCACCGAGATGGGCCAGGGGTTGCACACGAAGATGCTCCAGGTCGCCGCCACGACGCTGGGCGTTCCGCTGGCGAAGGTGCGGTTGGCGCCGACGCGGACCGACAAGGTGCCCAACACCTCGGCCACCGCGGCGTCGTCCGGCACCGACCTCAACGGCGGTGCCGTCAAGAACGCGTGCGAGCAGATCCGTTCCCGCCTCGAGCAGGTGGCCGCGGGCGGGCTCGGCGTGCCTGCGGCCGACATCCGGTTCGTTGACGGCGAGGTGCGGGCGATCGGCCGCTCCGGTCGAGGGACACCCTGGGAGGAGGTCGTGCGCACGGCGTACTTCCAGCGCGTGCAGCTGTTCGCGGCCGGCTACTACCGCACCGAGGGCCTGCACTGGGACTCCACGATCATGCACGGCTCGCCGTTCAAGTACTTCGCGTACGGCGCGGCCGCGACGGAGGTGGAGGTTGACGGGTTCACGGGTGCGTACCGGACGCGGCGCGTCGACATCGTCCACGACGTCGGCGACAGTCTGTCCCCGCTCGTCGACATCGGCCAGATCGAGGGCGGCTACGTGCAGGGAGCCGGCTGGCTCACCCTCGAGGACCTGCGCTGGGACGAGAGCGACGGACCGTTCCGCGGTCGGCTGTCGACCCAGTCGGCGAGCACCTACAAGCTGCCGAGCTTCTCGGAGATGCCCGAGGACTTCCGGGTGACGCTGCTGGAGCGCGCGCACGAGGACGGCGCCGTCTACGGCTCGAAGGCCGTCGGTGAGCCGCCCCTGATGCTGGCGTTCTCGGTGCGCGAAGCGCTGCGCGAGGCGGCGGCAGCGTTCGGGCCGCCAGGCACCAGCGTCGACCTTGCCTCGCCGGCCACCCAAGAGGCTGTCTGGTGGGCCCTGAACGAGGTCCGCCAGCTGGGCGAGCGCGGTCACCTGCTCGAGGGCAAGCCCGGCACCCGACCGCACCAGCCCGACCCACACGCGCCGATCCGCCTGCCGGAGTCCGAGGTCGCCCAGCACCTGCTCACCGAGGCATAGGAGCGCCGCAATGGAATGGTTGGCTGCAGTCGAGAGGCTGCGCACCCGTCGCGAGGCGGGCGTCCTCGTGACGGTTGCCGTCGTGCGCGGACACTCACCGCGGGAGGCCGGGGCCAAGATGGTCGTCTCCGCCGAGGAGACGTGGGGTTCGATTGGCGGTGGCAACCTCGAGGCAACGGCCATCGACCAGGCGCGCGAGCTGCTCCTCGACCCGACTGCAACGCCGACGATGTTCACGGCCAAGCTGTCGGACAAGGTGCCGTACGGCCACGGCGTGCAGTGCTGCGGCGGCGAGGTGAACGTCCTGCTCGAGCCGCTGGCCGTGCTGCCGGCAGTGGCCATCTTCGGGATGGGACACGTGGGGCTCGAGCTGGCCCGCATCCTGGCCCGGCACGATGTCGACCTGCATCTGGTCGACTCACGCCCTGACCGGCTCACAGACGAGGCGCTGAGTGCGCTCGGCGACGCCAACGCCCGGGTGTACCCGCACCACGTTCCGGTGCTGCCGGAGCTGGTGCTCGCCGAGTTGCCGCCCGGCACTCACGTGCTGGTGATGACCCACGACCATGCCGAGGACGCCGCGCTCTGCGATGCCGCGCTCCGCTCGCAGCACCTGGGTTCGATCGGCCTGATCGGGTCGTCGGCGAAATGGACCCGGTTCCGCCAGAAGCTGTCCGACGAGGGTCACGACGAGGCGGCGATCGCCCGGATCACCACGCCCATCGGCCTCCCCGAGCTGACCGGCAAGGAGCCGGCCACGATCGCGGTCAGCGTCGCCGCGGCGCTGCTGCAGGAGTTCGCGCGCGAGTCCACCGGCCGCAGCGAGCCCGGCGTACGCCGATGACGATCTTCCGCGGCACCTTCCTGGACACCCCGCAGAGCCCCTTCTCCGGCGGCGTGCTGCGGGTCGAGTCGGACGCCGGCGTGCTCGTGCGCGACGGTGTCATCCTCGAACGGGGCGCCTACGACACCGTCCGACGCAGCCATGACGACGAGGAGGTCGTCGACCTGTCCGATGGGCTGGTGCTGCCGGGGTTCGTCGACACCCACGTCCATTTCCCGCAGGTGCGGATGATCGGCGCGCTGGGCATGCCACTGCTCGACTGGCTCGAGCGCAGTGCGCTCCCCGAGGAGGCGCGGCTGGCAGACGTGGGCTACGCGCGCCAGGTAGCCACGGAGTTCGTGGGAGGGCTGGCGGCGGCGGGCACCACCACCGCGTTGGTCTTCGGCGCCCATTTCGCCCCGGCTGTCGACGCGCTCTTCACCGAAGCCGCCGCGGTGGGGCTGCGGCTCACGAGCGGGCTGGTCGTCAGCGACCGGACCCTTCGCCCCGACCTGCTCACCTCGCCGCAGACCGCCTACGACGAGGGCCGGGCGCTGGCCGACCGCTGGCACGGCCTGGGCCGCAACAGGTACGCCGTGATCCCGCGGTTCTCGCTCTCCTGCACCGACGGCCTGCTCGACTCGTGCGCAGCGTTGCTCCGCGATGTGGAGGGTGCCTGGTTCACAACGCACATCAACGAGAACCTCGCCGAGATCGCCAGCGTCGCCGACCTGTTCGACGGGTGCAACGACTACCTGGCGACGTACCACCAGCACGGGCTGGTCGGGAGCCGCAGTGTCTACGCCCACAACGTGCACGCGACACCCGGTGAGCTCGACATTCTCGCGGAGCATGGTTCCAGCGTTGCGCACTGCCCGACCAGCAACTCGGCGTTGGGCAGCGGGCTTTTCCCGCTCCGCGAACATGTCGAGCACGGAGTGCAGGTCGCGCTCGGGTCCGACGTCGGTGCGGGCACCGGCTTCTCCCTGTTCAAGGAGGGACTGCAGGCCTACTTCATGCAGCAGCTGCTCGGCCACCGCGGGCTGCCACTGACACCGGAACATCTGCTGTATCTCTCGACCAGCGCCGGCGCAGCAGCTCTGGGGCTGTCCGACCAGGTCGGCGACTTCAGCGTGGGCAAGCAGTTCGACGCGCTATGGCTGCGACCAGCTGACGGATCGACGTTGGACGTCTGCATGCGGCACGCCCAAGGTCCACACGACGCGCTGGCCAAGGCGTTCGCGCTTGCGACGCCGGCAGACGTCGACTCGATCTGGGTCGGCGGTAGCAGGGTGCTCCCGGGCGGGTATTCTTCCGTCATGCGGAATGAACCTATCGAAACCGAGTCCGATCGGACCGGTTCGCCCGCACCCCACCTGGGGGTGCAATGACCGTCGAGGTCAAGGAAACCAATGCGGGCCGGTCCTCGGGCGGCGTGCAGTCCCTCGGCAGGGCGTTCTCGATCCTCGAGACGATGGCCGACGCCGGCGGGATCATCGGGCTCTCCCAACTGTCCGAGAAGGCGGATCTGCCGCTCGCGACGATCCACCGGCTGATCCGCACGCTGGTGGACCTGGGCTACGTGCGCCAGGAGGCGTCGCGCCAGTACTCCCTCGGACCGCGGCTGATGCGGCTCGCCAACACCAGTTCGAAGCGCATCGGCACCTGGGCAGGCCCAGCCATGAACGCCGCGGTTGCCAAGCTGGGTGAGTCGGTCAACCTGGCGGTGCTCGACGGCGACGAGATCGTGTACGTCGCGCAGAGCCAGGCAGCGAACAACTTCATGCGGATGTTCACCGAAGTCGGCCGCCGTACCCGCCCGCACGCCACCGCGGTCGGGAAGGCGATCCTGGCCGAACGGCCCGATGCCGAGGTGCTGGCACTGCTCGAGCGCACCGGGATGCCTCGGCACACCGAACAGACCCTGACGAAGCCTGCGGAGTTTCTCGACGCGTTGGCCCAGACCCGCTCCCGCGGTTACGCCCTGGACGAGGGAGAGCAGGAACTGGGAGTGCGCTGCGTCGCCGTGGCCATCCCCGATGCACCCCAGCCGATGGCGCTGTCGATGTCAGGTCCGCTGCCACGGATGGGCGACGACGTGGTCGAGCGGGCGGCTCCCATCCTCCGCGCCGCTGCCGCCGAGATCGGTGCCGAGCTCAACCGCACCGGGAACACACCCGGAGATCAAGGACTCGCCTGAGCCCGTCTCCGACCTGATGCTGGCCAAGGATCAGCCCTTTCGGACGACCTTGGCGACTCGTCTCGGGACGGCGGTGACCAGGCGGCCGGCCTTCCACGTCCGGCTGGCCAGAACCTGGGCCAGCTGCTCCTCGGCGCGCTCGGCCCGCGACCTGGCGTTGGCGAGCCGGCGCTCGGCGTGATCCGCCCGGCGTTCTGCCTTCCGGGCCCAGCGTTCTGCCTTCCGGGTCCGTTGCTCGGCCTGCCGCACCCGCAGACGGGCCGCCTCGAGGTCACGGAGCATGACCGCGTGCAACTGCCGGAGCCCACGCTCGCCGTGCGCGCGCGACTGGGCCAGCAGCCGCTCCAGCCGGGTGACCCCGGCGTTCTGCAGGTCGCTCATGCCTTCCGCCAGTAGACACCAGTCCAGTCGATCCGGTTCAGGGGCTCGTCGATGCCGTGCTCGGTCCGGAAGTCCTCGATCGCCTGCGCGCAGGCCGCAATGGCGCCGTAGTCGTCGACGATGAGGTAGCCGCCGCTGCTCACCTTGTCGTAGAGAGCGTTCAAGGCGTCCATGGTCGACCCGTACATGTCGCCGTCGAGGCGGAGCACGGCGACCTTCTCGATCGGCGCGGCGGGAAGGGTGTCCTTGAACCACCCCACGAGGAACTGGACCTGGTCGTCGAGCAGGTCGTAGCGCCGGAAGTTGTCGCGTACGTCGTCGGCGGTCACCGCGAGCTCGTCGCGGGTGTGGAGCTGGTCGCCGTGGTCCTCCGCATAGCGCCCGTCCGAGGCTGGCAGGCCGGCGAAGGAGTCCGCGAGCCAGACGGTGCGATCGGTGACGCCGTGGGCCTTGAGGATTCCCCTCATGTAGATGGACGCGCCCCCACGCCACACGCCCGTCTCGACGAGGTCTCCGGGTACGCCGTCGGCCAGGGTGCGCTCCACGCACTCGCGCACGTTGGCCAGTCGCTTCAGCCCGATCATGGTCTCGGCGTCTGCCGGCCAGTCGCGCCCCTCCTCCCGACGGGCGGCGTCAAACTCCCCGCGCTCGACCATCCGGACGTCACGGCCCTTCAGCTCCGAGCGGATGACTTCCCACAGGTACGAAGGGAAGGAGCCGCCGGGCAGCGTCACCGTCACGTCGCGGCCCTCGAAGTCGTAGCGAGTGAGCATCCTTGCCATCAGGTCGAGATAGAGATCTGCGGCCGACTGGTCGTGCACGTTCGGGCCTCCCTGGCTGCTGACGGCAATGTGTGGACCTCGGTCCTGTTCACCCTAGTGGGGCGCTTTGCGGCGATCTGTCTGCCGATCAGTCCTACGTTCTTCGACCCGGATGATGGTGCGGTGGACGGCACGGTTCCAGCCGTCACGCGACATCGTCCAGTGTTGCGCCCGCGCCGGTGTAACCTCTCGCGCATGCAGTGGTCTGGGCCCCGCTTCCCGCAAAGGCCACAGGGCTCGATGACGCTTGAGTCCGTCGACGGCGCGTTCCTAACGCCGGTGAAATTCGGTGACCTGGTTCGTTGCGCGCCCTCCCAAGCACTGGATCAGCGGCGCCGTGCACGACCGCACAGGCGGCCTGGTGGTGTCCTCCCGAAGGTTCCGGGGGCGCGAAGGCAGCTCGCTCGCGTCCACAAACCCGAAAAGGGTCCGTGTGCGCGACGACGTCCCGCTGCTCGAGGGGACGTGGCTCTATGGCGGCCACTGGATGCGCCATTTCGGGCACTTCATCACCGAGACCGTCACCACCTTGTGGCCCGAACAGGCGAGGGTGGATGGTTTGGTCTTCCACGGGGATACGGGCAAGCCTTTCAGTATCCCGGAGTGGCAGCAACGACTCGTGGCCTATGCAGGGTACGGCGACCTCCCCATTCATGTGGTTGGCAGGGACGCGGTGCGCGTGCAGCATGTGCTGGTTCCCAGCCGGTCGATCGTGTACAAGAGCCTGGGCCCACCCGGAGGCTGTCCGGTCTGGGGCCGGATCGAGCAGGCGATAGGCAGGCCGTCGTACCAGCGTCGCGTCTTCCTGTCTCGCAGCCGGTACAACGCCATGGCCACCCTCAAGTCCGCCACGGCGCTCCACAGCTGAGTGGGACTCTGCCCTGGATGCCGCCTTCGCGGATGCCGGCTTTGCGGTGGTGCATCCGGAGACCCTGCCTGTCGAGGAGCAGATCCGGCTCGCCGCTGGCGCCGACGTGCTGGCGGGTAGCGCCGGCTCGGCGATGCATCTTGCTGTGTTCGGGCCGTCGGGACGGCGCGTGATCGAGATTGGAGACGAGCGCACTCCTGACCGCACCGGCTTAATGCAGACCGTGGTGAACGCAGCCCTCGGCCATAGGCAGGCCCACATCCCCTACGGCGATCCGACCATCGTCCCGACGGCCCTCGACGACCTGGGCCTGACTGCCCCTTCCCGCACGCCGTGAGGTGAGACTCTGTTCTGGAGGCAATCGCGATCGTCGAGGGAGCTTCCTGACCGTTACAAGCTGATGGCGCTCTTGGCCGCCTGGTGTGCCATGCGCTTCGGAGGGTCGCCGAGCTCCTGCCGACGCGAACTCCCACATGGCGCCGTCGACGCTGTACAGGGTCTACTACCCGGCTCGAGAGGCTGCCGGCCGCCAGGATCTGCGCTGGCACGACCTGCGCCACACCGGCGCCGTGCTCGCTGCCCAGACCGGCGCCACCCTTGCTGAGCTGATGGGACGCCTTGGCCACACGACTCCAGGCGCCGCGATGCGCTACCAGCACGCTGCCGCCGACCGCGACGCCGAAATCGCCCGGCGTCTGTCCGAGCTCGCGGGGGAGTAGGGGAGGGCGCTGCGGCTACTGGTTGCGGTCGCGGAGTGAGTAGGCGAACTCCTGCGCCCACCGACCGATCGCCAGCGCCTCGTTGCGGGTGGCTTCGGGGTCGTCGCCGGGGATGTTGAGCGCCGTTGCGAGGAGTCCTTCGCTGCAGTACACGCGCTCGAGGAGGTCCGCGTAGTCCTCGGCAGAGGCGTCGGCCATTTCGAGGTGCTCGATCAGCAGTCGTATGTCGGGTCGATCCTTGCGCCGAAGGGCGACGAGCTTCATGGCCAGCACGTGCTCCGGTGGCGCGATGTGCACAGTGAGTCCCGGTTCCGTTGGTCGCCGTCGTGCAGCCTTCGGCCGTGGTGGGATCCAGGGGCCGGCCGCGTCGTTGAGCCAGTGCTCAGTCAGGCCGTGCTCGCCAGCCATGCCGGCTTCCTCGGCGACCGCGCGGTGACTGGCGAGGGCGTCGATGTCCGGCGTGACGCCACCCCGTCCGTAGGCGAGTGCCATCGCGGCCCCGCCGACGACGTAGACGCTCGCTGCCACTCCGCGCTCCCGCAGGCGCTCATCGAGCTCTCCAGCAGGGCGCGCATGGCCTCCGCATCGAGTTCGAGTGGCCCGTGGGCGCCGTCGGTCACAGGGTGACCAGGTCCTTCTCGGCGATGAAGATGTTGCGCTCGGCCAGCCAGTCAGGAGTCTGGCGCTTGATCTGAGTCTCGCTGAGACGAGGGGTGTCGAGGACCCACTCGGTGGCGAGCCTCAGACCCCCCGTCCACGCTGGTGCGGGCAGCCCAGCCTCGACGAACTCGTGGCTGACGAACGCAGCGACCAGGGTCCTCCACCGATCCGCCACGTTCGCAGGCGGTTGGATCTCCCACGTGGCCGCGAGCGACCTGTGACGGCGCAGGGTGTCGCGTAGCCGGTCCCCGCCTCCAGGGCAAGGGCGTAGGTCCAGTCGTCGTCATGCTTGCTGTCGGCACGGCGGATGGATTCCATCGCGTCGAGGATCGTGGGAACGCTGTCTCGTCGAGCCCGTCGCAGCGCGTCGGCGATTCGCTCGGCTCGAACAAGGAACGCTGCGGACGGTGCGACTCTGCCGGTGCGGTAGGACGACAACCGCGACGGCGAGGTGCCGAGGGCGTGCGCGAACCGTCGCATTGAAAGGCCGCTCGCCGCGACAGCGGCATTGAGGCGCTCGATGACTGCCTGGGTGTCCTGGTCTAGCACACGCCAAGTCTAGGGAGGTGTTGTCTGATATGACAACACCATGCGCCCACCAGTGATCAGCGTCTGACAACGTAACTCCAGTAGTCTCCCCGCCTCGCCAATGACGCAGCGCGGATAGGCGTCGCTCAAGCCAGACGGAAGTGGCTTCTGGCTGGGGCTGGGATCAGCGAGGCTTCTGGAACTGTGGCCTGGGGTTCTAGCCTGTTCCGCATGCCGCCACACGACTCACTGCCGCCGGGCAAGCCCCAGGACGGCTCCACGCAGCGATCGCGGGCGCTCCGACGCCGTCAGACTCGAGCCGCGTACGGCGAGGCGCCTGCCTCTGCGCACCCTCCGCGTCTCCGCTGTTCTCGCCTACACCGACCCTCCGATCTGGCGGCGGCTCGAACTGGCCTCCGACCTCCGGCTGGACGAGTTGCACCGGGTCCTCCAGGCGGCCTTCGAGTGGGAGGGAGACCATCTGCACCAGTTCAGCGCCGAGGATCGCACCTGGGACGACGGGAGTGCCGCTGACTTCGGTCCAAGTCCGTTCAGCGCGAGCCCTGCTCCGGAGCCCGAGGGTAAGACGCGTCTCAGCCAGATCCTCGTGGCCGTGGGGGACCGACTCGACTACGTCTACGACTTCGGTGACAACTGGGAGCACGTGCTGATGCTGGAGGAGATCGTTGAACCCGCGCCGGGCGCGTCACGTGCGCGCGTTCTCGACGGCGACCGCGCGGCGCCCCTGGAGGACTGCGGCGGGATCCCCGGTTATGAGGACCTCGTCACCGCTCTCGCTGACCCCGAGAAGCCCGACCACGCCCATCTCCTGGAGTGGTACGTGGAGGTGCATGGCGGAAGCCCGGCCGACTTCGACCCGGCCCAGGTCGATGTCGAGGCGCTAGACAAGGCCGTCCGGTTGGTCGCCGGCTGAAGCAGTCTGCTGCGTGCGCGGTGTCAACGTTGGCAGTCGACTGCGACTTCGAGGGCGCGGCAGACCTCATGCATGCGCGAGTCTGCCAATCGACCGAGTCGCGTGACGAGCAGGGAGACCGAGACGCTTTCGACGGAATCCAGGTTCACGGCTGAGCGGCGAGGAACCGGGTCCTCTTCCGGCTGGAGGACGACTTCGCTGGGAAGCCCCCTGATCGTCGTCGTGCAGGGCGCGACGAGGGCTCGCCCCAGTCGTGGGATCGCCGCGTCACGCGACATGACGACAACAGGGCGCCGGCCGATCTCGGCGATCTCGCACCACCAGAGCTCGCCCCGCGCCGGTACTGCTCTCACGAGGCCGAGGCTGCTTGCCGGAACGACGCCAGGTCGCCCCACTCGTCCGGCTCGTCGTGTGGGTGGTCGTTAGCGGCGTAGCTCGCGTCCACTTCTGCGGCACGGTGGCGAGCAAGCAGTGCTTCGAGGGCCGCGGGCTCCTGCGCCGACAGTCATGCGGGCGACCGGAACCTGAAGTTCCACGAGTACGACCGCAAGCGGCCGACGAAGAACGTGCAGGCCCTCCTCGACGACATCGCGGACAGCGGCGACCCGATCTTCTGGGGCTGGCACTTCAAGCGCGGGAGGATGCAGAGGTGGATGATCGCGAAGCACTGACCCAGCTGCGTTCGCTCGTCGCCCGTGGCGACGGCGCGGGTCTGGTGGCCGCCCTGAGCCAGGAGCCGTGGCCGGCCGACTCGCTGCAGCTGATCGGTGACGGCTTGTGACGGCGGTCCGAAGCGGAATCGACGGATCGGGCGAGCTGGCGGCGACTGCGTCATCGCTCTTGGGGAGCGGCGATGGGATGGTGACCGGGAATTGGCGGAGGCCCTCGACGCTGCGTTGGGCACCGGTCCGACTCCGATGCTTCGCCCGTTGCCAGTGGACCTGGAGGAGCTCGCATGATCCTGGAGGGTGACCCGGTCCAGGGCGGCGGCCGGATCGACCTGGTCACTGGGGAAGTGTGGCCACAGACCGCCTCGAGTACGCCCGGAAGAGGCCGGACGAGGAGATGAAGACGACGATCCTGATCGATGGTTGTGCGTGGACTCCGAGGGGTCGCAGACGGCTATCGCGACATGGAGTGGTTCATCGAGGACCTCGACGACGCCGACTTCGCTGACCGGCTGGCCCGGGCGATCTCCGGGCGTGGCGCCTTCCGTCGGTTCAAGGACCGTCTGTCGACCGTCCCGACCTGATGACGCGGTGGTACGCGTTCTCAAAGACCGCCAACGCGGGCGAGCCCGCAGTTGGCTTGCCGCCGAGGGCTTGCGCTCGTCGTACGGCGACTGACCACGAGCGACCCGGACGGGATGTCGCGGTCCTTCGTGACTGACGGAAAGCCATGCCTGATCAGGTCATCGTGGCTCAGCGGTCCGCACCCCACGACTTCGGTCGCCGAATCCGTGTTGTCCTCGGTGGGGCGGGCGATGCCGTGACGATCACCGTCACATTCGGAGCGGCAGCGCTCCTCGCGTCCTGAGGTGGCGAGTCCGCAAGGTTCCTCGCGTGAACTGTGAGGAATTGCCCGAGTCCGAGCGATCCTCACTGCCGGCAGACCTCAAGAGACGTTGCCAGGATGCTCTTGCCGTTGGCCTTGCCGATCTCGTTCCCGTCCTCGATGTCCCACTCCACCGGGTAGTCGTGCTTGTCGGCACTCCAAGCCACGTAACTGAGCGGCCCGTCCTCGTACCAATAGAGGTACTGATCTCCCCAACCAGAGCCCCCGCCGCAGTTGATGTACTTCGACGGCAGTCCCTCGCCGGTCCGATCGATACAGCCACGGTAATCCTCGGTGAGTTTCTGGCCGATGACCCAGATGTCGTCACACTTCGGCAGATCAGGAAGTGCCGACTGAGTGGCGGCTTTGGACTTGGGACCGTCCGCCTCCGTGTCACTCGAGCAGGCTGCGAGGACAAAGGTCAGGATCATTCCGATCAGGCAGAGGCTTCGGCGCACGGGCGTCATGCTAATTCGTCGACCTCCGTGCGTGGCCCCATAACGGAAGAAACCGGCGCCGGGCACATAGCGGGCACAAAGAAACCCTCAGGTCGGAGGACTTGCCTCGGACATGCGGGTTTGGGAGTGGCGATATTGGGTTTGAACTTTTGAGACGCGGGTGACCGCAACCCTGGTCGGCGGGCGGCTCCTGCGGTAAACTCGCAGGTCAGAGGGCATATGGAGAATTGACAGGCGTGGACAGATATTGACAGTAATGGTCGTCCTTGTTCCCCGTATGTTCCCTGGAAATCGGCGAGGTAGCTGCGAAGAGGGGTGAAAGCCATGCATGGGGAACAGGCGGGGAAGAGGCGAGAAAGGAAGGGGAAAGAGCAGGGCAAGAGACGAGGTTTCGGCCGGGTCGAGAAACGCGCGTCGGGTCGCCACCGCGCTGCCTACACCGGACCGGACGGAGTCCTCTATCGCGCGCCGGTGACCTTCCACTCCGAAGATGACGCGGTCGCATGGCTCTCGGCGCGCCGTGCAGAGATCGAGATGAAGGTCTGGGCGCCGGACGTCGCCAGCCGAGGAGCCGAGCGGAAGGCAACTCCAACGCTTCGGGCTTACGCCGACCTGTGGCTGATGAACCGGAAGACCCGTGGTCGTGGACTCCGACCCACCACGATGCAGCAGTACAGGATGCTGCTCGACACCTACATCTACCCGACGTTCGGAGACAAGCGCGTCGACCGGATCACGGTCGAGGATGTGAACAAGTGGTACGACGCTCTTGCGCCGGGCCGTGAGACGATGCGAGCGCAGACCTACAGCCTTCTGCGCACCATCTTTACGACCGCGGCCTCCGAGCGGCCGTATCCACTCATTCCGTACATCCCGGCGCAATCCGGGGGAGCTGGTAACACCAAGCGCGTGCACAAGGTCCAGCCTGCCTCGCTGGAAGAACTCCAGACAATTGTCGAGGAACTGCCGCCGCGCTATAAGGTGATGGCGCTCTTAGCAGCGTGGTGTGCGATGCGATTCGGGGAGCTCGGCAGTTCCGGAGAGGCGACATCGACCTCAGGACCAATCGGGTGAAGATTCGCCGCGCTGTCGTTCGCGCCGACGGCAAGTTCATAGTTGGCCTGCCGAAGTCTGACGCCGGGATCCGCGACGTCGCGATCCCGCCGCACCTGGTGCCCTTTGTGGAGGGACACCTCGCCGATTTCCACCGGGCGGGACAAGGACGCCTTGCTGTTCCCGGCGTCTGCCGACAGCGATCTTCATATGGCGCCTTCGACTCTCTATAGGGCCTACTACCCGGCGCGGAAGGCAGCTGGCCGGCCAGACCTCCGCTGGCATGACCTCCGCCACACCGGCGCGGTGCTTGCAGCGCAGACCGGTGCCACCCTTGCGAGCTGATGGGTCGCCTTGGCCACACGACTCCAGGCGCGGCGATGCGTTATCAGCACGCCGCGGCCGACCGGGATGCCGAGATCGCCCGGCGCCTTTCCGGTCGCGTCGGGAGGCTCGGCGTGACGGCGACACGCTTCTCCAGGGAGCTGGAACCGGCCTGACATGGGGGAGTGGGTCGGAGTCGCGGGTTATCCTGAGGTCATGGTTGATCCCGTGTTGGTCGAGCAGGCGACCAGCCTGTCTGTCGATGAGCGTCTCGAGCTCATCGGCGCGGTGTGGGACAGCATCGACCACTCGAACCGACCTGTGTCATCGGCGGCGGCCGCGCTGATCGAGGAGCGCGTCACGGAGGCCAAGGCGAATCCGCTGGATGGCAGGTCCTGGGATGAGGTCCGTCAGAGCCTCCGTGACCGTCGCGGCCGTTGACCTACC
>CAVRBN010000022.1:0-32289 GCA_963719255.1 uncultured Actinomycetota bacterium | reverse complement strand
CCCGAGGGCTGCTGACCCACGGGATCACCTCGCCTCCTGGGCGGCGACAGTTCCTGCGGGCGTCGTACGACGTGAGCGCGGGCCGCGCGGTGGCGGCGGTCACCCCGGTCGGTGGGCACGGGTCACATCTGATTGGCGACCTCGCGCAGGCGAACGCCCTGGTCGTGGTGCCCGAGGACGTCACCGCCATTGCGGCAGGTGAGCAGGTGCAGATGCTCCGGCTGGACGAGGAGTTCTGATGACGGGCTTCACGCACCTCGACGAGGCGGGTGCGGCCCGGATGGTCGACGTGACAGAAAAGGACCCGACCGCACGGACGGCCGTGGCCACCGGCCGGGTGCTGGTCTCCGCGGACGTGATCGCGTTGCTGCGCGGTGCTGGCGTACCCAAGGGCGACGCGCTTGCCGTGGCCCGGATCGCCGGGATCATGGGCGCGAAGCAGACCCCGGCCCTCATTCCACTGTGTCACCCGCTGGCCCTCTCAAGCGTGACGGTCGACCTGACGGTCTCCGACGAGTCGGTCGACATCACCGCGACGGTCCGCACCACCGACCGGACCGGCGTCGAGATGGAAGCCCTGACCGCAGTGTCGGTGGCCGCGCTCACTGTCGTCGACATGGTCAAGGCCGTCGACAAGGCCGCCGTGATCACCGACATCCGGGTCGCGTCCAAGACGGGCGGGAAGTCGGGGGACTGGTCCCGGTGAGAACGCGGTGAGAGCCCGGTGAGGTCACAGTGAAGGCCGCCGTCGTCGTCGCGTCCAACCGCGCCGCCGCCGGCGTGTACGACGACACGACCGGCCCGCTGATCGTTTCCGCCTTGCAGGACTGGGGATTCTCGGTCTCCGAACCCGTGGTGGTGCGCGACGGATCTCCGGTCGCGCAGGCCATCTCGGCCGCCGTGGGCGCGGGAGCCCGACTGGTGCTGACCACCGGCGGCACCGGACTGACCCCGACCGACCTCACTCCTGAGGTCACCCGCCCGTTGCTCGACCGCGAGGTGCCCGGCATAGCCGAGGCGATCCGTGCGTACGGCGTCGCGGCCGGGATCCCGACCGCATCCTTGTCGCGCGGGCTTGCCGGGCTGGTCGGCTCGTGCCTCGTGGTGAACCTGCCCGGCTCGAGCGGTGGCGTGAAGGACGGGCTCGCCGTGCTCGGCCCGATCGTCGTACATGCCGTCGAGCAGGTCGCCGGGAGTGACCATTGAGGGGGTGGCCGGTGCAGCTCACCCACGATGAGATCACGCTGCGGCCCTTGTCCGTGCAGGATGCCGGCGCGTGGCGCGAGGTCCGGGCCCGCAACGCAGACTGGCTGAAGCCCTGGGACGCGACGGTGCCGCCGGGTTCGCGTCAACGGCCGAAGACGTTCCGTTCGATGGCCCGGCAGCTGGGCCGGTTGGCCCGGACCGGGCAGGCGATGCCGTTCGCCATCGTGTTCCGTGGTCGGTTCGTGGGGCAGCTGACCGTCAACAACATCGTGCGCGGTTCTGCACAGTTCGCCTCGATGGGTTACTGGATCGACAGCTCGGTCGCAGGTGAGGGCATCGTTCCGGTCTCGGTGGCGATGGCCATCGACCATTGCTTCACGACGGCGGGACTGCATCGGATCGAGATCGCGATCCGTCCGGAGAACACCAACTCGCTGCGGGTCGTGGAGAAGCTGGAGATCCGCGAGGTGGGGTTCGCGCCCCGATTCCTGCACATCGACGGCGAGTGGCGCGACCACCGGATCTTCGCCGTGACCGTCGAGGAGTGCCCAGGTGGGATGCTCGCTCGGCTGGGGAATCGCTGATTTCACACCAGTCACACGAGTTGCTCTGCGACACACCTAGGGACATCCGCCCCACACTGCAACGGCGAACCTACGCTCTGAGGCGTGGACCTCTCTGGAATCATCTTCGTCGCTCTCGCCGTCGCGTGGGCCGCCTACCTGATTCCGAAGGCGCTCAAGCACCACGACGAGGTCGTGCGCAGCCGCTCGGTTGACCGGTTCTCGCACACCATGCGGGTGCTGGCCCGTCGGGAACCGATGAACAAGCGCGACAGTCGTCTGGTCGTGACCCCGTCCCGAGCCGCGTCGACGCCGATCGTGGAGACCAAGGCGCACTCCGCCGACCCAGCGCTGCTGACCCAGCTGCCGACCCGGCTGGTGGTCCGGCCGCTGTGCCGCCGATCGTCCGTACGGCGGCCAATCGCAAGGCCACCCGGCGCCGGCGCCGGGTCCTCGGCCTGCTGCTCCTGGTCAACGCAGCCGTCATCGGCCTCGCGGCCTCCCACGTCACGGGCTGGGTGTGGGAAGCCGTCCCTGCCGGGCTCGTTGTCGCCTGGCTGGTTGCCTGCCGGTTGATGGTGAAGAAGGAACGCGCCCTTCCTGTCGCACGTCCCGCAGCCGATCCTGTGCAGACCGCCCAGGCCGAGACCGAGACTGATGTCGATGTCGATGTCGACGTCGATGTCGAGCGTCGATGTCGAGGTCGAACGGAACGAGCAGGGCTTCGACGAGCTCGACCCCACCAACCAGACGGCCGACGTCCCCGCGGTTCCGGTCGGAGACCCGGAACTCTGGGACCCGCTGCCGATGACCCTGCCGACGTACGTCACCAAGCCGGCAGCGACGCGGCGCGGCGTCCGCACGATCGCCCTCGACGACGACGGGGTCTGGACCTCGGGGCGCACCGAAGGCGACGCTGCCATCGCCCGCGAAGCCGAGAAGGCCGACAAGGCTGCACGGACGGCGCGCAAGCAGGGCAACGGCGACCAGGCGGTCAGCTCCTAGCCCGACCAACTCCATCGGATCCGGCTTCCCACGGCGCCGAACCGATTGGGTTCGACTCGCCGGCGAGTGCTATCTTTTGGGCTCGCATCGCTCGACGCGATGGGGCTGTGGCGCAGTTGGTAGCGCGTCTCGTTCGCAACGAGAAGGCCAGGGGTTCGAGTCCCCTCAGCTCCACCAAAGACCACACCTGACATCTGCACAAACCCGCCCTGTGCACGACTTCGACATCGATTCACAGCATTTCACTCGTCTACAACAGCACCCATGCACCGTTGTGACGAGCACCTGCCAGTCAGCCGTCGCTGAGGAGAGCTGGGTCAGTTGTCGTCGACGAAGTAGCCGAGCAGGTCGACGCGAGTGTCCAGGGCGCGGAGAGCATCGAGGCGCACGGTGCCGTTGTCGGCGTCGACGACCACGGCCAGGGTGCGACCACTCGCCACGGCGACGTCGGTCGGGCCAAGATCCCCGGCGACACCCGGTTCGGCGGCGAGGTTGAGTAACGCACCGCGGGCGTCTTCGGGTACGTCGAGGTCCGCCCCGCCGCGGCCCATCCGGCCGTCGAAGATGGTCGTGGCCGGCTCGGGCACCAGCAACGCACCGTCGTGCAGCGGGGCGCCTGGTCCGGTGAACCAGCCGAGGACGTCGACGTCGAGCGAGGTGCCGTGCTCGTAACGCAATGAGAACTCGCCAGCCGCATTCACGGGCACGAGCGCCAGGCCACGACGCTGGGTGTTGTCGTCGACGGCTCCACCCCACGCCATCCGCTCCGCGATGCCGCTGGGCTCGCGACCCACGAGCAGGCGGGCCGGGGAAGCTGCCCACCTCGGCGGTGACCAGCACCAGGGCAGCTCGGATGCCGGGCGAGGCGCCGTACTGCTCCGGACCGATGGTCAGCTCGCGGCCGTCCTCGGCGGTGTCGAGGTGCGCGACCCGCACGGGTGACCGGGACACGAAGCGTCCGCCCCGTTGCTCCTCGGACGAGGATCCGAACGTGCCGACCACTCGGACCGTGAGCCCCCCGCCCGGTCCGTGCCGGACCGACAGGCTGCGGGTGGCCACGGGCAGGACCACGAGGTTCGAGGTGGTCGCCCCTGACGAGGAGACTCGAACCGCGTCGACCGGTCCGGCCCCGGCGTCGAGACGCACCGCGCCAGGCCGCCGTGCGTTGGTCACCGTGACCTGGACCGCGGCGGCGTCGATGCCCGCGGGCAGCCGGGCCCGGAGGTCGCTGCCGGGGGCCAGTCGGTGCAGAGCCTCGCGGATGACGGTGATGGCGGTGACCGACTTCAGCGCTGAGCCCTTCGGCTCGTCCGACTCCGTGGACGTTGTCGGGGCCGTGGAAGGCGACGGCGCCGCCGGTGCGTCGGGGTCGTTGATCTCGGCCGCTACCCAGCCGGTGGTGGCCGAGACCGCGACAACCAGGAACAGGACCACCGCGGCGGCCGCGATTTGCCTCGCTCCGCGCTGACCTTCAGCCACGATCCTCCCCGGACGGCCAGTTCCTCACTGGCCTGATAGCTCGTTCTCGGATTTTACTCCGCTGTTCAATCGGGTCACGCCGATACCCAGTCACGTTCCCAGCAATGCACCGGAGCAAACCCGCGGCGCTCAAGACACGAACAGTGAGGCTGGCTTGTCTCAGTCGCGGCGGAGCTCCCCGTCTACCTGCCTCCACAGTCCGAGCGAGTTGGCGGTGTCGACAGCCGCTGGCAGGAGGTCTGCCGGCACGTTCTGATAGGCCACGGGGCGCAGGAAGCGCTCGATCGCGAGGGTACCGACGGAGGTGCTGCGGCCGTCTGTCGTGGCCGGGAACGGGCCACCGTGCACCATTGCGTGCCCGACCTCGACGCCGGTCGGCCAGCCGTTGAAGATGATCCGTCCGGCCTTGTCCTCGAGCACGGGGACCAGCGGGGCCGCGACGTCGAAGTCGTCCTCGACGGCGTGGATGGTCGCGGTCAGCTGCCCCTCGAGTGCCTTCGCGACGTCGACGAACTCGGACACGTCCTTGAGGCGTACGACGAGCGACGAGGCACCGAAGACCTCCTCGTGCATGGCGGGCTCGGCCATGAACGCCTCGCCGGTCGTGCTGAACAGGTGCGCCCGGCCGGGGGCCGCGAGGTCACCCGCTTCCTGCCCGGACGCGACCTGCGAGACCTCGGCCAGCCCGTCGAGGCGGGCGACGCCCTCGACGTACGAGTCGTGGATCCCGGGGTTGAGCATCGGCAGGGCCGAGCAGCCGGACACGGCCGCACCGGCAGCGGACACGAACCTGTCCAGCCAGGGGCCGTCGACCGCGAAGACCAGACCGGGGTTGGTGCAGAGCTGGCCGACGCCGGTCAACAGGGACTCCGTGAACGCCACGCCGAGACCCTCCGCGTTCGCGGCGAGCGCCCCCGGCATCAGGAAGACGGGGTTGATGCTCGACATCTCGGCGTACACAGGGATCGGCACCGGCCGGGCCGCAGCAGCGGCCATCAGCGCGACGCCTCCCGTGCGGGAGCCGGTGAACCCGACGGCTTTGATGTGCGGATCGGAGACCAGGGTGATGCCAACCTCGCGGTCGGCTCCGAAGACCATCGAGAAGACGCCCTCGGGAAGGCCGTGCTGAGCGACCGCCTGCGTGATCGCGCCGGCGACCAGTTCGGAGGTGCCGGGATGGGCGCTGTGCGCCTTGACAACCACTGGGCAACCCGCAGCGAGCGCCGCGGCGGTGTCGCCGCCCGCGACCGAGAAGGCCAGCGGGAAGTTGCTCGCCCCGAACACGGCCACCGGCCCGACCGGGATCTTGCGCTGCCGGATGTCCGGGCGGGGGAGTGGGGTCCGGTCTGGCAGGGCGGTGTCGAGTCGGGCGCCGACCCAGCTGCCGTCGCGGACGACCTGCGCGAAGAGCCGGAGCTGGTTGGTCGTGCGGGCCAGTTCACCGCGGACCCTCGGCTCCACGATCCCGGTCTCGAGCTGAACTCGCTCCACGAGGTCGTCACCCAGCGCGTCGATGTTGTCGGCCACCTGCTCCAGGAAGGCACTGCGTTCCTTGGGGCCGGTCTCGCGGTAGGTGGCGAATGCCGCGTCAGCCAGGCGGGCGGCCCTCGCGACGTCATCGCGGTTGCCGAGGCCGTACGCCGGCTCCAGCGTCCGGCCCGTGCGTGGGTCGATTCCGTGGAAGGTGCCGGCGGCGCCGACGACTCGCTCGGCGCCGACGAACATCGCGCCGGTGAGTTCGGTACCGGTCAGGGGGGAGGTCATGGTCAGATCACCTTCTGGACGCGTCGGTCAGCTCCGCAGGCGCGTCGTCGGTCAGGTCGGTCGGATTCCCAGTAGGGGATCACGAAGTCCCGCAACTTGTCATATAGGCCGCCCGACGTAGGGGAACCGTCCGCGCGGCAACCGGGGGGAGAGCCGCCCGGACGGTCCCTGCGTGTCGACGCTCTGGGGTGGGGTATCGGGCCCCAGCTGCAAATAGCGCCGACCTCAACGGTCCTTTGGGGTGCGCCCTCGCAGGACCGGTATTCCACCCTGCGCAGGTTCGGCGGGGTCGGTCAACAGCGCGCGGCGCGGGAGTATTCGGATAAATACCCATCTTTAGGGTGAAACCGGACGACCTCACCGACCCGGTTCGTCGCCTCAACCCGACAGACCACCGCGTGGTGATCGGACGGACGTCGGAGCTGCTAGAGCTGCGCGGCGGCGAACCGGTGAGCGTTGGCGGCGCGAATCGCGTCGCCGCCGGTCGCAGCGGTGGCGAGCACCTCGTAGGTCAGGATGTCGCGAACTCGGTACTTCCGGTGACCGACGCGAGCAACTGCCAGCCCATCGAGGGTGCTCAACCTCTGGGCAGTCAACATCTGGATGGCTTTGCTCGCCACCTCAGCCTCGGCGGCGACAGTGCGCGCGATGCGGCTCTTGTTCTTCTTCATGTGCTCGTCCCCCGACGTTTGGTTCCTGAACTGCCTTGGTCCCCGATAGCTCCCGCTCCAGCAGAATGCCGCATCGGAAGCGAGCCGTGACCGGACAGTTGTATTTCTGCCCCAATGTCGTCACCTGGTACGCAAATCTGCGTCACCACGAGTGACGTGATCGAGCCATGGGCTTGCTAGGCGATGAACAGTTCGACCAGCGCTGCCCCTGTGACGAACCTGACGCCCGTCGAGGGAGTGGACGCTCGACGGGAACAACCGGACCGTGCGACACTGAATTAGGTAAGGCTTACCTCAACGCTGATCGCGGTTGAGAAAACCGACCCGGCACACCGAATCCCTGAAGGACCGATGACCCTGTGATCGTCTGCCACTGCGTAGTCGTCAACGACCAGCAGGTCGCGCGCGCCATCGACCAGGGTGCGCGAACTGTCGCCAACGTGTGCCAGGCGACCGGGGCCGGCCGAAACTGCGGATCCTGCATCTTCACGCTCAAGCGACTGCTGTGCCAACATGTGGCAGACGACCAGGTCGCTTTCGTGGAGGTGGAAGGTGCAGCCAGCTAGCCCCCGGATCATCGATCTTCTGAACGAGGCACTCACCTTCGAGCTCACCGTCACCAACACCTACTTCCTCCACGCCCGGATGCTCGACAACTGGGGTTTCACCAAGCTCGGGAAGGTGTTCTACGACCTCTCCATCGACGAGATGAAGGACGCCGACGCCCTGATCAACCGGATCCTGATGTACGACGGCCACCCCAACGTCCAGAAGCTCAACTCGATAGCCGTGGGGGAGACGCCCGAGGAGATGCTGACGCTCGCCTTTGAGAGCGAGAAGGCCGCCATCGCCCAGTTCAACGCCGGCGCCCAGGAATGCCACGAGCTCGGAGACCACGGCACGGCGGCGACGTTCGAGGAGATGGTCCTCGACGAAGAGCGGCACGCGGACTTCTTCGAGGGCCAGCTCGAAGCGATCGCTCAGGTCGGCATCCAGCAGTACCTCGCCCACCAGATCGAAGCGGGCAGCAGTCCCACCGAATAGCCCGGAGCGTCGCACGCCACGGCACTCGAAGAGCAGTCACAATTGGCGTGCGCGCGGATCCCGGCTAACCCGCCTCGATCCGCACGCAGGTCAGGCCCTGGTTCGAGCCGACTCGGCGTTCAGAGATCCGTCAGGGCACATGCGGCGAGGGGGGAGCTCGCGTGGGAGTGGTGTCGCCCATGGCGACCAGCGACGCCCCCGAGACCCGGTCGCGGAGTTCGTGGGTCATCGGGTTGCCGTTGCGATCACGGTGCTGGCGCGTCTTCCGCTGCTCGGTCTGCCCGCGTGGGCGGACGAAGCCGGGTTCCTGACGGTCGGTGGAGGTTGGCGCCTGGGTGACTCGCCCGGCGACCTTTCCCTGTACGACGCGTACTGGGTGGACCGGCCACCTGTCCTGATCACGGTGTTCGGGTTCGCTGAGCGGTTGGGTGGTCTCGTCGCGCTGCGCCTGCTCGGGGCACTCGCGGCAGCGGTGACGGTCGTCTGCGTCGCGTGGATTGCGAACTCAGTTGCTGGTCCTCGCGCGGCCAAGTGGGCTGCTGTGACGGGGGCTGCGCTCTTGTCCACCCCGTTCCACTGGTCCTTCATGGTCGACGCCGAGCTCGTCGCCGCGCCGTTCCTGGCGGCGGGGATCGGGTGCGTGATCAGCGGCATCGCTGCGGACGGACGTCGTGGGCTGCTGCTTTCGGCCGCGGGTGGCGCGATGGCAGTCGCCGCCATCCTGACCAAGCAGAACATGGCGGACGTGTTCGTGTTCATGGCGGCACTCGTGCCGATGGGGCTGTTGCTCCGGTCCATCAGCTTCCAGACGGCTGCGCGTCACTCGGGTGCCTTCGTTGCGGGCATCATCGGGTTCGGCGCAGTGGTCGCCGCCTGGACTCTGGCCCACGGGACCTCGCTCGGGTCCGTCTACTACGCGATGTACGCGTTCCGACTCGACGCCGGAGAGTTGACCAAGATCTCCTGGAGCGGGATGGAGGACATGGGGATCGCGGCACTCCTCAGCGGCCTGTTGCTGCTGACGGTGTCGGTGGCGATCTCGGGCGTACGGCGGCGCAACCGGGATGCCTACGTCCTCGCCCTGTTGGCCGTCCTCGCCTATGACCTGTTCTCGGTGGCTGCCGGCACCAACTACTGGCTGCACTACCTGATCCAGCCCGCGGTCCCCGTGGCGGCCCTGACCGGGATCGTGGTGGCTCGCGGGTCGTGGGCACGCGTCCTCAGTGTGGGGGCGGTCGTGATGGCCGTGGTCGGATGGGGGGTGCTGGTGACGTCACCCCCCCAGACCGCCGAGGAGCTCGTGGGCGAAGCGATTGCCGGTGTGTCGACCCCCCGCGACTCGATCGTCACGCTGCGGGGCCACTCCAATGTCAACTATGCCGCCGGGCTGCCCTCGCCGTACCCGCACCTGTGGGCTCTCCCGGCCCGGATCCTCGACCCCCGCAACGCCAAGCTGAAGAAGCTCCTGGGTGGTCCGGAAGCGCCGACGTGGGTCGTCGTCTACGGTCCGGTGCGACGCCAGCCGCCGCCGCGCTCGGTGGGCGGCACCATCGTGGGGCATTACCGTCCGGTGGCGCGCATCTGCGGCAAGACGATCTTCTTGCACAAGGACGTCGAGCGGAGCCAGCCCAAAGCCCACGCCCGATCGGATGCGACCCGAGCCTCCGAGTGCGAGTCCGTCACCGAACTTCCCCATCTGCTCCGGGAGCTCTCGTGAAGCTAGACGGTGCCTGAGATCCCTTTTGACCCAGTTTGCGTGTGGTTGGTTCGAACAGCCTGCTGCTGAGTCTGGCTGAGAAGGGTACCTTGCTTGCCTAGCCCCACCTTTCTGTCAGCCAAGGCAGTCCTCACTGGTGGCGGTTCGACGAAGGGTTTGATCGGATGGTCAGGTTTCGGTTCGTATTCCTCGTCTTCGCAGTCTCGGTCCTCGTGTTCGCAGGCGGTGTTCCGGCCGGGGCCGACACCACCGTGACGGCCCACCTCGAGGAATCGAACGACAGCGGAGTGACGGGTACCGCCTCCTTGACCGCCACCGACAGCGGCGGGCTGAGGGTCGTCATCCATGCCGACGGGCTCGTGCCAGGGCTTCCGCATGCGCAGCATATTCATGGGTCGGCGGGCGGAGGGCACTACATGTGTCCCTCGGAGGCGAACGACACAGATGGTGACGGCCTGCTGACCAACGAGGAAGCGGCGGGCGAGTACGGGAACGTCTTCCTGGCACTGACAACCCGGGGCGACACGTCGCCGGAGAGTGGGCTGGCGGTCGACCGGATGCCCGTCGCAGACGCGTCCGGTCACCTCGACTACGAGAGGACATTCTCCGCGGACGAGCTGCCGGACGGTCTCGTCGAGCATCTGTCCGATGCGCACGTCGTCCAACACGGCATCGACGTCAACGGCAACGGCCGTTACGACATGGCTGGCGCCGGAGTTTCCACCTTCGCCAAGAACCTCGGCGTGACCGGCATCCCGGAGGAGGTCACGGACCCAGCCAGCTGTGGCGTGATCACGGGGGCGATGGCTGGAATGCCACCGCACGGTGGCGTGGAGACTGGGGGCGGAACTCAGGACTCCGTGAATGTGCCCGTCGCAGTGTTGGGAGGCTCTGCTGCTCGCTGGGTCACTGGTGGCTCTCTGGATGGTGAGGCGAGGTCGCTCCACCCAGAGCTGATGGCGAATGTGTAAGGAGAGAAGGGGTTCGTTCGATGTGTCCACCTGCTGAGTGGTTGCCATGAAGTCGTGGCACCTCGTGGCGGCGATAGTCGCCGCTTTAGGGTTGGCGCTGGCCGCGACACTGCTGCTGCGAGACGACGACCAGCCGACGTCGGCTGACCGCGCCGCAGATCCACAGGCCACAACTGCGAGCAGCGCACCGTCGGACGCGACCGCTCCACGCACCAGTGGCCGCCGGATCCAGACAACCTCGTCGTTCTACTTCGGAAGACCCTTCGAGACGATCCATATCGAGGGCAGTTATCAGGGGATGCACGGTGGCACGGAACTGCGAGTGCAGCTTCGGCAAGGCCACCGATGGACACAGTTCCCGTTGCCGGTGGTCACCCAGCCGTCCGGAAAGTTCCGGGCGTACGTCGAGCTGGGCCAGGGGCAGTATCGGCTCCGCATCGTGGACCCGGACAGAGGCCGGGCGTCAAGAGTCCTGACCCTGCTGTTGTTCTGATCGGTGCTCGTGCGGATTCCCGGTCCGGTGTGTGGAGACCAGCGTGGCGAAGGCGACGACGTTGTCGCTGTACCGGGCCGAGGACCTGTCGAACTCGCCTCCACATGTGATCAGCCTGAGCCCCGCGTGGTCGATACCACCGAAGACCGCTCGAGTGGGGAAGTGAGACTTGGCGTACGTCGTCACCTGTGTCACCTCGAACACCGCCACCCGATCGTCCGCCCGAGTCACCTTGACCACGTCGCCCTGTCGCAGCTCCGCGAGCCGGAAGAACACGGCCGGCACCTGGTTCCAGGTGACGTGGCCGGCGATCACAGCCGGGCCCAGCGCACCCGGGGCCGGGCCCAGGTGGTACCAGCCTGCGGTCGCCGGATCCCTGCGGCACTTCCATCGCTCCCTGGTCGTCCCTCCCGAGTCGCACCAGCGGTGAGGCGACGTCAAGTCGCGGTATGGATACGTCCAATGGCTGCGCCGCCGGCAGCACCGGCCCGGTGATCCGGTCCTCGACCCCGGCGTGAGCCGCTCCGGACGACCTTCGCTCGTTGGCCGAAGCCGGGTGTTGCTGATGAGCCTGCAGAGGATTCCCCACCATGGGCGACCACACTCGGTGCCCGTGGCGCCGACGCCGGTCGAGTGAACGCGAAGATGCACAGCCCGGCCCCCACAAGGCCGACAAGTACGGCCACGTACGTAACAGACCGCTTCGAGGTCGACGTGCCCGGCCTCACGAGCTTGTTTCGGTTGTGGGTGGGCGGCCGGATGCAGTGAGTGCTGCCGAGTGGTGACCCGCCGTCGACCATGGGCCACGCATGGCCATCACCGCGAGAGCAGACGTCGGCATCGGCACCCATTGACCCGTCAGCGTCGAAACCAGGTCTTCGATGCCGGGGTTGTGGCCGACCAGCACCACTGTGCTGACCTCGTCAGGCAGTTCCCGCACGAGACCGAGGAGCTCGGTGTCAGATGCGGCGTACACGCGGTCGTCGAACCGCGTTGGTGGCGGCGCGGGGAGCTCCGCCGAGGCAAGCTGCCACGTGCTCCGGGCGCGCTCGGCAGGAGACACGACCGCCAGGTCAACCTGGCGGACACCTGCGGCCAACCATCGCCCGGCGTCGGGGGCCTGACGCCGGCCGCGCTTCGCCAACGGCCGGAGCAGGTCGGCCTCGCCTCCCGACCAGTCCGACTTCGCGTGCCGCAACAGGATCAAGGTGCGGTCAGGCGCCCCGGCTGCGGGAGCGAGGAAGTCGTCCATCCAGACAGTCTGGCCGGTCAGCCGACCTACGGCCACAACGCCGGCTCGTCGGACGGTGGACCCGACGTCGCGGTCCGGCCATTTTGTCCAGTTTGGGGATTGCTTGGCGAGGGGTCCGGGTTGAGGATGAGAGGTGCCGGCGACGCCGCCGGGGCGTCGCCTCTTTCTGAAGGGAGGTGGGCCGTGGACGCATGTGCACGCTCCACCACCATCATGGCCCAGCCAGACCGCATCGATGACGGCATCGCGCTGGTCAACAACGAACTGATGTCGATGGTGACCGACATCGACGGCTGCATGGGTCTGTCCATGCTGGTCGACCGATCGACCGGCCGCTGCATTGCCACGACCTCGTGGGAGTCCGAAGCTGCCATGCGCGCGAGCAACGAGCAGCTCCAGCCCATTCGGCAGCGCCTGCTCGAAACCCTGGGCGGGGACGGCCTCGAGGTACAGGAGTGGGAGATCGCGATCTTCCACCGTGACCACGAGTCGCCTGCCGAAGCCTGTGCTCGCGTGACGTGGGCTCGCCCACGGGCGGGTCAGCTGGACGCCGCAGTGGATTCGTTCAAGACCATTGTCATGCCGATGCTGGAGGACCAGCACGGGTTCTGCAGCGCGAGCATGCTCATCAACCGGGAGATGGGGATGCTCTGCGGCACGGTCAGCTTCGACAGCATGGCCACGATCGAGGGCAACCGCGAGTTCGCGACCGAGCAGCGGGCCAAGATGACCGAGCGGACCGGGATCGAGTTCGTGGACGTCATCGAGTGCGAGCTCGCCGTCCACCACCTCAGGGTGCCCGAACTGGTCTGACCCACGCCGGTCCGGCGCCACTTTCCGTCACCCCGGTTGGTTGCCGGGGCGACGGAAAGGCGCGCCCATGACCGGAGCGGCGTTCGGTAACCGGAGCGGCGTTCGGCTGCTTGCCAGAAGAGCAGTCAGTTGTGGGTGGTGACGCCCGCCCGCACGGCGTCGGACTGCGTCCCGGCGACCGACTTGGTCGTGACCACGAAGGTCGTACCAGCCGCGCTTACGTTGTTCACGTAGATGCGTAGCCCAAGCACGATCGTTTCGTTGGGGGCGATGTTTCCGGTGGCGTACGTGCCAGCCTTCACTGCGGACGTGATCTCGGCGCCCGTGCTACTGCCGGAAGTAGTAGGCCTGGATCCCTTGCGCGCCGCCAGTCGCCTTCACAGTGAAAGAGGTTGGCACAAGTCCGTCGTTCTGGATCTTGACGTACATGTGGCCCAAGCCACCTTTCAGGATCGACGCCGTGCGGGCCTCGCCCGTCCCTGTCGCGCTGTAGACACCGTCGCCGACGTACTGACCCGAGAACACCAGGCTGATCGAGTTGTCGGGAAGGCGCAGCGCATGGGCGGCCAGGAACCGAGCTCGGCTGTCGCCACCGGCAGACGTGAAGTTGCCCCCGGCGTAGAGCTTCTGACGGAGGTTTGCCAGCGCGTGTATCTCTGCGGGCAACGGCCCGTCTCCTGCGCCGTTCGACCCGATCGGTCGCCACTCGGTGCCGTCGAAGGAGGCGATGTGGTCTGCGGCCGCCACACCGTTCGCATTCAGGAACGTGCCCGCCGCAATGACGAGCGACCCGGAGGTCCGCAACGCGTAGATGGTCGCCGAGGCAGGCAGCCAGCCGTTGGTACCAGCGGTGTTCGCGCCCAAGGCGCTCCAGGCTGAGCCGCTCCAGGCTGAGCCGTTCCAGACGGAGCCGGTCCAGCGCGCGACGTGATCTGCTTGGGCGATCCCCGCAACGTTGACGGCGTCGGTGCCGACGTACACCTTGGTGCCGGCGGCGGTGAGGCTGCGGACGATGCCGGTGACTGCCGGGCCGGTGCCGCCCATGGCATGCCAAGCCCCGCTCGCGTAGGCGGCCACGTTGTCGGCGCCCGGGAGCTCCGCCAGGTTGTTGAAGTACCCGCCGGCGTAGAGGGTGCCCAGGGTGTCGGCGGTCAGGGCGTAGATGGGTCCGCTGAACTCGCCGTCGGCGAGGAACATCGAGCTGGAGTCACCGGTGTCCAGATCACAGGCCAGGAGGTAGTCGGCCGTGGGGATGCCCGCCCCGTTCTGGAACTCGCCGCCGACGTAGAGCGTGCTGCCGATGATCTGGAGGGCATCGACGTTGTAGTTGAACGTCGGGGGCGTTGTCGAGTTGCAGAACGGCGCCCAGCTGACGCCGTCCCACACCGCGAGATAGTCGGCGTTGGCGTTGCCACCAGCGTTGACGAAGGTGCCACCGACGTAGACCTTGCCTTCGCTGTACGCGATCGCCTTCACCTCGCCGTTCGTCAGTGCGGCGCCGCCGAGAGCGCTCCATGCTGTGCCGTTCCAGGCGGCGATCCGGTCCGCGTTCGCGCGGCCACCGGCGTCGGTGAAACCGCCGCCCACGTAGAGCACGCCGGATTCCTCGGTGTTCAGCGCCGAGACTTTGCCGTTGAGCGACGGGTTGGCGGTCGGTACGCCGGTGCCAACGTGGTCCCAGCCCCCTGGGCCGATGGCGGCTGCGGGTCCCAGGGCCGTCGTCGCGGCGATCGCGACCGCGAGCACGACCAGTGGTCTCCGCATGGCATCTCCTTGAGCCTCGGTCCCGGAGCTCTCTCCGAGTGCAGGCGGTTGGCCCCGAATGCCCGGTTGATCTGCTCTGACAGCATGAGGCAGAGGACCGGCGGCCGCAGCGTTTCCGTCAATCCCCTGGCCGAGATCCCCGACCCCGTACGGCGTCGGCCGCGACAACCGATGGTGTACGCCGCCAAGGCAAAGAAATATCGCTCTGCGATGAACCGTTGACGATCAGACGCGCGACAGTACTTGTATGGCCGTCCCTGATCGCTCGGACGCCGACCTCATCTCGGGGATGGTCGAGCGGGACGAAGCAGCGTTGCGGTCGCTCTACGAGCGCCACGCAGGGTGGATGTCAGCGCGGCTGGGGCGGCGGTGTGCGGACCGGGAGGTCGTCGCCGACGTACTGCAGGACACGTTCGTGGCCGCGTGGAACGGCGCTGCCAAGTTCCGCGGCGACGGTGAGGTCGCCGGCTGGCTGTGGGGGATCGCCGTCCATCGACTGATCAGCCGGGTCCGTACCAAGAGCGCGCAGGCCGCCCGGCTGGGGCCGGCGCTGCTGAGCCACGACGTGGTCGACGTGTCCGCCGAGGACGACGTGTTGCTGGCCGTGCAGTACTCGGACGTCGGCACCGCCCTCGCCCGGATCTCGCCCGAGCTCAGGGTCGTCCTCCAGGCAACCGTGCTCGACGGGCTGACCACCCGTGAGGCGGCGCAGGCTGCTGGGAATCCCGCAGGGAACCGTCAAGACCCGACTCGCGCGAGCCCGCGCGACCATGCGTGAGGAGCTGGCATGACCAACGAGCGGACCGACTGGCACGCGGACGCCGAGGCGCTGCGCGCCCTCGTCGACGGGAGCGTCGGCCCGGTGGTCGCCGCTTCCCTCGAGTCTCACCTCATGCGCTGCGACGCCTGCCGCAGCGAGCTGAACCAGCTGGCGTTCACCGACTCGCTCGAGGAGACCTGGACTGCCATTCGCGACACCGTGGAGGCGCCGAGTCCCGGGTTCCTCGAGCGCCTGTTGGAACGTTTCGGGGTGTCGGCGGAGACGGGACGACTGCTCGCCGCGGTCCCGTCGATGCGCGGAGGCTGGCTGGCGGGAGTCACCTTCGCGATCCTGTTCGCCGGGTTCGCGTCGATGTTCGGTGCCGATGTCGGGATCAGCCTGTTCCTCATGGTCGCCCCGCTCGCGCCGGTCGCCGGTGTCGCGGCCGCCTTCGGAGGCGACGCGGACCCGTCCCACGAGCTCGTGGTCACGACGCCGTACTCCGCCGGTCGGCTCCTGCTGCTGCGGACCCTGGCCGTGCTCGCCACCTGTACGCCGATCGCGATGCTGGTGGGGCTCGCCCTGCCCGGACCCGCCTGGCTCATGGTCGCCTGGTTGAGTCCTGCCGCCGCCGGAATAGCGGTGACGCTGGCCTTGGCCCCTGCCATCGGGCTGACGTATGCGGCCACCACGGTCGGAGCGGTCTGGGCGACGCTCAGCATGACCATGAGCAGGGCCCTCGACCCGCTCGCCCTCGTCGGCCCGGCCGGTCAGCTCGCCTGTCTGTGCCTCGTCGCGGTGTCCGCCGCGGCGATCCTCTCCAAGTCCCAGTCCCTCGAACTGCCCAGGAGGCCGTGATGAACTCCGTAGTCCTTACCGGAGTCGGCAAGAAGTATGGGCGCTCGCCGGCGCTCAGCGACGTCGGCCTCAGCCTCGCACCCGGGATCACCGGACTGCTGGGTCCGAACGGCGCCGGCAAGACGACGTTGCTGCGCATCCTGGCAACCGCCCTGGCGGCGGACGAGGGCGAGGTCCGGGTCCTCGGCCAGGACCCGACCACGTCGGCCGGCCGGACGACGATCCGCCGCAACCTCGGCTACCTGCCCCAGGAGGCCGGCTTCCCGCGCGGGTTCACCACGTTCGGGTTCGTCGACTACCTGGCCATCCTCAAGGAGTGGACAGAGCGGGGCCCCGACATGAGGAGGTACGGCGCGTGCTCGACCAGGTCGACCTCGGTGACCTCGCCACCAAGCGGGTCCATGCCCTGTCCGGAGGGCAGCGCCGCCGCGTACTCCTGGCTCAGGCCCTGCTCGGGCAGCCGGCGTTCCTGGTCCTGGACGAACCGACGACCGGCCTCGATCCGGCGCAACGTGCCCGGCTCCGCGACATCCTGTCCACCGCGGGTGAGAGGGCGACCCTGGTCCTGTCGACCCATCAGACCGAGGACGTTGCCGCCCTCTGCGAGCGGGTGATCGTGCTGGACGCCGGCCGGGTCCACTTCGACGGTTCCGTCGCGGAGCTGATCGCCTCGGCCGCCGGTCGGGTCTGGATGGCCGCCAGTCGGCACCCCGCCGCCCAGCACTCCTGGCGAACGGGCAGCGGTATGTGGCGCAACGTCGGTGACCCGCCGCCGGACGTCGAACTCGCTGACCCGAGCCTCGAGGACGCCTATCTCCTCCTCGTCGGCGACCACGCGCTCGAGACGGAGCTGGAGGTCGTGTCATGACCACGATGACGAACCCGAGGACGCCCGGCTCCGCCGTTGCCCCCGGGCAGTCGTTGATGGCGCTCGCCCAAGCGGAGGCCCTCAGGTTCGCACGCCATCCGTTGTTCCTCGTCAGCGCGGCGGTCATGCTTCTCGCCACGGCTATCGGGGTCGCGAACCAGAAGGTGGTCGACGTCGGCGTGGAGGGGACCGTCCTTCCCGCGTTCTTCGTCGGCGTCTTCGGCTTTGTGGTGGCGCATCGGTTGACCACATCCCTTCGCCGAAGCGGGGACCTCGCCGACACTGCGCCCGTCAGCGCTCAGCGCCGCACCCTTGCGCTGTGTCTTGCCTGCCTGGTCCCGATGACCTTGGGCATCCTCGTGGTGTTGTCCAGCGTCCTGTTCGGCGCAATCTGGCCGCCGAGCCTGCCCGACGGGCACGTCGCGTGGTTCGGCTACGAGCCGGACCTCACCATCTGGGCCATCCTTTTCGGCGACGTGGTCCTCGCCTGCCTTGGTGGACCGCTGTTGGGGGTCGCCGTGGCCACGCTGGGCACCGTTCCGCGGATCCGCCCTGCTCGGCATGGCCGTGCTTGCGATTGGGGCGAGCATCTTGGCCTCGTTGCCCTCACCCTGGTATGTCGTGTCGCCGTATGCGCTCTTCAGTGACGAACACCTCGAAAACGGCAAGTACCAGATCTCATGGGTGCGTGACGGGGTCTCGCCCGTCTGGTGGTGCGGGTACGCCGCGTGTCTCTGTGGCCTCGCCGTCCTCGCAGCGCTGCTCCGCCACGACGCCGACCGCCGTCGGCTCCTCACGTCGGCGGGAGTCCTGGTTGCGCTCGCCGTCGGATTCGCCCTGGTTGCCGTGGCATGACCGGGGCGGCCCCGAACGCCGGTTACCTTCGGCGGCTGCGACCGGAGCTGCCGGTCCTGGCAACGGCGGCCGCAGCACCCGCGATAGTCGGTGGCCTGTCGCTTGCCCTCCGCGGCGACGAGGTCCCGCTTCTTCTCGCGCATCTGGCGGTCCTTGTCCTGGCAGCGGGCTCGGCGTACCTGCTCGACGACTCTGCCACCGACGTGACGACAGTCGTGCCGACGTCGTTGCTACGTCGTCGTCTCGCGATCCTGCTACGAGGCTTGCCGTTCATGGTGCTCTCGTGGGGTGCGGTCATGATCCTGCTGACCTGGCGCTCACCCTCAGCGCCGCTCACCGCCCTGTCATGGGAGGTGTCGGGGCTGAGCTGCCTGGGTGTCGCGGCGGCTGCGATCTTGTCTCGACGTGGCGAGCCCGAGCCTGGGAACCTCGTGGCGTCGGCCCTGGGGCTCCGCGTCATCGGGGTCCTCATCTGCCAACCGATGTTCCACGTCACCCTCCTCGTCACCGACCCAGCCGGCCCGGCCCGGGCAGGCTGGTGGGCTGTCGTGATCGTCGGATCGATGGCCACACTTGTCGTCGCGTCGCGAGACCGTGCGGCCAGTCGGCTCTTTCAGCGGCGCTCGGCAGCCTGAAGGACCGACTCAGATCCAGCGGGAGAACCAGATCCGGCTGAGCCACTCCGAGTGCGTGAGCAGGCCGTCGGTCCAGATCGGCCAGAACCAGGCGAAGTTGAGCATGACCAGGACGAAGAACGACCCGGCGACGATCGTCCCGGCGGTACGACGAGCCGAGGGACCCGGTGCCGAGAGAATTCGACCCATCAGCAGCGTCACCGCCAGGACCGTGAACGGGAGCATGTTGATGGCGTAGAAGATGAAGATCGGGCGGTCGTCGTACAGGAACCAGGGCAGCCAGGCCGACAGCAGTCCCACCACCGGGACCCCGAACCGCCAGTCCCGTCGCCCGACCCACGCGACCACGGCGTAGAGCAGGGCAAGCACGCCGCCCCACCACAACACCGGAGTGCCGATCAGCAGCACCTGCCGCAGGCAGTCGCTGCCCGCGGCCGCTTCGCAACCCTGCTGCCCGGGCTTGATGTCGAGCTGCGCGTCGACACCGACGGGCCGGTTCAACAGCAGCCAGCCGCCCGGGTTGGACGCATAGGTGTGCGTGCTGTCGTTGAGGAAGTGGGTGTGGAACATGTAGACGTCGCGGTGGTAGTGCGCCAGCGACCGCAACGACTGCCAGGCCTCGCCCAACCCATGCGCGTCGGGTTCGGTGGCGCTCGGCCACTGCTTGCCGCCGTCGTACTGCGTGTACTGGGTGTTCGAGAGATGCTCCTCGAACTCGTGCGCGTGCATCAGCCAGCCCGTCCAGGTGGCGACGTACACGACGAAGGCGACCAGCACCAGGTGCACGAAGGCCAGGGGTGCATCGACCAGCAGTGACTTCGGCAGCGACCAGCGTGACGCCGAACGAGCGGCGGGCACCCGCCGCCCACAGCCAGACCACCACGCCGAAGGCGGCCAGGACGTACGCCGCACCCCACTTGGTGCCGCACGCCAGCCCGAAGCACACTCCGGCGACCATCAGCCACGGCCGGAACCACAACACCGGCCCCCACGACGTGGACGACTCCGCGCGCCGGGCGAACCGCTCCCGGACCCAGTCGCGGTCGTTCACGCAGGCGGCCACTGCGCAGAGGATGAAGAACGCCTCGAAGATGTCCAGCAGGGCGAGCCGGGACAGCACCAGCTGCAGGCCGTCGAAGCAGAGCAGCAGGCCGGCGACGCAGCCCAGCATCGTCGAGCCGGTCAGCCGTCGGGCGAGCCGGCACATCACCAGGACCATGAGCGAGCCGATCACGGCCGCGGAGACCCGCCAGCCGAACGGATCCATCCCGAACGCCTTCTCGCCAAGTGCGATCAGCCACTTGCCCACCTCGGGGTGCACCGTCATCGACGGGTCGCTCTCCCACAGGCCGCTGGTGGTGCCGCCGAGAATCTTCTCGTTGACCTTGTCGCCGTCAGGGAGATACGCACGGGTGTAGCCGAACTGCAGCAGCGACCAACCGTCCTTGGCGTAGTAGGTCTCGTCGAACTCGAACGAGTGCGGATCGCCGAGCTTCCACAGCCTCAGGAACAACGCCAGCAAGGTGACCGCGATCGCCGACGACCACCCGATGAACGGGTCCTCGCGGGGCATCCGGTTGCGGGCCCGGTCGACGGCGGAGGGTACGGCGCGTCCGGCCGCGGTGCGCGAGAGTCCCTCCATCACGGCCACGCCCGGAACAATACGGGCCCGGAGGTTGAGGCGATGCCCTGAGGAGGGCCCCTCGGGGCCCGTCTCGAAGGAGGGCGCTCTGCGCCCGTCTCGAAACCCCGCCCCGCGCCTGACATGATCGCCTGCATGACCGGCGTCCTCGTCCTCGCCGCAACGCCGATCGGGCAGGTCGGCGACGCGCCACCGAGGCTCGCGACCGAGCTCACGCAGGCCGACGTGATCGCCGCCGAGGACACCCGCAGGTTCAAGCGCCTGACCAGCGACCTCGGGCTGACGATCACCGCCCGGGTGGTGTCCTACTTCGAGGGCAACGAGGCCGCCCGCACTCCGCTGTTGCTCGAGGCGCTGCTGGCCGGCGAACGCGTCGTACTCGTCACCGACGCCGGCATGCCCTCTGTCTCCGACCCCGGCTACCGGCTGGTGGCGGCCGCCGTCGACCACGACATCACGGTGACGGCGGTGCCGGGGCCGTCGGCGGTGCTCACGGCACTGGCCGTGTCGGGGCTCCCGGTCGACCGGTTCTGCTTCGAGGGCTTCCTGCCGCGCAAAGCCGGCGAGCGGGCGAGGCGGCTCACGACCCTGGCCGACGAGCCGCGGACGATGGTGTTCTTCGAGGCGCCCCACCGGACGGAGGCCGCCCTGGCCGCGATGGCGGAGGCGTTCGGTGGCGACCGCCTCGGGGCGGTGTGCCGTGAGCTGACCAAGACCCACGAAGAGGTACGGCGCGGGCCGCTGGCCGACCTGCATGCGTGGTCAGCCGACGGAGTCCGCGGCGAGGTGACCATCGTGGTCTCGGGGGCCACTGCGACGCTGGCCGAGAAGGACCCGGACAGTCTGCGGGCGGCCGTCGCCACGAAGGAGGCCGGCGGCATGAGCCGCAAGGACGCCATCGTCGAGGCGGCCCGCGAGGCCGGCGTACCAAAACGGGAGGTCTACAACCTTGTCCACTCCTGAGCCCACCCGCAGCCGCGCGCCGACCGAGGAGAAGACCGGTGGCAAGCGCGACCGCAGCCGGCCGCAGGCTCCAGAGCCGCTGCCCCACCCGGTCGTCGACAACCACTGCCACCTCGACATCGCCGACGGCGACTGGATGGCTCCCGAGGACGCCCTCGCGCGGGCTGCGGCCGTCAACGTCACCCGGATCGTGCAGATCGGCTGTGACCTGCCCGGGGCGCGGTGGGCGGTCGAGACCGCGATGACCAACGCGCCGATCGTGGCCGGCGTGGCGCTGCACCCCAACGAGGCGCCGAGGCTGGACGACCTCGATGCCGCGATGGGGGAGATCGAGGCGCTGGCCCGGTCCAGCGACCGGGTCCGCGCGATCGGCGAGACCGGCCTCGACCACTACCGGACTGGCGCGGACGGGCGGCAGGCCCAGGTCGAGAGCTTCCGCCGGCACATCGACCTCGCCAAACGCCTCGACAAGACCCTGGTCATCCACGACCGCGACGCCCACGACGACGTACTCACCGTCCTCGACGAAGAGGGCGTCCCGGACCGATGGGTGATGCACTGCTTCTCCGGGGACGCCGAGTTCGCCCGTGCCTGCCTCGACCGCGGCGCCCATCTGAGCTTCGCGGGCACGGTGACCTTCAAGAACGCCGAGCCGCTCAGAGAGGCCCTCCAGGCGACCCCGCAGGACCGGGTCCTCGTCGAGACGGACGCGCCGTACCTCACGCCGATGCCGCACCGCGGCCGCCCCAACGCCTCCTACCTGGTGCCGCTCACGATGCGGGCCATGGCGGCGGTTCGCGGAGACGATCTGACGGCCCTCTGCGAGGCCGTCGACGCCAACACAAGTGCCGCATTCGGGGGTAGTTGGTAGGGCCAAGTGGAGGGAGACGCTCGTCACGTTTGCCCTTTTTGGGGCTGTGTGGAGTTGGCGGTCCCGGAAATCATCGTTATGGTCTTGTGATTGTTGGCCGGGATCGGGATTGAGTTCGAACCCATTGGCGCACGGTGGCGGTGGCATGAGCCCGCCACACAGACCCGCAGAGCAAAGATGCTCGAGCTTCACCAGACCGATGCGGGCGCGCCGGCCCCCCGTGGCCCGGAGAATACAACCCCTTGGAGAAACGTGCGCAGCAAGATCGTACGGCTCGGCAACAACCGGGCCGCCCTGATCATCCTGGTGACGGTCGTCGTCCTCGCGGTAGCCGGTACCACCTTCGGCTTCGCGAAGGCGAGCAAGGCCGTGACCCTGTCCCTCGACGGACAGGCCCAGCAGGTCCACGCACTCGGCGGCACCGTAGGTGAGGTCCTCGACTCCGAGGGCATCGAGGTTGGCGACCACGACGTGGTTGCCCCCTCGCTCGACGAGCCCGTCCAGGACGGCGACCGGATCACGGTCCGCTTCGGCCGCGAGCTCACGCTCGAGGTCGACGGCGAGCCCAAGTCCTACTGGGTGACCGCTACCGACGTGAACGGTGCGCTCTCCCAGATCGGCCGCAGCTTCAACGGCGCCGAGCTCTCCACCAGCCGTGGCGCTGAGATCAGCCGCGACGGCCTCCGGCTCTCGGTCGTCACCCCCAAGACTGTCAAGATCAAGGTCGGCGACGGCAAGTTCAAGAAGGAGCGCCTGACGGCCCTGACCGTCGAGGACGTCCTCAAGGAGCTCGACGTCGACTTCGACAAGGACGACCAGGTCAAGCCGGCGCTCGACACCGAGATCGCCGAAGGCGAGAAGGTCGTGGTCACGGACATCCGGATCAAGACCAAGTCCGTCAAGGGCGAGGCCGTCGACTTCGAGACCATCGAGACGGCCGACTCCTCGATGTACGAGGGCGAGGAGACCGTCGAGCGCTCCGGCGTCGACGGGCTGCGCAACGTGACCTACAAGCTGGTCTACCGCAACGGCGAGCTCACGCTGACCAAGGTCATCAAGCAGGACGTCATCCGGGAGCCGGTCGACGCACTTGTCACCGTCGGCACCAAGGAACAGGCCACGGCCGACTACTCCGGCGGCGGCACCGTGTGGGACTCCCTCGCCCAGTGCGAGGCCGGCGGCAACTGGGCCATCAACACCGGCAACGGCTACTACGGCGGCCTCCAGTTCTCGCTCAGCACCTGGCAGGCGTACGGCGGCTCCGGCCTCCCGAGCGACAACAGCCGCGAAGAGCAGATCCGGATCGCCGAGAAGGTCGTCGCGGCCACCGGCGGCTACGGTTCCTGGCCGCACTGCTCGCAGTCCCTGGGGCTGCCGCAGTAGCTCGCACTAGCCTGACCCCATGGCTGACCACGAAACTTCCGCCGGTCCGAGAATGCTCGGGCCGGCGGAAGTGCGTTCGCTGGCGGCGGCCCTCGACCTGCGACCGGCCAAGCGGCGCGGCCAGAACTTCGTGATCGATCCGAACACCGTGCGCCGGATCGTGCGCGAGTCGGGGATCCAGCCAGACGACGTGGTGCTCGAGGTCGGCCCCGGCCTCGGTTCGCTGACCCTGGCCCTGCTCCGCGTCGCCCGAAGGGTGGTCGCGATCGAGATCGACGAACGGCTCGCCTCGGCACTGCCCGCCACCATCGCGACGTACGCGCCTGACGAGGCCGGCAACTTCGAGGTGCTCCACGCCGACGCCCTGCGGATCGGCGAGCTGCCGGACCCGCAGCCGACGGCCCTGGTGGCCAACCTTCCCTACAACGTCTCGGTGCCGGTCCTCCTGCACCTGATGGCGCTGCTCCCGACCCTCGGGCACGGTCTGGTGATGGTGCAGGCCGAGGTCGCCGACCGACTCGCCGCCCGCCCGGGCTCCAAGGTGTACGGCGTCCCGTCGGTCAAGGCCGCCTGGTACGCCGACGTACGCCGCGCCGGCGTGGTGGGCCGCAACGTCTTCTGGCCGGCCCCCAACGTCGACTCGGGCCTGGTCGCGTGGACCCGTCGGGACCCTCCGGACACGACCGCGACCCGCGAGCAGGTCTTCGCGGTGATCGACGCCGCCTTCGCCCAGCGCCGCAAGATGCTGCGCTCCACGCTGAAGGTGCTCGCCGGGTCCGCCGACGCCGCGGAGGCGGCGCTCGCCCACGCGGGGGTCAGCCCGATGGCCCGCGGCGAGGCGATCGGGATCGCGGAGTTCGCCAAGATCGCCGAAGGCATCGGCGGTTGAGCTTGTCGAAACCAGCTGAGATCTCGGTGCGCGCGGCCGCCAAGATCAACCTGCACCTCGGCGTCGGAGCGCCGCGCGAAGACGGCTTCCACCCCCTGGTGACGGTGTACCAGGCGCTGGGGCTGTACGACGACGTCACCGCGTCGCACTCACCACGCTGGAAGCTCCGGGTGTCCGGTGCCGACCATGTCGACGCGGGCGTCGTACCCATCGCCGGCAACATCGTCGAGAGGGCGGCCCGCGCGCTCGCCGCCAGGCACGGCATCGACCCGGTCGCCGAGCTCGGCATCAACAAGGCGATCCCGGTGGCTGGTGGGATGGCCGGCGGCTCGGCCGACGCGGCGGCCGCGTTGGTGGCGCTGGACCGGCTGTGGGGGCTGGAGACCTCCGACGCCGACCTGATCGAGCTCGCCGCCGAACTGGGCAGTGACGTGCCGTTCGCCCTGATCGGCGGAACGGCGGTCGGGACCGGTCGAGGGGAGCTGGTCGACCCCGTGGAGGACTCCGGGACCTGGTGGTGGGTCGCCGTACCGTCTCGCGACGGCCTGTCCACGCCGGACGTCTACCGCCACTTCGACCGGCTCTTCCCCGACGCCGACCCCGCGCCCAAGGGCGCCGAGGGGGTGCTCACCGCCCTGGCCACCGGCGACCCCGCCGTACTCGCGGTGGCGCTGTACAACGACCTCCAGGCCGCCGCGGTGGACCTTCGCCCCGACCTGTCCCGGCTGATCGCGGCGGGGGAGTCCGCTGGTGCGTTGCGAGGCATCGTCTCCGGCTCCGGGCCCACCTGCGTGTTCCTGGCCGCCGACGCCGACGCCGCCCGGCACCTGGGCGCCGACCTGCGGGCGATGGGCCACGACGTCGCGCTGGCCGCGCCCGCCCCGGTCTCCGGCGCGACCCTGGTGACCCTCTGATGGCGAACCTGGTCAACCTCGAGCGCGTTTCGAAGGCGTACGGCGTCCGCCCGTTGCTGTCCGACGTCTCGCTCGGCATCTCCGCAGGCGAACGCATCGGGATCGTCGGTCGCAACGGCGACGGCAAGACCACCCTGCTCGAGGTGATGAGCGGTCTCGAGGAGCCGGACACCGGACGGGTGTCGAAGGCGCGCGGGCTGGAGATCGGCTACCTCCACCAGGGCGACGCGCTGGTCGACACGCACACCGTCCGCGAGGCGGTGCTCGCCGGGAAGTCCGACCACGAGTGGGCCGCCGACCCGGTCACCCGTGACGTGGTGGAGGTGCTGCTCGCCGGTGTCACCCTCGACCGGGCCGTGGAGGGCCTGTCCGGCGGCGAGCGGCGACGATGCTCGCTGGCCGCGCTGCTGCTCGACCACCACGACCTGGTGATCCTCGACGAGCCGACCAACCACCTCGACGTCGAAGCGGTCGCCTGGCTGGCCCAGCACGTCGCCGCCCGGCCGTCCGCGCTGGTCGTGGTCACCCACGACCGCTGGTTCCTCGACGAGGTGTGCCAGTGGACGTGGGAGGTCCATGACGGGGTGGTGGACTCCTACGAGGGTGGCTACGCCGCGTTCGTGCTCGCCAAGGCGGAACGTCAGCGGCAGGCAGCCTCCTCCGAGGTACGCCGGCAGAACCTGGTCCGCAAGGAGCTGGCCTGGCTGCGCCGTGGTCCGCCCGCCCGGACGTCCAAGCCGAAGTTCCGGATCGACGCAGCCAACGAGCTGATCGACGACGTACCGCCGCCCCGCGACCGGATGGAGCTCCAGAGGTTCGCGGCCCAGCGGCTCGGCAAGGACGTGCTCGACGTCGAGGACGTCGACCTCACCCGCGGCACCCGCCAGCTGCTGTCCCACGCCACCTGGCGGCTCGGGCCCGGCGACCGGGTCGGGATCGTGGGGGTCAACGGCGCCGGCAAGTCGTCGGTGCTCTCCCTGCTGACCGGTGAGCTGCCGCCCGACGTCGGCCGGGTCAAGCACGGCCGCACGATCGCGCTCCGGCACCTCACCCAGCAGCTCGACGACCTGGACCCCGAGGGCCGGGTGCTGCCGATGGTCGAGTCCGTACGACGGGTCGCCCGGACCGCCGACGGCGAGATCACCGCGTCCTCGATGCTCGAACGGTTCGGCTTCACCGGCGACCGGCTCACCGCCCGGATCGGTGACCTGTCCGGCGGTGAGCGGCGACGCTTCCAGCTGCTGATGCTGCTGCTCGACGAACCCAACGTGCTGCTGCTCGACGAGCCCACCAACGATCTGGACATCGAGACCCTCAACGTCCTCGAGGACTTCCTCGACGGCTGGCCGGGCACCCTCGTCGTCGTGTCCCACGACCGCTACTTCCTGGAGCGGGTGACCGACTCGGTGTGGGCGTTGCTCGGCGACGGCCAGATCTCCATGCTCCCCCGCGGTGTGGACGAATACCTCGAACGTCGTCATGCCCAGCTCACGCCGAGTCGTCGCAAATTCACGGTGCGCAAGTGGCCTACTGGGCCGGATGTTGCTGCCGAGTCGGCGCTGGAGGACAACGCGCGGGCCAAACCGAAGGCCGGCAGCGCCGAGGAACGGGCCGCCCGCAAGAACATGGCCCGTCTCGACAAGCAGCTCGAACGGATTGCCGCGCGAGAGTCGGCGCTGAACGCCGAGATCGCCGAGCATGCGCACGACTACGCCAGGCTGGCCGAACTCAGTTCCCAGCTCGACGTACTCCACGCGGAGAAGGACGCCGCTGAGCACGAATGGCTCGAGGCAGCCGCGATCCTCGACTAGCCAGCTCCCGCAGCCACGACTACGGCTCGCAGGGCCACAACTGCCAGCTCGCGGGGCCACAAGCGCCGGCTCGCGGGGCCACGAAGCGCCGGCTCGCGGGGCCACAACTGCCGGCTCGCGGGGCCACAACTGCCAGCTCGCGGGGACGACTTAAGCGCCGACTCGGCGGGCGGAGGAGAGGATGGCTTCGGCGGAGCGGTCGATGTCCTCCTCGGTGGTGGACCAGTTGGAGACGGATACCCGGATCAGGCGCTTGCCCTGCCAGGTGGTGCCGCCGAGCCAGCAGGTGCCCTCGCGCTGGACGGCGTCGATGATCGCGTCGGTCTTGTTGAGATCGTCGAAGCCCACGAGCACCTGGTTGAGCACCACGTCGTTGTGGATCGTGGCCCCGCCTTCCCGAAGCTGGTCGGCCATCCGCACGGCGAGCGCGCAGCACCGGTCCACCAGGTCGGCCACGCCGCTGCGGCCGAGCTCGCGCAAGGCGGCCCAGACCGGGAAGCCCCGGGCTCGCCGTGACGACTCCGGGGTGAGGTCACCGAGGACGTAGTCGGTTCCGCCCGAGCCCGTCAGGTAGGCGGCGGTGTAGGACATCGTCGTCGCATGGGCTTGCGGGTCCGCGCAGAACGCCAGCCCGCAGTCGTACGGGACGTTGAGCCACTTGTGGCCGTCGATGCCCCACGAGTCGGCACCCTCGACGCCGGCGACCAGGTGAGCCGTCCGCGGGCAGGCCGCGGCCCAGAGCCCGAAGGCGCCGTCCACGTGCACCCAGGCGCCCTGCTCGTGCGCTGCCGGGATGGCGCGAGCGAAGTTGTCGGACGCGCCGGTGTTCACGTTGCCCGCCTGCAGGCACACGATCGTCGGGGTGCCGGCGTCGGCCGCGAGGACGGCCCGGAGGTGGTCGGTGTCGATCGCCCCGTTCCGGTCGGCGGCAACGGGTACGACGCTCGCCGTACCGAGACCGAGCAGGCGCAGGGCCCGGTCGACCGTGGCGTGGCGTTCCTCGCCGGCGACGACCCGGATCTTGGGAGCACCCATCAGCCCGTCGCGCTCGACGTCCCAACCTGCGTTCTTCGAGCACCCGATGCCGGCCCACGGCCAGGCCGACGTTGTTCGCAGCCTGTGCGCCGGTCACGAAACCGACGGAGGCACCACTCGGCAGCCCGAGCAGTTCCTTGAGCCACCCGCCGGCTGCCCGCTCCGCGGCGCCGGACGGCCGGCGACAGCACCTCGTTGAACGCCGGTTGGTCCCAGCCCGTCGTCACGATGTCGGCGGCCGTCGCAGCCGGAAGGGAACCACCGATCACGAACCCGAAGAAGCGCGGGCCGACGGTCCCGGTCACCCCGCCCGACGCCGCGGCCAGCAGCTCGTCGAGCACCTGCCCGGGAGGAGTCGGTCCGTCCGGCAGTGGACCAGCAAAGGCGTCTCCGCACGGACTCGAGGGATGCTCCGGACACCACGGGCCGGTCGGCCACGCTCGCCCGATGGTCCGCGGCCGCCTTGGCGGCGCGCGTCAGCAGTTCTTCCAGGGAGATCGTCATGGACGACATCCTGCCCCGCGACGCGGATCAGGCGAAGGGGGAGAGCAGGGTCCGCAGCAGGCCCGCGAGCTGTTTGCGGTCCTTGGCAGGCAGCGCGGCCAGGAGGTCGCGTTCGCGCTCGACCAACGACTCGAAGGCGGCGTCCACGGTCGCCTTGCCGCTCGCCGTGAGCCGGACCAGCACGCCCCGTGCGGTCGCTCGGGTCGGGGAGACGCTCGACCAGGTTTCGGGCGGCGAGCCGGTCCACGCGGTTCGTCATGGTGCCGCTGGTGACCAGGGTCTCCTTGAGCAGTCGCCCCGGCGAGAGTTCGTACGGCGCCCCGGCGCGACGCAACGCGGCCAGGACGTCGAACTCCCAGGACTCGATCTGCTGCTCGTTGAAGGCCTGCTTGCGGGCCCGATCGAGATGACGGGAGAGTCGCGAGATGCGACTGAACACCTCGACAGGTGCGAGTTCGAGATCCGATCGCTCGCGTCGCCAGGCCTCGACCAGGTCGTCGACTTCGTCTCGCATGCAGGCGAGTTTAGCCGATCGAGAATCTTGACATCGAGATACATGCCGCGTCAGGATGGATGTATCTTGACATCAAGAGAGTTGGAGCATGCCGTGCACACCTGGGACCCCGAGCGCTACCTGACCTATGCCGACGAGCGCGGCCGGCCGTTCGTCGAGCTGATCGCGCGGATCGCCGCGACCGATCCCGCGACGGTCGTCGACCTCGGCTGCGGTCCCGGCAACCTGACCCGGCTGCTCAAGGAACGCTGGCCGGACGCCACGCGTGAGTGGGCTCGACTCCAGCCCCGAGATGATCGCGAAGGCGAAGGCGATCGACGGCATCGACTTCGCTGTCGCCGACCTGCGCGAGTGGGCGGGCTCGACCGGCGAGGCCGGCATTTCGGCGGTCGACGTACTCGTCTCGAACGCCACGCTCCAGTGGGTCCCCGGCCACCTCGAGCTGCTTCCGACGCTGGTGGGCCGGGTCAAGCCGGGTGGCTGGTTCGCCTTCCAGGTGCCCGGCAACTTCGACGAGCCGAGCCACACGATCCGCAAGGAGCTGGCCGACGAGGCGCCGTACCGCCGGCACACCCGTGACCTGGCCACACCGGCGAGCCACGACCCGGCGACCTACCTCGAGGCCCTGACCACGCATCGGCTGCACCGTCGACGCGTGGGAGACGACCTACCTCCACGTGCTCACCGGCGCGGACCCGGTCTTCACCTGGGTGAGCGGCACCGGCGCTCGCCCCACGCTGGAGGCCTTGGACCAGGTGGGGCTGCGCGAGGCGTACGAGGCCGAGTTCAAGGCCCGGCTGGCGCAGGCCTACCCCGAGCGCGGTTACGGCGTCGTGCTGCCGTTCCGGCGGGTCTTCGTTGTTGCCCAGGTGGGTGCCGCATGAGGCTGCACCACGTCCAGGTCGCCTGCCCGCGTGGCGGCGAGGACGTCGTACGCCGGTTCTACGGCGAGGCCCTCGGCCTGCCCGAGGTGGCCAAGCCCGAGGAGCTCGCGAAGCGCGGCGGCTGCTGGTTCAGGCACCGGGCGGGAGCCGAGATCCATGTCGGCGTCGAGGAGCCGTTCGTGCCCGCCCGCAAGGCGCATCCCGCCATCCTGCTCGACAGCGTCACGGAGCTCGAGGCGACCGGCGCGCTGCTGGAGTCGATGGGGTACGACGTCGACCGGACCCAGCGCGACACGTTCCCCGGCTACGTCCGGTTCCACACCTTCGACGGTCACGGCAACCGCGTCGAGCTGCTCGCCTGAGCTCACGACTGGCTGAGGCGGGGCTTCTGCTCCAGGCCGGACAGGCCGTTCCAGGCGAGGTTGACCACGTGTGTCGCGACCACGCGCTTGGCCGGCTTGCGGGTGTCCAGCCACCACTGGCCGACGGTGCCGACCATGCCGACCAGCATCTGGGCGTACATCGGGGCCGTTGTGGGGTCGAGGCCGCGAGCGCTGAACTCGTCGGCCAGGATGCCCTCGACCCGCGACGCGACGTCGCCGATGATCGACTTGAAGCTGGTGCCGGCGGTGCCGATGGGGGAGTCGCGGACCAGGATCCGGAAACCGTCCGGTGAGGTCTCGATGTAGTCGAGCAGCGCGATCGCGGCCTGTTCGAGCAGGTCGCGCGGGCCACCGCCGGTCAGCGCGCTCCGCATGCTCGTCAGCAGCTCGGTGACCTCGCGGTCGACCACGACGGCGTACAGGCCCTCCTTGCCGCCGAAGTGCTCGTAGACGATCGGCTTGGACACCGCGGCCCGCGAGGCGATCTCCTCGATCGCGGTGCCGTCGAAGCCTCGCTCGGCGAAGACGCTGCGGCCGATCTCGATCAGCTGCTCGCGCCGTTCGGCAGCAGTCATCCGGCTTCGGGCAGCAGCTTTGGGTTTGGTCACCGGCACCAGACCGGGGGCCGGGTCCGTTCCATCAGGCCACTTGCTTGGCTGGCTGGTTGACGATCAGCTTGCTCTGGACCCGTTCGCGCACGGGCCAGCGCACGTCGTACACCCAGCCGCACTTCTCGAGGAACCAGATGACCCGGGCGGAGGTGTCGAGCTGCCCGCGGAGGACGCCGTGCCGTGCGCAGGTCGGGTCGGCGTGGTGCAGGTTGTGCCAGGACTCGCCCATCGACGGGATCGCGAGCCACCACACGTTGGCGGACTTGTCGCGGGACAGGAACGGCCGCTCGCCGATCGTGTGGCAGATCGAGTTGATCGACCAGGTCACGTGGTGCAGCGCCGAGACCCGCACGAGTGAGCCCCAGAAGAACCCGGTGAGCGCGCCCTGCCACGACATCGTCAGCGCGGCGCCGAGCCCGAGCGGCAACGACAGGGAGATCAAGGTCCACAGCCAGAAGTTCTTGGAGATCCAGACGAGGTCGCGGTCCTTCATCAGGTCCGGCGCGTACTGCCGCTGCGGGGTCTGCTCCTCGTCGAAGAGCCACATCAGGTGGGCGTGCGCGAAGCCCTTGGCGAGCGCGCGGATGTTCGTGCCGTACTTCCATGGCGAGTGCGGGTCGCCGTCACGGTCGGAGAACTTGTGGTGCTTGCGGTGGTCGGCCACCCAGCGGACGACCGGGCCCTGCACCGCCATCGAACCGGCGATCGCGAGCGCGACCTTCACCGGACGGTTGGGCTTGAAGGACTTGTGGGTGAACAGCCGGTGGAACCCGACGGTGACGCCGTGCCCGGTCAGCCAGTACATGACGATCGTGATCAGCACGTCGCTCCAGCCGAGCCAGCCTCCCCAGGCGACCGGGATCGCCGCGGCCACGGCCAGGAACGGCACCAGGATGAAGATAGCGAGGGCCACCTGCTCTTTGCGGGACTGCTTGTCGCCGCCGAGGGTGGCCTTGTCTTCGAGGTCGTATGTCGTTGTCATCTTCGAGCTCCTGCGGGGGAAGGCCTTACTTACGTCACCGTAACCTACGGGACCGTTACCTCCAAGAGGAACGCCGAAGTCGACAGCAAAGTGTTACGAGTCGCGACTGACCTCGGCGCCTCGCCGACCATCGGGACCTCGAGGACCTTCTTCTCGCCGACGAACTTCTTCTGCACCCAGGTGGC
>CAVRBN010000021.1:0-54876 GCA_963719255.1 uncultured Actinomycetota bacterium | reverse complement strand
GGGCTCTCGACGCGCTTGCCGGTGCCGTTGCCCATGCGGGGGGACTGCGCGAGGCGCACCGACTGGGCGGCGAACGACTGCGGCTGGCCGCAGACCTGCCGCGACACGACCCGTCCGCCGCCGCCGAGATCACCGACGCCTTCCACGCCGCGTCCACCGCCGCGATCGCCGCCGGCGACCTGCCGGTGGCGGAGGCGATCGCTGGACGTGCTCGCACCGACGACCCGATCGGCAGCCACCCCTACATCTGGGCGCCCCGTCTGGTGCGGGTGCTTGCTCTCACCGGTCGCTTCGACGAGGCCATCGAGCACGGCGAAGCGCTTTGGGACGGTTGGCAGCGAGACGGAGCGCCGCCGATGCCGTGGATGTCCTCGGCCATCGCAACGCTCGCGATGGTCCACGGCCTGCGCAGCGGCGACGGGTACCCGCTTTGCGGTCACGGGCGCTGCCGTCGCCGGGTGCGATGACGCCACGCAGTCACCGGCCCTCGCGGCTGTCTGCCTTCGTTGACGCGCGGGTGGCAGTCGAGCACGACAGGAGCAACGCCCGCGCCTGGTCGAGCGGAGCTTCGTGACGTTTGCCGAGCCCTGGTGGGCCGCATACGCCCGCGCCGCCGGCGCAGAGTTGGCCGTTGTTGCCGACCTGCCTGATGCCGCCGAGCGGATCGCTCTCGCCGAGCCGCTTGCTGCCGAGAACGACTGGGCGGCGGCGTGTCTGGCCCGCGCGCGCGGCCGATTGGGCGACCGCAGCGCCCTGGGCGACGCCGTCGAGCGATGGGAGCGACTGGGCGCCCGATTCGAGCGGGAGTGCACCGCTGCGCTGATGTGGTGACAATCAAGGGGGCGGGGCCACCCATGCGGGTCACCCGGAATCCGGCGGATGATCATTCAGCGGTGTAGGCTGGGAGCGGTGGGTCGAAGGTCAGCGCCGTGTTGGGCGCCTCGTCCGCCTTCTCGTCTCGCGGCCAGACCGCCGTGCCGAGGTAGTGCTTTCCATCCAGGTTGAGCCGCACGTTGTAGGTGAACGGTGGCGGGCCCAGCTGGGCTGCCTGCTGCGCTGGATCCTGCTTTTCCTCGAAGAACAGTGAGCCCTCGGCGTAGCACTCGCCGTCGTCGTCAAGCTCGGCCTCGAGGATCATCGAGCGCCCATTGGCTGCGGTTACGGTGACCTCGACGTCCGCCTCCCGAGGTTGGAAGGCCAGATCCTGGACGCCGACCTCGAGTTGGTAGGCCCAGAGCTCGTCGCCGTCCCCGGAGATGAGGGCGATGTCGGCGGTGGGCCGGTCCGTCGGTCCGTCGGTCGGGGTGGTCCACAGGAAGCTGGTGCTCACGCTGCCGTGGCGGCCGCGGCCAAACAAGTCGACGCGGTAGCGCCCGGCACACCGGCCGGATCAAGCCGGAACTCCTGGTCGCCGGTGCGTATCGCCTGCGCGGTGTGCTGCCGTGGGCAGTCGACGCCGAGCTCGGTGAACGTGGCCTCGAAGCCCCAGCCCTCGACGCCGAACCAGAAGTCCACGGAAGCGGGGCTCCCGACACTCTCCAGGTCCTTGGTCTGTGGCCACCCGTCGACGCAGATGCCGGGCGAGATCCCTTTGCGGTTGGGTGGCCCGTTCCAGCAGTAGGACGACGGCTTCAGCTCGAGGTCGCGGCCGGCAAGCCGGAGCACCACGGCGAGGGCTGTTTGCTCCACTCGTACGTCGGTTCCGCCCGCCGGTCTCGGTCGAGTGGAGACGGGACTACTCGTGGAGGGGCCGCCGGCGTCTGTGGGGTCGGCCGGTCCGAGCAGTTGGGCGCCGATCGAGATTGCGGCGACCACGACCATCGCCGTACCGCCAACAGCGATTGCCCGGCGACGCCGTGCGACGCTGGTCGCGTCGCGTCAGGACCTCTCGGAACGGCGCAGACTGCTCTGGTGTCAGGTCGTGGACGTGCCTGCGCAGGCGATCCCCGAAATCGTTCATGTGGTGCTCCGTTTCTCGTCGGCCAGCAACGGAGCGAGGGCCGCGCGAGCGCGAGACAGTCTCGACTTCACCGTGCCGGTGGGGATGTGGAGCAGTTCGGCGACCTCGGCGACCGGGAGGTCGTACAGGTGGTGCAGCACCAGGACCGCGCGCCGGTCGACGGGCAGGCCCGCGAGAGCCTCCTCCAGTTCCACGTCGTGCCCCGGCCCGGCCGCGTGTTGCGCAGTAGCGGCGCGTCGGCCGAGCACGGCCAGCCCGCGGGCTGCCACCTGGCGTCGACGGTGGCGCGACACGAGCACCCGCACCGCGACCGTGCGCAGCCACGCCTCGGGATCGGCGTAGTCGCGGACCTTGCCCCAGTGTTCGAGCAACCGGACGAAGGCGTCCTGGGCGACCTCCTCGGCGTCGGCCCGATTCCCGCCGATTGCCGTGAGCAGGCCCACCAGCGAGGGGCACGCCCGCGCGTACAGGGCGGCGACTTCGTCCGTCTCCACACCCCTATCACGCGACAGCGCCCGATCCGGTTCCATGCCGGATAGGACGCCAAGGGCTCACGGGGAGTTCCGGGCCCAGAACCGCGCGCATGATCATCGCGAAATGGGTCTTGCCCCTGCCCACCTAGACTCGTCGGCATGACCACGCAGCTCGGTACGCCGTCCGTCCTGTCGCCCGACGAGGCCAAGGCAGTCCTCCTGGCTGCGCCGCGCGGCTACTGCGCGGGGGTGGACCGCGCGGTGATCACCGTGGAGAAGGCGCTCGACCTCTACGGCGCCCCCGTCTACGTCCGCAAGCAGATCGTCCACAACAAGCACGTCGTGGCCGACCTCGAGAGCCGGGGCGCGATCTTCGTCGAGGAGCTGGACGAGGTCCCGGAGGGCCAGACCGTCGTGTTCTCCGCGCACGGCGTCTCGCCCGAGGTCCACCGGGAGGCAGCGGAACGGGAGCTGAAGACGATCGACGCCACCTGCCCGCTCGTCACCAAGGTCCACCACGAGGCGAAGCGGTTCGCTTCCGACGACTACGACATCCTTCTGATCGGCCACGAGGGCCACGAGGAGGTCGAGGGTACGGCGGGCGAGGCACCCGAGCACATCCAGCTCGTCCAGAGCCCTGAGGACGTCGCCGGCATCGTGGTCCGCGACCCGGCCAAGGTGGCCTGGCTCTCGCAGACGACTCTGTCGGTCGACGAGACCATGGCGACGGTCAACGCGATCCGCGAGCGCTTCCCGCAACTGCTCGACCCGCCCAGCGACGACATCTGCTACGCCACCCAGAACCGCCAGCTCGCGGTCAAGGAGATCGCCCACGACGCCGACCTGGTGATCGTGGTCGGGTCGGGCAACTCCTCGAACTCGGTCCGCCTCGTCGAGGTGGCGCTCGAGGCCGGCGCGAAGTCGTCGTACCGCGTGGACGACGCCTCGGAGATCGAAGAGGCCTGGCTCGACGGCGTCCAGAAGGTCTCGGTCACGTCGGGTGCATCGGTGCCGGAGGACCTGGTGGACGGCGTACTCACGTTCCTGGCCGAACGTGGCTATCCGGACGCGAAGGCCGTGCACTCGGCCGAGGAGTCGCTGATCTTCGCGCTTCCGCCGGAGCTCCGCCGTGACCTGCGTACGGCCCAGAAGGCCGCCCATAGCTGATGGCGCGTTATCTCGACATCCACCCCGACAACCCCCAGCAGCGATTGGTCGACCAGGTCGTCGACGTCCTGCGTGACGACGGGTTGATCGCCTACCCGACCGACTCCGGCTACGCCCTTGGCTGCCAGCTCGGCAACCGCGACGGGCGCGACCGGATCCTGCGCATCCGCGACCTCGACGACAGGCACCACTTCACGCTCGTGTGCAAGGACTTCTCCCAGCTCGGCCATTTCGTCCACGTCGACAACGCGAAGTTCCGGACGATCAAGTCCGTCACGCCCGGCCCGTACACGTTCATCCTGCCGGCCACCAGCGAGGTGCCGCGGCGCTTGATGCACGCCAAGAAGCGCACCCTGGGCGTCCGGATCCCGGACCACACGGTCGCCCGCTCGATCGTCGAGGCCCTGGGTGAGCCGCTGCTGACGTCGACCCTGATCCTGCCCGGCGAGAGCGAGCCGCGGACGTCGGGCTGGGAGCTCAAGGAGGAGCTGGACCACCTGGTCGAGATCGTCGTCGACGCGGGGGAGACCCCGGCCGAACCCACCACGGTCGTCGACTGGTCGGAGAGCGCTCCCGAGATCCTGCGCTACGGCGCCGGAGACCCCGCCCGGTTCGAGGTCGAGGCGGCGGGCGCTCCAGTCCTCGCGAGGAACCGCTGACGCAGGGCCAGGGTGCCCAGGCACAGGCCGTAGCCGACCACGAGCGCGCCGGCGTGGGACGCCAGGCCGGACACGACGGCCTGGACCACGTTGTCGCCTCCGTGCGCGACGGCCGCCGGGGCGACGGTGCCGAGCAGGACGAAGACGGACACCATCAGCAGCGGCGGCAGCACGCCAACCGTGAAGAAGTCGCTGGGGCGGACCGCCAGAGCCAGACCCAGGCACAACACGACGAAACAGAGGTCGAAGAACAGGCTCAGCTGTTCGCCCACGGTGAGGTCGATGATGACCACGGTGAGCGCGACCGCGAGGCCGAGAGCGATCATCTGCCGTCCCGGCTCGTTGCCCTCCTCCCAGAGGGTCCGCGCGTGGCTCACGAGATCACCGTAAAGAATTCCTCACGCCCTGTGCGCACGGCGCGCCGCATCGAGGTCCCGGGGCTTGTCGAGGTCGGCCAGGGGATCGAGTCCGGCCGGAGGGTCGACGGCCGGGTCGATTCGAGCGGGCCGCCGCATCGACCTGACGGGGAGCCGGAAGCTCGTCGTCGGTGACCCCGAGCTCGGCGAACTTCCGGGCGCTCACCAGCACCCGGCTCTCGAGCGAGCCGACAGCCTGGTTGTAGTGGCCGACTGCGGCGTTGAGGGAGCGCCCGACCGCGTCGACGTGGCCGCTGACCCTGGACAGGCGTTCGTGGAGCTCGCGCCCCAGCTCGTGGATCTGGCGGGCCCGGTCGGCCAGGGTCTCGTGCTGCCAGCCGTGGGCCACGGTCTTGAGCAGCGCGATCAGGGTCGTCGGGGTCGCCAGCACGACCCGCCGCTCCGCGGCGTACTCGATCAGCGCCGGGTCCGCCTCCAGCGCCGCGCACAGGAACGACTCACCCGGAACGAAGAGCACGACGAACTCCGGACTCTCCGGCAGTGCGCGCCAGTAGCGCTTCGCGCCCAACGTTTCGATGTGCGTGCGGAACTGGCGCGCGTGCCGGGCCAGATGGGCGTCGCGGACGTCCTCGTCGTCGGTGCCGGTCGCGTCGAGAAACGCATCCAGCGGCACCTTCGAGTCCACGACCAGGCTCTTGTTGCCGGCCAGCCGCACGACCAGGTCCGGCCGCAGCGAGCCATCGGCCAGCTGGACCTGTTCGTCGAAGTCGCAGCGGTTCACCAGGCCCGCGAGCTCGACCGCACGCCTCAGGTGGAGCTCTCCCCATCGGCCGCGGACCTGCGGCTTGCGGAGCGCGGTCGACAGGCTGGCGGTCTCGCGGCGCAAGGTCTCGGTCGTGGCGCGCATGTCCTGGACCTGCTGGCCGAACTGGCCCTGCCAGGTCGCACGCTGGTGGTCGAGCTCGCGCATCTGGTCGGTGAGCCGGTCGAGGCCCTGCATCACCTCCGCCTGGTCGACCATGCCCTGCCCCACCGACTCCGTGTACGACGACCGCGAGCGAGCCCACAGGACCCCGAGCAACGCACCGAGAGCGAGCCCGATCAGCAGCATGAGGATCTCCATGTCCACGAGCATGAACCAGGGCGCCGACAGTACCGGCAGGACTCAGCTGAGGTCGACGATCACCGGAGCGTGGTCCGAGGCGCCCTTTCCGGCCCGTTCGTCGCGGTCGATGAACGCGCCCGTGACCCGGGCGGCGAAGGACGGCGAGCCGAGGACGAAGTCGATCCGCATCCCGCGATTGCGCTCGAACCGCTGCCGGTAGTAGTCCCAGTACGTGTAGACCTCCGGGCCCGGCGCGTGCGGCCGCACCACGTCGACGTACCCGGCATCGAGGAAGCGCCGGAACGCCTCGCGCTCTGGCGGGGTCACGTGGGTGTCCTTGGCGAAGGCGGCCATGTCGAACACGTCCTCGTCCTGAGGGGCGATGTTCCAGTCGCCGACCAGCGCGGTGTCGTCAGCCAGCCAGTCCGTGGCGGCGTCGCGCAACCGGGTCAGCCAGTCGAGCTTGTAGACGTAGTGCGGGTCGTCGACCTTGCGGCCGTTGGGCACGTAGAGCGACCAGATGCGTACGCCGCCGCAGGTCGCGCCCAGCGCACGGGACTCGGCGGCGACCGGGTCGCCCCAGCCGGGCATCCCGTCGAAGCCGACCTGCACGTCGTCGATCCCCACCCGGCTGATGACGGCGACGCCGTTCCACTGGTTGGTCCCGGCGGCGGCGACGTCGTACCCCAGCGACTGCAGTCCCATCAGCGGCAACTGGTCCTCGCGGGCCTTCGTCTCCTGGAGCGCAAGGACGTCCAGATCGTGCCGCTGGAGCAGTGCTTCGACCCGGTCGATGCGAGAGCGGAGAGAGTTCACGTTCCAGGTGGCGATGCGCACCACCCAACCCTAGTAGCGTGCGGGACATGACTTCGAAGGAAACCCCCCCATGGCTCCAGCCGGAGGTGGCTGAGTACGTCGCCGAGCGGACCACCCAGCCCGACGAGGTGCTCGAGCGGCTGATCGAGCGGACCCGCGCCGAGACCGGAGGCGCCGCCAACATGCAGGTCTCGGCCGCCCAGGGTGCCCTGCTGACCCTGCTGACCCGTGCCGTGGGCGCCAAGCGGGCGCTGGAGATCGGCACGTTCACCGGCTACTCGTCGATCTGCATCGCGCGCGGCGTCGGACAGGACGGGTCCCTGTTGTGCCTCGACGTCAGCGAGGAGTACACCGGCGTCGCCCGCGAGGCGTGGGACGAGGCGGGCCTCACCGACCGGATCGAGCTTCGGATCGCTCCGGCGCTCGACACGCTGGCGGAGCTGACCCCGGACCCCCCGTTCGACCTCGTCTTCATCGATGCCGACAAGCCGAACTACCCGCACTACTTCGAGGCGGTCCTGCCGCTCATGCGCCCCGGTGGATTGCTCCTGGTCGACAACACCCTGTGGTCCGGCGAGGTCGTCCGCCCAGCCGAGGAGGGTTCGACGACGGCGGTCATCCAGGCGTTCAACGACCTCGTCGCGAGCGATCCGCGGGTCGAGAGCTACATCCTGCCGATCAGCGACGGGATGACGCTGGCCAGCGTGCGCTGACCAGGACGACGATGAGCACTCCGGGAGCGAAGGCCGCAGCAGCCCTGGTCCACACCTACACCGCGGTGGGGTCGGTGCTGGCGCTGCTGATGGTGCACTACTCCTACGAGGGCCGGGTCGAGACCGTGCTCTGGCTGTTCCTCGCCGCGATGGTGGTGGACGGGACGGACGGCTTCCTGGCTCGCCACTTCCAGGTGAAGACCGTGATGCCGGGCTTCGACGGGGAGCTGCTGGACAACATCGTCGACTACATCACCTACGCCTTCGCGCCGATGGTGCTGCTCTGGGCCAACGGGTACCTCCCCTCGGGCTGGTTGGGGGGAGTGTGTGCCGCCGTACCCCTGCTCGCGTCGTGCTACCAGTTCTGCCGCTCGGATGCGAAGACCGAGGACCACTTCTTCCTTGGCTTCCCGAGCTACTGGAACATCGTGGCGTTCTACGTCGTCGTGGTGGGCTTCGGTACGACGACCACGGCAGTCGTCCTCGGGGTGTTCGCGGTGCTTGTCTTCGTGCCGGTGAAGTACGTCTATCCGTCCCGGACGCTCCATCTCTGGTATCTCAACATGACCATGGCGACCCTGTGGCTCGGTGCGTACGCCCTGGTCACGGCCGAGCTGCCCGGGGCGCCCGGGTGGCTGATCGCCGTCTCCCTGATCTACCCCGTCTACTACACCGCGGAGAGCCTGTGGCTGACCGCGGTCACGGCGGCCGCCCGTTCGCCGCTCAGGAGGTCTGCGGCGTCCCGGTCCGCCAGCACACCCCAGGTCCCAGGACCGTCAGACGTCGGGTCAACCGAGCTCCCATGAGCTGATCGGCCTCTGGACAACGGCTCATCCCTGGGCAATCGTGAGGTCCCATGCGCACCCTTCTAGGAGCCCTCACCGCGATCCTCCTGCTGACGATCTGTTCCGCCATGCCTCCCGCTGCTCAGGCCGGCCCACCCGACCGGCCGCATCGGCTGCACTGGAAGAGCGTCGATGTCCGTACGGACCAGCAGTTCCGAGGTCTCGACGCCATCGACTCCCGGCACGCCTGGGTGGGCGGCAGCGACGGCGGCGTGTGGAAGACCCGCAACGGCGGCCGCACCTGGAAGAACGTCAGCCCACCTCGAACACGAAGGGACTGCTCTTCCGCGACGTCGAGGCCACCGACTTCCGGCACGTCCAGGTGCTCGCCATCGGCGAGGGCGAGGCGAGCCGGATCTACCGGACCCGCAACGGCGGCAAGTCCTGGAAGCTGACGTTCGTCAACCATTCCCCGAAGGCGTTCTACGACTGCATGGCCATGTGGCCAGGAGGCAAGCACGGGATCGCGATGAGCGACCCGGTCAACGGGAAGTTCCGGATCATCGCCACCCACGACCGCGGCGCGTCGTGGCACGTCGTCAACTCGAAGGGGATGCCGGCGGCCAAGCCGGGCGAGTTCGGATTCGCCGCCAGCGGCACCTGCCTGGTGACCGCCGGGGCCCGCCAGGCGTGGCTGGCGTCGGGTGGCGGCGCCGCGCGTATCTTCCACACCTGCGACCGTGGGCGGACCTGGACGGTCCGGCCTTCCACGATCCCGGCCTCCGATGCGGGAGGCGTGTTCTCGCTCTCGTTCCGCAACCCGCACCGCGGACTGGCGGTCGGTGGCGACTTCGAGGCGCAGACCAACGGCGTCGACATGTCGGCGTTCACCCGCAACAGTGGCCGCAGCTGGAGGAATGGAGGCGACCTGGGCGGCTACCGCTCCGGCGTCGACTGGGTGTACGGCGCGCGGAGGATGGCGATCGCGGTCGGCCCCAGCGGGACCGATGTGACGAGGGACGGCGGCCGGACCTGGCGGACCTTCAGCCACCGGAACTTCGACGCCGTCCAGTGCACGCCCGGCGGGGCCTGCTGGGCCAGCGGCCCGGAGGGCGCGGTCGCCCGCCTCGTCCGCTAACTCGATCGGCCGCGACTCGAGGACCAGCCCCGCCAGTCGCGCGCCCAACTCGTCTGTCGGCACGAGCCTCGCCTCAGCCACTGGCCTTGGCGCTCGCCTCGGCGCTCCCGGACTCAGCCGCTGCTGCGAGGACGCTGATCCAGTCCGGGAGAACGGAGTCGGCTCGCTCGAGCAGTTCTCGAGCGCCCGCGAGGAGGACCGAGGCCGAGGCCTGGTCACCGAGGGCTGCCAGAGCGCAGCCCGCGCCGACGTACGTCTCCGCCGCCCAACGGTCCGCCCGGGCGTCCGGCATGGCCGCCACGGAGTCCGCGAACAGACCGAAGGCATCGGCGCGGATCGCCCGATGCGAACGAGACCCAGCCAAGGGTGTGGGTCAGAAACATCGGCCGGGGCAGCGTCGCCCAGCTCCTCCTGCACGCTGTCGAGCATCCCCACCGCGGTGTCGACCCTGCCCAGCTCCAGCAGGGCGTGGCACAGGTTGTTGACCACCGACGCCATCGCCGACACAGATCCCGAACCACGAGCCAATGCCCACGCCTCTGCCACGGTTTCCAGTGTGGCCTCCTCCGTGCCGGCCGAGGACTGGACGATGGCGAGCACTCCGAGCGCATCCGCCAGTCGTTCGTCGGTCGAGTTCCGAGCGGCATCGACTGCCTGCGTCGCGTGCTTCAGCGCGCCGTCCCTGTCTCCGTTCGCGGTGCTGTCGAGCGCCTGGATGAGATGTGCTCCGGCGAGCCACGCGTAGTCCTCCTCAGCGTCGAGGATCGGGATTGCGCGGGCTGCATCAAGCCGAGCGTTCTGCTGTGAGTGGTGCAGGCTCAGTGAGGCCCGGAACGTCAGGATCCGCGCCCGCTCCCCTTCCGTGAGCAGGTCCGTCTCCAGAGCGCGGCCGAACCATCGGAGGCCGGGGCCCAGCGCGTCGGTGAACAGCCACAGGCGGCCCAGGGTCAAGACGAGGTCGGCAACGGCACTCGCGTCCCTTTCCGTCAGGGCACTGCGCAGCGCTTCCATGTAGTCGTCGTAGTGGCGGCGGACGTCGTTGATCAAGCCGTCGCTGCGCAATGCGCCACGCCAGCGGGCTGCGTACCAGTGGCGATGTCGGGCCCGTGCCGCGCTCAGCTCACCTGTCTCCTCGAGCCCCTCCAGGGCCAGGTCCCGAACCGGCCGCAGCAACCGCCAGGCCAGCTCGCCGTCGAGTTGTCGCTGAACCTGGACCAGGGCCTCCCGCGCGAGGCTTCGACACACCGCTCCGACATCGCCGTGGCCGGGGCCGACAACGGCGAGCGCGGCGTCGAGTTCGAATCCGCCCACGAACACCCCCAGTGGCCGCAGGACCTGCCGGCTCTCGTCGGGGAGTCGGTCCGCGCTCCAGAGAATCGTTTCGCGAAGCGACCGGTGCCGCGCCGGACGATCCGGCTCGGACGTCCTGAGCTCGAGCGGGTTGTCGAGCAGGCCAACCAGGTCGGCGACGGTCCGGGATCCGCCGTACCCTGCGACGAGTTCCAGCGCCAAGGGAAGGCCGTCCACGCGCCGCGCGAGTCCCCCAGGCCGAGGATGTCCTCGTCCCGCGAGGGCGATCCCAGGCGCGTGGTCTGCGAGCCGTTCGGTCAGCAGGAGTACGGCAGGTGATCCCTGAGTGGCCGCGACACCGGCGTCAGGCGGGGGTACGGCGAGCGGGTGCAGCGCGAATCGCCGCTCACCCGACACCCCCAACGACCGCCGAGACGAGACCACGACGGCGACTCCTGGGCAGCTCCGAATCACCCGGCTGACAACGTTGGCGACCGCTTCGACGGCCCACTCCGCCTCGTCCAGGAACAACGTCAGGTCACGGTTGGCGAGGGTCGTGCAGAGCGAGGCCACGGGATCCGTCGGGGCCGACAGTGAGCCCCAGTGCGCGCGCGATCGCTTCGGCGAGCTCGGTGGCGTCGACCTCGCCGATGCTTGCCAGATCCAGGTACCCGACCGGCCTCGCGTCCCGCATCCGCCAGTACACCTCGGCCAGCAGGCGGCTCTTGCCCACTCCGCCGGGTCCGTGCACCGTCACCAGTCGACGCTCGTCGAGTGCGCCGAGAACCCCCGCCAGCTCGCCCGCGCGACCCACCAGCGGAGTCGTCGGCGCCGACGGGGCTGAGAGCGGAGACTCCACGGCCTGCTGGCGGTCTGGCGCGAGCGCGAGGGCCGGGTCGTGGGCGAGGATCTGTGCCTGCAAGCGCGTTGCCGACGGCCCAGGAACCAGACCAAGCTCGTCGCGAAGCACCCGTCGGAGCCGTTCGTGGGCAGCCAACGCCTCCGCTTGGCGGCCGCATCGGTACGCCGCCAGCATGATCAGCTCGTAGGCCCGCTCCCGAAGCGGCTCCTCAGACGACGAGGCGCTCGGCAAGGGCAAGCGCTTCGCCCGCTGCCTCAGGGGTGTCCGTGCGGAGCAGGGCGTCCGCAAGGCTCTCCCGCGCCATGTGCCGCATCTCGTGCAACCGGGCCCGCTCAATCGAGACAAGGCCGTCGCTGACGTCGCCGTACGCCGGGACGGACCGCCACGCCCCGAGCGCCTCACGGAGCAGCTCCACGCTCGCTGTGCTATCGGCGTTGCGGGCCCGAGCGACGAGGGCGGCATAGGCTTCCTCGTCCACGGACGCCGCGCCCAGCCGGTACCCACTTGCCGAAGTCTCGATCGCGTCCGGTCCGAGCGTGCGACGCAGCCTGGCGATCACTGTGTGCACGACTGCGGCGTCGAGGCCCGCGGCTTCGTCACCCCAGACGAGGTCCAACAGCACCAGGGGATCGACCGCCTGGCCGCGGCGCAGGAGCAGGACGGCCAGGACATCTCGGGTGCGCTGGCCGCGCGGGGTCACGTCACGGCCGTTGCGGAACACCTGCAAGGGGCCGAGCACGCCGTACTGCACGTGGAAATGGAACCACGACCTCGGCCGGGCGCGGCTGCACGTTCCAGGACGGCTGCCACCGGTAGGACGAAGGTCGTCGCGTCCTCGGCCAGGCGGCGCGCTCCGAGTTTCCGCAGCGTCGTGATCAGGCGCCAGTGCGCCGAGTGGACAGAGCACAGGAAGTGGGTGATCCCGGCCACCGCGGCGCTGGCCGCCGCGTACGTGGCCAGCGCACGGCCCAGGCCTTGGCGTTGGAAGTCATCGCCCACTGCCGCCGCCAACTCGGCCGTGTCCGGGTCGTGCCGAAGCCGCAGCCAGCGGGCGATGCCGACAGCCTCCCCGTCCACGAGCGCGACCACTGCGACATGCGATCGGTGCTCCACCTCGGCCAGGTACGTCAGCCTCGACTGAGTCAGGCGCGGGGTCGCTGCGTGGAAGCGGAAGAACCGCGAGTCGTCGGACATCACGTCGAACACCTGTTGGACCAGGTTGGTCTCCCCGCGGCGCAGCGGGCGCAGGTGCGCGACCTGCCCGTGGGCCAGCCGGTGGACGGCCAGGTTGTCGTCGTGTGCGTAGTGCATGTTGCTCCTCGAGTCGTTGGTGAACGAACAGATTCCGCCGATCGCCTGTCACCGATCTGTCGCGCGGCCAACCGGTGATTCGGGCGCTGCCCGGCGCGCCCGTAGACTCCGGGCCCGTGGCACTCACCATCGGAATCGTCGGACTCCCCAACGCAGGCAAGTCGACGCTGTTCAACGCCCTGACCAAGAACGACGTGCTCGCGGCGAACTACCCGTTCGCGACCATCGAGCCGAACGTCGGGGTGGTCGGCGTACCCGATGACCGCCTGCCGCGGCTCGCCGAGGTCTTCAACAGCGCCCGGATCCTGCCGGCGACAGTCGAGTTCGTCGACATCGCGGGCATCGTGCGCGGCGCGTCGGAGGGCGAGGGCCTCGGCAACAAGTTCCTCTCCCACATCCGTGAGTCGGCCGCGATCTGCGAGGTGACCCGGGTCTTCCGCGACGAGGACGTCACCCACGTGGACGGCGAGGTCAACCCGGCCGGCGACATCTCCACGATCTCGACCGAGCTGATCCTGGCCGACCTGCAGACCGTCGAGAAGGCGATCCCGCGGCTGGAGAAGGAGGCGCGCGGCAACAAGTCGCTCGTCGCCAACCTCGACGCGGCCAGGGAGGCCCTCGCTGCCCTGGAGTCCGGTACGCCGATCATCGCGACCAAGATCGACCGCTCGCTGATCCGCGAGCTGTCCCTGCTCACCGCCAAACCGTTCATCTTCGTCTTCAACTGTGACGCCGACGAGCTGGGCGACGAGGAGCTCAAGGACCGGATGCGCGAGATCGTGGCGCCGTCCGAGGCGATCTTCCTCGACGCCAAGTTCGAGTCCGAGCTCGTCGAGCTCGGCGACGACGACGAGGCCCGCGAGATGCTGCACGAGATGGGCGTCGACGAGCCCGGGCTCGACGTACTCGCCCGCGTCGGCTTCGACACCCTCGGCCTCCAGACGTACCTGACCGCCGGCCCCAAGGAGTCCCGCGCCTGGACGATCCCGAAGGGCGCGACCGCTCCCGAGGCCGCCGGCGTCATCCACACCGACTTCCAGCGCGGGTTCATCAAGGCCGAGGTGGTCTCGTTCGACGACCTGATGAAGCTCGGGTCCATGCAGAAGGCCAAGGAGGCCGGCAAGGTGCGCATGGAGGGCAAGGACTACGTGATGGCCGACGGCGACGTGGTCGAGTTCCGCTTCAATGTCTAGTCCCGCCTCAACCTGAGAGCGAGAACGGTCCAGCGGGCCACTACGCTGCCAGCTGGCTCGGCTAGTGCTCATGTGCGGGCTTGCCGGTGCGGGCAAGTCGACCTACGCGCGTGAACTGGATCGGCGCGGCTGGGCCCGCTTCTCCATCGACGGCGAGGCGTGGCAGATGGGGTTCACCGAGGCCGCGGCCATCCCGGCGGAGGTGGCTGCCGCTATTCGCGCACGACAGCGGGTGGCGCTAGCGCAAGCTCTCGATGCCGGAGAGGACGTCGTCGTCGACTACTCGTTCTGGTCGCGGGCGCAGCGCGACGAGTATCGCGCCTTGGGAGGCGCTCACGGCGCGAAGGTCGAGGTCGTATACCTCGAGGTTGTCGAGCCGATCCTGCGGCGTCGTCTGGCTGAACGTCTCGGATCGCACGCGGACGACTTCGTCGTAGAGGCGAATCTGTTCGACCGCTACGTTGCCGGCTTCGAGGCTCCCGGTCCTGACGAACCAGATGTCATCGTGGTGTCGACGAGTGATTGATCCGCGTCGTCCCGTGGGTTTCACCGTGCTCGGGGTCCGCGCGGTCGCTCGCCTGGGCCCGCGTGAGAAGGGGGCGGCCTGCAGTCAGCCGGCCCGATCGAGCCGGGCTCGCTCCTTCTCGGTGAGGACCGTCGTCGCACCGGCCCAGGCCTGCTCAACCTGGTCGACGGTGCTGACGCCCACGATGGGTGTCAGCGGCGGGTCTCCTCCAGTCAGCCAGGCGAGGACGACCTGGCCGGGCCTCAGGCCCCGAGCGCTCGCGACGGCGCACAACGCCTCGCGGCGGCGATCGTTCCCGGGGTGGACGTACTCGGGCGACAGGGGTCGGTCGCTGCGGTCGTAACGGCCCTGCAACGTCGCCGTGTAGACCCAGCCGCGGACCGCGGGGTTGCGTCGGAGGAAGTCCTTGCCGTCCTCGGACAACATGCCGAGGTCGATGGGCTGACCGTCGACGGGCACCCCGGGGAGCGGCTGATAGTAGGAGAAGCGCTGCTGGTACGCGGTGGGGAGGGCGTGCCCGACCCGGTCGGCCGCGCCGCGGATGCGCTCGAGGAGCCAGGAGGGGTGGTTGGAGAACCCGTAGCGCTCGACGAGGTCCTCGGCCACGAGGTCACCGAAGGTCGCCGCCAGTTCGTCCACCTCCACGCGCGGATCCTCCACGTGCCCCCAGTAGGAGGTCGACGCGCTCGCGTCCCAGCCGCTCGAGGCTGCCCGCAAGGGCCGTTCGGACCGCCTCGCGAGCGAGCCCCTCGACGTGGTCGGGGAATCCACCGGGATGCGTCGGCTGGGCGCCGACCTTCGTGCTGAGGAGCATGTCGGCGCCTGGGTTGGACCGGAGCCAGCGCCCCAGCACGGCTTCGCTCTGGCCGCCGTACCCGGTGTCGGAGGTCCAGAAGCTGTAGTTGTCGGACGTGTCGAGCCATCGACCGCCGAGATCGGCGAACCGGTCCAGGACGGCGTACGCCGTGCGCTCGTCGGTTCGTGTCCCGAAGTACATCGTGCCGAGGGCCATCGCGGACGTCGGGCCGTTCGCTTCGTGTGGGCTGTTCATCTCGCCTCCTCGGAGAGTGTGGTGAACATGTCGTGCACGGTCGTTCCACGCTATGCGCTTATCGGCCTCGTACTGTACGATCCGATTCGATGGCTAAAATCCAGACCAATCGCGATGCAGCCGCCTCTGACGGCCGGAGACCGGGAGTGGGAGCTGCTGATCGGGCTGGAGCGGCGGTCCGGTCCTCTGCACCTGCGGATCCGCGAGGCCCTCCGCGCACGCCGTCCGCACGGGGCGGCTGCGCCGGGGCGACGCCCTCCCGCCCAGCCGTCGGCTGGCCGCTCAGCTGGGATGCTCGCGATGGGCCGTCACCGAGGCCTACAGCCAACTTGTCGCCGAGGGGTACCTGGAGGCGGTCACGGGGTCCGGGACGACTGTCGCCTGGACCAGCGAGGCGCCGGCACGCCCTGACCAGAGGGCGCTGAGTGCCAGTCGCACGCCGCGCTACGACCTGGCGCCGGGCCTGCCGGACCTCGGCGCCTTCCCACGCAAGCGGTGGGCGGACGCCCTGCGCGCAGCGGTCTCGGACGTGCCGCGCCATGACCTCGGGCACCTCGCCGCCTCCGGCCATCCCCGGCTGCGCAGCGTCCTCGCCGACTACGTGGTGCGCACCCGGGGCGCCGATGCCGACCCTCACCAGGTGCTGGTGACCACCAGTGTGACCAGCGCCGTGCACCGTCTGTGCGCCGTGCTGCGGTCCCGCGGGGCCACTGCCGTCGCCTGCGAGGACCCCGGCTGGACCCGCCTCCGCGACGTGATCACGAGCACCGGCCTCCAGGCGGTGCCGATCCCGACCGACCGCTCCGGCATCCGCGTCGACGCACTCCGCCTCCACTCCGGCATCGGCGCGGTGCTGGTCACCCCGGCTCACCACTTCCCGACCGGAGCAGTGCTCGCGCCGGCACGTCGCAACGAGCTCCTCGCGTGGGCACGTGACGCGGATGCGCTCGTCATCGAGGACGACTACGACGCCGAGTACCGCTACGACCGCGACCCCGTCGCGAGCCTCCAGGGCATGGAGCCTGGCCGGGTGGCGCTGCTCAAGTCGGTCAGCAAGATGCTGTCGCCCGCCTCGGGATCGGGTGGATGGTCGTGCCGCCGGCCTGGGTGAAGGAACTGTCCACAGAAATGTCGGCCGAGTCCGTCCCGTCCACCATCGACCAGCTCGCCCTGGCCCTGCTGCTCGAGAGCGGCGGCTATGACCGGCACCTGCGGGCCGGCCGCTCACGCTACCGCGAGCGTCGAGACGTGTTGGTCCGGCATCTGGGCGCCATCCCCGCAGCCCGGATCACCGGTACCGCCGCCGGCCTCCACCTGGTGCTGCGCTTGCCCGACGGGACAGACACCGCCGCGCGTCGTCGCCGACGCGGCGGCGCGCGGCCTGCACGTGACCGACCTCGCCGACTACCGCGTCGCTCACGCTGGTCCGCCCGGACTGGTCCTGGGCTACGGCAACATCGCGACACCGGACGTCCCCGAGGCCGTCGGAGTGCTCGCGAGGGCGATTGCCGTCGCCGTGCCCAGCGGCCTGATGCGGTGACTGGCGATCGGCCGATTGTCCGGTGAGCCACTTGAGGGTCGTGCCCATGGCGGTCGCCGACGCCATCGCCTTAGCCGAGGTGTGCATGACGCCTTGACAGTGAAGGCGGAGTGAGTCGCTGCGCCCACGAAGGGTTGGACGCTTCCCTGCGTTGGTTGGGCAGTGTGCGCCGGGACTGCGTTTGCGCTTGAATGCGCAGATGGTCGCCCCCGACGAAGTGCACGAGACGGTCGTGTCGCGGCTGGCTGGGTTGTCCGCCGAGCGGCGGGAGGCGTTCGGTCTTCGGCTGGACGCGTGGTGGGAGGACCTGGTGACCGGACTCTCGGTGCTCTATGCCCAGCCTCATGAGATCGGGCTCAGACTGGTGGCTGCTGCCGCCTCGGCCTATGCCGAGCGCGACCCCGAGTTGCACACTCTGGACCAGCGGCGGCTGCTGACCCCGGACTGGCTGCAGCGGCCGGGAATGTTCGGGTACGCCTGCTACACCGAACGGTTCGGAGGCGACCTGCGTGGTGTCGGCGAGAAGGTCGGCTACCTGGAGGACCTCGGCGTCAGCTACCTGCACCTGATGCCGCTGCTACAGCCGCGCGACGGCGACGACGACGGCGGGTACGCCGTCCGCGACTACCGCACGGTCCGTCCAGATCTCGGTACCACCGAGGATCTTAAGGAGCTCACCCGAAGGCTGCGGGCTCGAGGGATCAGCCTGGTTGTCGACCTGGTTCTCAACCACGTGGCCCGAGAGCACGAGTGGGCAGTACGGGCCAGGGCGGGGGAGTCGGCGTACCGCGACTACTTCCACATCCATCCGGACCGTTCTCTTCCCGACGCGTACGAGGCGACCATGCCCGAGGTGTTCCCGGATTTCGCTCCGGGCAGCTTCACCTGGGACGACGAAGCCGCCGGTTGGGTTTGGACCACGTTCAACCAGTGGCAGTGGGATCTCAACTGGGCCAACCCCGACGTGATGCTGGAGTTCGCCGAGATCGTCTTGTTCTTGGCCAACCACGGTGTCGAGGTGATCCGTCTGGACGCGATCGCCTTCGTGTGGAAACGGCTGGGCACCAACTGCCAGAACCAGCCGGAGGTGCATGCGGTCACCCAGGTGCTGCGGGCTGTTGCCCGGATGGCAGCGCCCGCGCTCGCCTTCAAGGCAGAAGCGATCGTCGGGCCGCGCGATCTCGTGCAGTACCTGGGTCTCGGCGAGTACGCCGGCCGGGTCAGCGATCTGGCCTATCACAACAGCCTGATGGTCCAGGTCTGGTCGATGCTCGCCACCGGGAGCACCGTGCTGGCCCGCACGGCGCTCGCCGCGCTGCCGCCGGCCCCGACCACCGGCACCTGGATCACCTATCTGCGCTGCCATGACGACATCGGTTGGGCGATCGACGACGGCGACGCCGCAGCGGTCGGGCTCAACGGCTACGACCACCGGCGATTTCTTGCCGACTGGTACGCCGGCGACTTCCCCGGCTCCTGGGCCGACGGCCTGGTCTTCCAGCACAACCCCGCCACCGGTGACAAGCGCATCAGCGGGACCGCCGCATCCCTCGCCGGGACTCGGATGCCGACCTCGACGCCGGACTCGCCCGACTCTTCCTCGCCCATGCGATTATCGCCGGCTGGGGCGGCATCCCGGTCATCTGGAGCGGCGACGAGCTCGGCCAGCCCAACGACCCGCAGTGGCGGTCCGAGGCCGGACACGAGGACGACAACCGCTGGGCGCACCGCCCGCGGCTCGACTGGGAGCGGGCCGCACAGCGGGACAACCCAGACACCGTGCCCGGCCGGGTGTTCGCCGGGATCGCCCACCTGGCCCGCGTCCGAGCCCGGCTGCCCCAGTTGCACGCATCCGCCCCCAGCACTGTGCTGACCGACACCGACGACGGGGTGCTGGCCACGGTCCGCAACCACGCCAGCGGCCCGATGCTCGGCCTCTACAACGTGACCGACACACCGCGCCCCTTCCCCCTACAACGGCTCCGCGACCACGGCATCGAGGAGCCCTGCGACGCGATCGGTGGTCACCCGGTCACCGCCGGCGCCGACGGGATCGTCTGGCTCCCGCCCTACGCGGCCTGGTGGGTCGTGACAATCGGGGCCTCACGGCGCTGACAGCAAACGACGGTCTGCACCCATCGCAGGGCGGGTGATGGCCGCTCGGGCACGGAGGCGGCGCGCCCCTCGGCCCCGCTCTAGCCCGGCTGCAGAGGACTGCCTGACCCCTTACTCGAGCCGCGCAGTTCCGCCAGACGCGAGCGTGACTGTCAATATAATGGAGGATAATCTCAGTTATATGAGAACTGAGGCGCCCCTCCTCGCTCCGATCTTCCGGTCGGACGGTCAGGCGCGCCTGCTCTCCACATTGTTGCTCACCGGCGAGGAACTGAGCATCACGATCTGGCGAAACGGGCCGGCCTGGCCTACCCGACCGCGCACCGCGAGGTCGCGCGCCTGGTGGACGCTGGCATCCTGAGCGAGCGACAGGTGGGCCGCACGAGGCTGATCCGCGCCAACGACGAGAGCCCGCTGGTCAAACCCTTGCGCGAGATCCTCACGGTCGCGACTGGCCCGGTGGTGATCCTGGCCGAGGAGCTTGCCCGCATCGACGGGATCGAGTCGGCGTTCCTCTACGGCTCCTTCGCCGCGCGGATGCTCGGGGATGCCGGTCCGGCACCGCACGACATCGACGTCATGGTGCTCGGTGAGCCCGACGTGGACGCGGTCTACGAGGCATGCGCCCGGATCGAGGCCGCGGTGCACCGTCCCGTGAACCCGACGATCCTCACCCCTGGGGAGTTCGCCGTGCCCTCCGCCTTCCTGGACAACGTGCGCAGCGGCCCGCGGTCGCCGTGATCGGGGAGCTGCCGTGGCGCTGACTCCGCTCACCCGTGTCCAGCAGGCGACGGTCCTCGTGCTGGTCCAGGCGCGACGTCTCGATGCCGTGCCCGCAGACGTCGCGCGTGCGACCTCGTTCCTGCGCCAGGCCGAGGAGCGCCTGAACCAATTGCCGCTGCTCACCAGTGTCGTCGTCAGGTACGGCATTGCCTACGATGCCTGTCACGACACGGGCGAGGCGCTGCTGGCGGCGTACGGCTTCCGGACGACCAACGGGCCCGGCCAACACGAGGCGCTCGGCCGCTATCTGCGTGCCGTCTTCGACAAGCCGCCCGCGGAAAGGGCGGCGCGAGAGTTCGACCGCCTGCGACGCGCTCGCAACCAGGACCGCTACGAGGCGAAGCCGGTGGGTGCCGCGGCGACCGAGAAGGCCGAGCAGGTCGCGCGGACGCTGTTCGACGCCGCCCTCGTCAGAGGGATCTCGTCGTGACGTCAGACCGTGGTTCCCGGCATCAGTCGGCGATGACCAACAACCACCGAAACGCCGCGTGATCGTTCCGCTTCAACGTGTTCGGGATCCATACCGGCCACGGTCGCCAGGCTCAGGGAGCGACCGGACCCACCCATCCCGACCTGCCCACCGCGCTTCCCCACCCGCGTGCGGTGGCGGTCACGACGACCCGGATCCGAGCGCCGGCGAGGTCGGAGGTGAGGAGGAGATGACGGCCGTCCGCGCCGACGATCCGGTCGGTGCCGGCGTACCACCGGTAGCCGAAGCTGAGGCCGGAGGTCGGCAGCCAGGTCCCGGGCTGGGCGGTGAGGGTGCGCCCGACCGCCGGTGTGCCGGTGATGGTCGGCGCGGAGATCGAGGCGATCGCGGGTACGCCGGTGACGAGGCTTGCGGGCAGCGACGAGGTCAGGCCCCGGGTGACAGCGACCGGGTCCGCCTCCCAGACCCGCGCGCTGGTTTGGGTCGGCGAGTCGGCGTCGTGAAACATCGCGGTCGGGGCGCCGCTGCAGCGTTTGGCGACCAGGACGACGTAGCGTGCCGTGCTCAGGCCGCCGATCGCGAACTCGCCGCTCCCGTCGGTGACTGCCGCGCGGATCGCGAGCGAACCGTCGGCCGCGCGTGCCTGGACGACGCAGCGGTCGACGGCGGCGCCGGTGTCGTCCACCAGCCGTCCGGTGATGACGCCTCCTGGATCCAGCGTGGCGGAGACGCCCGCGATGATGTTGCCGTCGACCGTGATCGGAGTCGCGCCGGCGATGCCGAGGCCGTCGGTTCGGTTGCGCCACCACTCGGCGGCCAGCGACGACGAGGCGGGCTCCCGGTGGAAGCCGACGTAGAAGGTGCCGGTCGGCAGCTCGCGGAAGCGGTAGGCGCCGTTGGCGTCCGTGGTCCGGCTCTCCGCGAGCCGCCCTGCAGCGGTGAAGAGGTCGACCCGGACGGGCTCGGTCACATTGCTCACCCGGCCCCGGATCTCGCCGGCACGACCCGTGACGATGTCGATCCCCGTCGTCGTCTCCCCGGCCACCACCTCGAACGGGATGCCGCCCTGGGGCGTCGGGCTGTCCCCGCGGCAGGTGCGGGGGAAGGCTGTCACGAACTCGGGGTCCATGTGCTCGGCGCAGACGACGTAGGTCCCGGTCGGGAGCGACCCGATCTCGTAGGTCCAGTCGTTGCCGATGCCGGTCGGCCACGCGTCGCCCGTCGACTCGGCTTCCCAGGTGTTGCCGACCTGGCGCCAGGCGGTGACGCTCGGGTAACCCTGGGCACCGACGTACACGTCGGGCAGGGTTCCGGTGACGAAGCCGGCCGGTCCCGGCGCGAGGTTGACCCCGGCGCGAGACTGACCCGGAGCAAGCACGATGTCGGTGGCGTCGGCCGGCTGGGAACCCTGCCTCCAGCAGGTGCGGACGACGTCGTACCCGGCGGCGCACACTCGGTAGGTCCCGGCGTCGAGGCCGGTGATCCGGTAGCTGCCGTCCGTGCCGACAGCGGCCCCGCCGCTGATGGGAACCCAGCGCTCGCCGCTCCACTGGTGCGGGGTCACGTAGACGCCGTTGGTCGACGCAGGCGGTCGGGTGACGGTGCCGGCGATGTTGGCCCGGCGGGCGAGCCGGAAGGTGAGTCCGCCTGTGCTGCCCGGAGGCACCGTCAGGTCGTGCGCCTCGCCGAGCGTCGCGACGTCGTCCCAGCACTCCGGGAGGAATTCGCGCGGGACGTCGAGCAAGCAGATCCGGTAGACACCGGGGTTGAGGTCGGGCGCCACGAACGTGCCGTCGGACATGCTCTGCGTGCCGCCGCCCTGCCAGGTCCAGGTCCCGTTCGGCATCCGGCGGTAGGGCGCGACGTACGCCGACACACCGGCCCCGCCGGGCGCGAGAATCCGGCCGCGCAAGCGCGACTCCCGGGGAAGCGAGGGGGTGATCGTCGTCGTACCGCCCTCGGTGACGACGATGTCGGTCGCGCCGAACACCTCGAAGGCTCCCTGCCAGCAGCCTTGCCCGACCACTTCGGCGTTCTCGAACGTGAGCGGGCTGAAACACGCCCGGTACGTGCCGGCGGGCAGGGTGATCGCGAAGTCGCCCACGGGGAGCCCGGTGTCCCACGAGGTGATCGTGCGAGGGGGAATCGCATGTGTCCAGGTCTCGGGTCCGTCGGCCTGGTAGATGTCGACCTGGAAGTACTCGAACCGCTCCCCGTCGTGGCCGGTGAGCGTTCCGCTCAAAGTGCCGCCGACCGCATGGGCCGGTGCGCCGGCGAGGAGCGACATGAGGAGGGCCAGCACGAGGGCGACGCCCGAGATCGACGCTCCGGCGGCCAAGTGACGGCGGGGCATCGCGACAGCGTACGCCGCAACCTCGCCGCATGGACCTAGATCTACGAGACCGCGTCTTCATCGTTGACCGGCGGGATCCGCGAACCCGGCGACAGCGAGGCGGCCGGAGGCTATTCGTCAGCAGCGCTCTCTGCTGATCCACCGAAGAACGCGTTTTCGACGGTAGACGGCCAGATGCAGAGAAGTCGCCCGCCTTCTGGACCGGTCCGGAACCCATGGACGGCGCCCGGTGGAATGAAGACGAACGTGCCAGGTTCGACTCCCTCTGCGGGATCGGAGTCGGTGTAGAACGTGTACGAGCCTTCGAGCACATAGAAGGCTTCCGCTTCATCGTGGGTGTGCGGTGGATTGTCGAAGCCAGGGTCCTGACTTGCCTCGCCGATCGACCAATGACCGCCAGTCTCTGTTCGAGATGCTTTGCGCATGATTCGCGCCTGGTTCTGACCCATCGGCAAGATGATGCTGTCCCCATCGGCCGGCCCACGCAGCACTACCTTCGGGCGCTCTTGTTCTGGCATGCCTGCTCCTCATCGCCAATAGGGATTGCGAGTCACACCCAAAGCATCGTCCTGATCCGGTTCACAAGTGAAGACCCCAATGCGCTGGCGGTGCCCTTGAGATCCAGGCATGGCTGTATTCGGCGGGAGCCATGACCCTGTTGAGCCATTGTCCGCGGCCAGACTGGCGCGGACACTCGGAGCAGGGTTTCGAGGGGTGGGGGTCAGCATGGTGGTGCGAGCGGTCCGTGGACTTGGTCTGGTGTTGGTGCTCTGGGGGTGCGCGGCTTGGGCGTGGGTCGCCCTGCTGGAGGAGTCGGTGGACCGGGCGGCGGCGCCTGGCGGGGCGACGGCCGCATCGGGCTCGTTGAGCTTGAGCTGTACGTGCTCGACCTGCGGCTGGCGCCGCTGCTCCTGGCCGTCGCTGGTGTCGGTCTCCTCGTTGCCCCGTCGGTGCGCATGCTACCGGCACGGTGTTCTCGCGATGACTGCAGCGTTGGGTGCGGCTCTGCTGGCGCCCGTCGCGGTTCGGCCGTCCGAAGCCTGGTGGGGTGGCGCGGCAGTGCTGGCCGTAGTGCTGGTGGGCATCGCGGTTTTCACGGTCCAGCGGTGCGGGCCGGGGGCGCCGCGTGGCGAGGACGAGGCGCTGTCGCTGCCGGCGCGGATGGTCACCGCCAGCGTCGGGCTGGTTCTTCTGTGCAGCGCGTTCCCTATGGAACTGTTCCTCGACTTCGACGCCCGAGTGCTCGGCGGCCTGCCCGACGACTACCTGCGCGCCGTACCGGTCCTCGAGGGCGTGGTGCTCGTCGCGGGCATGATCGCGCTCCTGCTGGCCGTCCGCCGGCTCACCTGGCTGCATGCGGTGGCGGCCGTCCTGGCGCTTGCCGAACTGGTGGCCCTCGTCTCCATGGAAGAGTCAAGGGCCCTGATGGTGCTCATCTGGGTCGCGGTGGTGGTGGCAACGGCCGCCGCGGTCGCGGGTGAACGAGGGCGGGTCTGGCATCGGTCAGTGGCGGTTGTCGCCGGCCTCACCCTGCTGTACCCACTTGTCTGTTACCTCAGCCTCTTCTTCTCCGCCAGCTTCGGGGGTCTGCCGCTCGAGCTCAACGGTGGCCAGATCGACTACGACGGGGTTCCGGTCTTTCTGACCGGGCCGTTCTCTGCCGTGCTGCCAGTCCTGCTCTACCTCTTTGAGCTCGGCTGCCTTCGATCGGCCTGGCGAGCCCCGCAGCGGAGATGACTCATCGGCGGAGCTGAACGACGCTAGCCCCGAGGTCATCGGGCACGGGGTCGGCTGACCCTCGAGCCAGGGCTCACTTGGCCTTTGCTACGCAGAACTCGTTGCCTTCGGGGTCGGCCATGACCGTCCACGTGTATCCATACTCGTCCATGTCAGCGACCCGAGTGGCGCCCAGCTCGACGAGACGGTCGACCTCGGCTTCGGGATCGGGGGCCACGAGATCGAGGTGCAGCCGGTTCTTGGCGGTCTTCGGCTCGGGCACCCTGGCGAAGATCCAGGTCGAATCGTTGTCACCCTCCACCGGCTCCCAGCCCACCTTGTCCCGGCGTCCGGCAAAGCTGATCGCGGCGAAGCCGCTGGACGCTTCGGGGTCGAGCGGTCGGCCGAGGGCGGCCGACCAGAACCGGCCGACCGTGAGGGCGTCGGCGCAGTCGAGAGTCACAGAGGCGATCCTGATGGTCATGTTGAACTCCAGGTTGATCCGGAACCAGCGCTTGGCGTTCCCGACACTCCGTCGGTCTCGTCAGTTTGCACGCCTCACGCTACCGCCCGCTCATCGGGACACGTGAGTGGTGTTTGCATCATCCACATTCGCGGACTAGCCAGTTAGAGTGCCGGAGACCGAACCCATCGGGGGTCCGGCTTCGACGAGGGAGACTCTTCATGAAGCGTCCGCTCAGGACCGCCTCAGCGCTCACCGCGCTGGCGGTGGCCGCAGCCTTGCTTTCGCTGGTCGGGTTGTCGGCCGACGCCGCACCGAACGATGCGACCTTCCGGCAACTCACGAACTTCAAGCCGACCGGGTCCAAGGTCCGGGTCGACCCCAGCCACTACTCCGCCGTCACGGTCGACACCGCGGCCGTGCGGTCCGAGTTGAGGAACGCGCCAAAGGTCGGAGCGGCGAGCTCGAGGACCTTCAAGGTGCCCACGCCGACCGGCGGCGTCGAGCGCTTCGCCGTGCAGCGCACCCAGGTCATGCAGGCGAAGCTCGCCGCAGCGCATCCCGAGATCCAGACCTGGTCAGGTGTCTCGCTCGACCACCGTGGCACGACGATCGCCCTGGACGTCACACCGATGGGCTTCCACGCCTCGGTGCGCGGGCCCAACGGCCAGGGTGCGTGGTACGTCGACCCGGCGTACAACAAACGGGGCACCACCGAGCACCTCGTCTACTTCGGCAGCAGTCTGCCGAAGACCACCGGCTCCCCGGTCGAGCGCGAGCTCCCGCAGCTGAAGCGGGCCGTCGACCGGCAGCGGACCTCGTCGCGGGCGGCGTCGAGCACGACGGTGACGCAGCGGGTCTACCGGCTCGCGCTGATCAGCGACCCGACGTACGCCGACTACTTCGGCACCGCGAACGTCCTGGCCGAGAAGGTCACCCTGATGAACCGCGTCAACCAGCTCTACAACGACGACGCGGCGATCAGGATGGTCCTGGTCAACGGCACCGACAAGCTGAACTTCGACACCATCGAGAAGGCGACGGGACCGGACGGTCCGTGCGGTGCGCACTCCTGCTACACCCTGGACCCGGACTCCGCGGACTACGTCGAGGGCCAGCTCTCCTACTGCGACCTCGGCACTCTGCAGCGCAACCAGACCGTCCTCGGTCAGCTGATCGGTGCGTCCAACTACGACATCGGCCACATCGCGCTCGGCACCAACGGTGGTGGCATCGCTGGTCTCGGCGTCGTCGGCAGCGTCGAGAAGGCCATGGGCTGCACCGGTATCCCGGCCCCCGTCGGCGACTTCTTCGCGATCGACTACGTCGCTCACGAGATCGGCCACCAGTTCGGGGGCAACCACACGTTCAACGGCAACCAGTGGAACTGCGAGGGCGGCAACCGGAACCAAGGCACGTCGGTCGAGCCGGGCTCGGGCACGTCGATCCAGGCGTACGCCGGGATCTGCCGTCAGGACAACCTGCAGCCCCACAGCGACCCGTACTTCTCCCAGCGCTCGATCGCCGAGTTCACCAGATACACAACCGGCAGCGCTCTGAACCCGATCGAGGTCCAGGACGTCTCGCTGACGGGATTCGACAACGCCGGTGACTCGGTCACCATCGACTACCCGGGATCGACTGCCGACCCGGTCACGTTGACGCGGGGCTCGACGTACACCGCCGCGAAGATCGAGGACGCGGTCGAGGAGCTCACCGGAGAGGACGTCACCGTCGGGAAGTGGGGCTACGACCCGTACGCCGGGATCTACTCCGACCCCGTGGTCTACCCCGCACCTCTGGGGAACCCCGACGACACCGGCTTCCAGGTGATGTTCGCCGGCGATCCGGACCCGTACACCACGGACAGCGACCGCAGCGGTCGTGCACGCCCTGATCGTCACGCCGTCCGCCGGTGTCACCGCGAACGTCGGCGAGAACGCCAAGGGCGGCCCGCCGGACAACGCGGGCGACTCGCACCGCACCGGAAACCACGCCCCGGTGGTCACGGCGCCCGCCAACCGCACGTTGCCGCTCCGGACGCCGTTCACCCTGCGCGGGTCCGCGACCGACGCCGACGGCGACAAGCTCACCTACCTGTGGGAGCAGAACGACATCGGCGGCAACAACGGCACGGCCCTGGTCGACAACGCGAAGAAGAACGGGCCGCTGTTCCGGGTGTTCGGCCTCTACGCTGACGTCTCGGACGAGGACGCCTCCCAGAGCCCCGCGCCCGGCGAGAACATCGCCGGCACCAGCCCGTCGCGGACCTTCCCCAACATGGCTCAGATCCTGGCCGGAAACACCAACGCCAAGTCCGGCAGGTGCCCGGCGGCGCCGCCGAACGACCCGGACGAGTACGTCGTCGTGCCCATCCCCATCGTGAACTGCTACTCCGAGTTCCTCCCGGTCAAGGGGTACGTCGGCACCGCGGGCTCGAAGACCCCCGCGATGCACTTCCGGCTGACCGCCCGCGACTCGGTTCCCGGCGGAGGCGGCGTCGGCCACGACGACGTGAGGCTCCGGATCGACGACACGGCGGGGCCGTTCCTCGTGCGCTCGTTCGAGAATGGCGGCTCGGTCAAGCGGGGCGACAGGAGGACCATCACCTGGAAGGTCAACGGCACCCGGAAGCTCGCCAAGCAAGGTCAAGATCGTCCTCTCGACCGACAACGGCATGACCTGGAAGAGGGTCCTGGTCAGGAAGACCACCAACGACGGCCGGGCATCCGTGAAGTTCCCCAGGGTCAAGTCCGGCCACGCCTGGATCAAGATCCGGGCGGTCCACAACTACTTCTTCGACGTGAACGGCAGCTCGTTCAGGATCAGGTAACCCGCCGAAAGGCGGGTATCGCCGACTCGCTCGCAAATCGCCCGGAGGAGCGTAGCGGGGGAGGCGGCTTGCGAGCGCGTCGGCGCACGCGGGCAGGGCCCGCAAGGTCGTACGCCGACCGCAACCACAGCGGGTTGGTCTTGAAACGGCAACCACGGGGGTTGGTCTGAAACCGCAACCACGCCACGAGCCCACCCCGCCCCGCCAACTGCACAAACTCGCCCTGTGCACGACTTTGCCGTCGATTCACAGCAATTCACTCGTCAAAACAGCCCTCATGCACCGTTGTGACGGATCTAGGGCTCCTCGGTGTCGGGAGTCGATCCTCACGCCATCGACACGGTGCGGCCCCGCGCACTGGCGATGAACGCCAGCACCAGGGCGGCCGAGCTCACGACGAGGCCGATGATCGCCCCTTCGGTGTCCGAAACGAGCGCGATGACGGCGCCGGCGACGTTGACGCCGGCAACGGCGAGGGCGGCGGGAACTCCCCACGCGGTGTTGCGGGCGAGTCCGAACGCGGCCACGAAACCGGCCAGGCCAAGGACCAGGACGGCGATGGAGAGAGCGACCTCAGGCTTCGGGTCTGTCCCGAAGGGGTAGCCGACGTTCATCAGCGACATGAGGGCGAGCGGGACGATCGCGAGGATACGGACGAGCTTCATGGTGATCTCCTGGAAGTGGTAGTCCGGTCGGCTTGGTGCCGGACTTGTCAACGACTCGATCGTTGGCCACTGGACGCGTCCCGCGGACAGGGTCTGGGCGGCCCGACAGTTCCCGCGTACGGCGGGACAACGTCCCGGTGTCACGACCTCCGCGGAGGCTGCTGTCCTGGCCGGAGCCGTCCGACCCCGAGGCCAGCGGCGCGACCGAGCGCGATGGCGTCCTCACGGGTGGCCACGCCCAGCTTGCCGAGCATGTCGGAGATGCGGTTGCGGATCGTCTTCGGAGCCAGGTAGAGGCGCGCGGCCACCTGCGAGGTCGGCAGTCCGTCGACCATGAGCTCGAGGATCTCCAGCTCGCGGGCGTCGAGCGCGGCCAGGGCGTCGGTCCGCGGAGCTGATGCGGCGGCTGCGACCACGAAGCCGCTGACGCTGCGTCCCACCACCATCGAGCCACCCGCCGCGGAGTGGACCGCCGCCAGGACGTCCTCGGGGTCGGCGTCCTTGAGCAGGTAGCCGTCCAGGCCACTCGCGAGGCTCTGGATCACGGTCGACTCGTCGGCATGCATCGTCAGGATCAGCACGCGCAGCGCCGGCCACGACTGCTTGAGCTCCATGCCCAAGTGCGATGCCGTCACCGTCGGGCAGCTGTAGGTCGAGAACCGCCACGGCCGGCTCGATCTGTCCGACGAGGTCACGGGCCTCGGCGACTGAGCGAGCCGTTCCGACGACCGACAGCTGGGGATCCGAGCCGATCAGCGCGGACAGCCCAGCCAGCACGATCGGGTGGTCGTCGACGACCAGGACGTCGATCATCGCCGCACCTGGCCATCCGCGGCCGCGGGCAGCTCCAGATGCAGATGCGTCCCGTGTGGCAGGGCGCCGTCGACCTGGAGGCAGCCGCCGAGGGAGCGGGCGCGCTGCGCCAGGGAGGAGAGTCCTACGCCCGGTACGACCGGTCCGCCGCGTCCGTCGTCCACGACGTCGACCCGGACCACGCCCGCGTCGAGGTGCACGCGTACGCCGATCGACGACGCCGATGCATGGCGCAGAGCGTTGGTCACGCCTTCGGCGACGGAGCGATAGACGGCGACCTTCACGGCAGGAGACATCGTGACCTCGATCGCGACCTCGAGGCTCACGCGAGGGCCGTCGGTCGGCTCCCCGAAGGATTGGACCAGGCTGCGAAGAGCGGACTCGAGGTCGCCATCGTCAAGCATGGAGGGGGTGATCCCGGCGACGATGCGGCGCAGATCGGTGCGGCTGGCGGCAAGGTCGGCGGCGAGGTCGGTGAGCAGGGTCGCGGATTCCGGGGAGGCGGCCGTGCGCAGTGCGGCTTGCACGCGCATACTCATGCCGGCCAGCACCGGTCCCAGGCCGTCATGCAGATCTCCGAGGACCCGCGTTCTCTCTGCGTCGCGCTCGCGCGCAACGTCCCGACGTGCATGCTCGGCTTCGACTGCGAGCCCGACCGCGCGCGCGACCAGCGCGACCGTGGGCAACAACTGCGCGACGACCTTCTCCTGGCGTGGCTCCGGCCCCTCCGGGTCGCCAGCCTCGACCGCAAGGTAGCCGACGCGGTCACCTGCCGACGTCGAGCGGATGGACCGTCCAGTGTCCGGCGACCGCGGGAGCCTCGTCGCCGAGGATGATCAGGGCCTCCGCACTGCCACTCGCGGCGGCCACCATGCGAGCCGCCTTGCCCAGGAGGTCGCGCGGCTCGGTCCGGGCATGCAGGTCGGCGGTGATCAGGGCGACGTCGTCCGGTGAGATCAGGCCGGTGCCGTAGCGACTTGCGAGCAGCCCGCGGCGTACCCAGAGGGCGGCTGGCGCAGCCATGGCGGCAGTGACGAGCGCGGTGAACGCCGCGGACGTGTTCGCCGAAGCCACGTTGGCCCAGCGGGTGCCCAGCCCGGCGAGCAGCGCGGTCAGCCCTGCCGCCGCGACCACCGCCAGCACGAGGAGGAGGTCGAGGAGATGCTCGGCAAGCGGCCGGAAGTCCTCACTGAGCCGGAGTCGTACGACGGCCACGGCGGTCAGCGCGAAGACCGAGATGGTGACTGCGTAACCAAGGTCGGTGGGGAGCACCAGCCAGGCACACGACGAGCACCACACCGTCCGCCGCGAGCATGACCAGAACCCACGCGAGCCGCCGCCTGGCCGTACGAGGATCGGTCCGCGCCGCGAGCGCGACCACCAACCAGACGCCGGCACAACCCGCCGTGGCCAACGCCCAGCCCGCGATCCGGATGCTGCCGGCGAACACGCCCGCCTCGGCGAGCGCGGCAGTGATCGCCCCCGCCGCCGCGACCGCGACGCACACCCGCGCGAGCGGGAGATTCGAGGGGCGGCGGAACGTCCACGGCATCGTGACGGCCACCACTGCGGCCTGGAGGACGACCAGTTCGGAGACGGCGCGTGGAATGTCCAGTTTCGTCGGAAGCCCACCGAACCGGACCTCAGCCCACGCGAGGACGAGTGCCGGCATGAGCGCGAGGACGACGAGCAGGCGGCCGGTGCTCGACCGCGGGCGCTGGTCGAGGACGATGCCGCCGGCGACCCCGAAGACCGGCCATCCGGCGAGCAGCGCCAGGATGTGGTTGGTGGCGGCTTCGTTGGCCGCGGCGACTCCAACCAGACCTGCGCTCACGGAGAAGCAGGCCGCAGCAATGAGAACTTCGACGGTGAGGCCCCGCAACGGGACGCCACGGTCGGGCCAGGTCTGCGCCACACTCGAAGCATGGAGCACGACACGCCGGACGGGTAGACCGTCGTACGACATCGGGACACCCTCGGGAAACAGCGGGACGCTTCGGGACACCCGGGTGCTGGCGGCCGGGACACCGGGTCCGCGACGGTTTGAGCAAGGGCCGCACCTGCCGGGTCCATCAGACAATTGGAGGCAGTCATGTCCACATCAACCGTTGCACCCAGGTCGGTCACGCTGCCCTCTGCGCGCGTGCTCGTCGGAGCCGTCTACGCGATCTGTGTGCTTGGGCTCATCGCCGTGTTCGTCGGCGAGATCGTCTTCACCGACAAGGATCCGCATCGCAGCGAGGGTCCCATCGATTCGATAGTCAGCGATCGGCATCGTGGGCACCTCAGCACTCCTCATCGTCGTCGGGCTCGGCCTTTGGCTGGTCCGCACACCCGAACGAGCGAAGGTGGGTGCCGTCGTGCTCGGCGCCCTGTCCGTCCTGACGGTCATCGTGTTCTGGTCCGGCGCGCCCGGTCTCCTCGGCGCCGGTGCGGCCTGGCTTGCCGGCCTGACCCGCGGAGGCCAGCCCCTCGGCGGAGCCGCCCGTGCCGCGGGTCTCGTCGGAGTGTTCATCGCACTTCTCAACGTGGTCCTCTCGGTGGGCGGCGTCCTGCTCGCAGGCATCTCCTGAGCGTCTGCAACACGTCGGCTGTGGTCGCTGGTCACCAACCCCGGCGGCCACAGCCGTTACTTTGGTGTCGTGGGGGTCATCGAAACCGCTGGGCTGACGAAGCGGTACTCCCGCGTGACCGCGCTCGACCAGCTCGACGTCAGCGTCGGTGAGGGCGTCACCGGGCTGGTGGGCGCCAACGGCGCGGGGAAGTCGACGCTGATCAAGATCCTCCTTGGGCTGCTGCCGGCCACCAGCGGGTCCGCTCAGGTCCTCGGCTACGACGTGGCCAGCGACGGCGGGCGGATCCGCTCACTGGTGGGGTACCTGCCCGAGCACGACTGCCTGCCGGCCGATGTGTCCGCCAGCGACCTCGTCGTCCACATGGGCCAGATGTCCGGACTGCCCTACCCGGCCGCCCGCGAGCGCGCCTCCGACGTGCTGCGGCACGTGGGCCTGGCCGAGGAGCGGTACCGCCCGATCGGCGGGTATTCCCAGGGCATGAAGCAGCGCGCGAAGCTCGCGCAAGCACTCGTCCACGACCCGCGACTGGTGCTGCTGGACGAGCCGACGAACGGCCTCGACCCGTCCTCGCGCGACGACATGCTCGCGCTCGTACGCCGGATCGGCACCGAGTTCGGCATCGCGGTCCTGGTGACCTCACATCTGCTCGGCGAGCTGGAACGGATCAGCGACCACGTGGTGGTGCTCGACAACGGGAAGCTGCTCCGCTCCTCGGCCACCACGGACTTCATGCACACGACCGGCAACCTGCTGATCGAGGTGCAGGGCAGGTCTGACGCCGCCCAGTTGCTCGGCCAGGCGCTGGTCGATGCGGGACTCCGCGCCTGGCCTTCGGGGCAGATGATCGAGGTCGAGGTCCGTGACGAGACCACCCCCGACGTGGTCCGCGACCTGGTCGTCGACCTCGGGCTCGGCCTGGTCCGGATGCAGGAGCGGCACCACCGCATCGAGGACGTCTTCCGGGAAGGCGGTGCCGGCAGTGTCCAGCCCGTCTGAGTCTCGCACAAGCTCGACCACCGAAAGGCACGGGCACGGGCGCACCCGCCGGGGTGATCCACGACATCGGCTACCGGCCGTACGCCGGTCCTCGCCTCGGCGATGGAGCCGTCGCCTGGTCGTTCTTCGTCACCGGCCTGCGCAACTGCTATGGCCTGGGGCGCTCAGGCCGCTCGAAGATCCTGCCGATGGGCCTGCTCAGCGTGATGCTGCTGCCCGCGCTGATCCTGGTGGGCGTCCTGGTGCAGGCCAAGGACGTCCTGGGGCTCGACGAGCAGCTCGTCCCCTACTCCATCTACCCGACCACGACGCAGCTGCTCATCTCGGTGTTCGTCGCCTCCCAGGCCCCCGCGCTGATCTCCCGCGATCTCCGGTTCGGCACGATCACGCTGTACCTCGCCCGCCCGACCCGGCGAGCGACCTACGTGCTGGTGCGGATGGCCTCGCTGACGGCGGCGACCTTCATCCTGATCGCCGCACCGCTCCTGCTGCTGTACGTCGGTGGGTTGCTCGCGGAGCTGCCCGCCGGTCGGGAGACCGGGCTGTTCCTGGGCGCCCTCGTGGGGGCGATGATGCTGGCTGCCTGCCTGGCGTGCCTGGCGGCACTGGTCTCGGCCCTGACCATCCGCCGCGGGCTTGCCGTGACCGCCGTCATCGTGGTGCTGCTGGTCAGCTACACCGTCGTCTCGACCATCCAGGGGATCGCTCTGGAGACCGGCCACGAGAGCGTCGGCGAGGTCGCCGGGGTGTTCTCGCCGTACACGCTGGTCGACGGCGTGCAGGTCTTCCTCTTCGACTCTCCCGCCGCCACCGCGACCCCGCCCGACGGCGACGCCATGGGTGTGTTGTACCTGGTCGCCGTCGTGTTGACGGTCCTGGGCGCCGTCGGGGCGATGCTCGCCCGCTACCGGAGGATCTCAGGATGAGCACCCTCCAGCTCGACCACGTGTCCCGGTGGTACCGCAACGTCGTCGCGGTCAACGACGTGACCATGACGATCGGCCCCGGCGTGACCGGTCTGCTCGGGCCCAACGGCGCCGGCAAGTCCACCCTGATCGCGCTCATGTCCGGGTTCCTGGCGCCGTCGACGGGAACGGTGACCCTGGACGGGGAGCCGGTGTGGCGCAACGAGGAGGTCTACCGGAAGATCGGCCTGGTTCCCGAGCGGGAGGCGCTCTTCGAGTACCTCACCGGACGCCAGTTCGTCGTCGCCAACGCCGAGCTGCACGGCCTGTCCGACCCCGGCGCGGCGGCCCAGGGAGCCATCGCGCTGGTCGAGATGACCGACTCCCAGGACCGCGCGATCTCGACGTACTCCAAAGGCATGCGGCAACGGATCAAGATGGCCTCGTCCCTGGTGCACGACCCGTCGGTGCTGCTGCTCGACGAGCCGTTCAACGGGATGGACCCGCGGCAGCGAATCCATCTGATGGAGCTGCTCCGCACCATGGGCGCCGATGGCCGCACGGTGCTGTTCAGCTCGCACATCCTCGAGGAGGTCGAGCAGGTGGCCCGCCAGATCGAGGTGGTGGTCACCGGCCGGCACGCAGCGTCAGGTGACTTCGGCGCCATCCGACGGTTGATGACCGACCGGCCCAACCGCTTCGTGCTCCGCACCGCCGACGACCGGAAGCTCGCCTCGGTTCTCCTGGCCCACCCGTCGGTGCGCGGAGCCCGACTGAGGTCCGAAGGCGGCATCGAACTCGAGGCATCCGACTTCGGCCGGTTCAGCGAGGCTCTGCCGCAACTGGCCCGCGAGCACGGCGTCCGGCTCCTGGAGGTCACGCCGACCGACGAGTCACTCGAGAGCGTCTTCGCCTATCTGGTGTCGGCATGACGGCCCCGATCTCCCGGTCGATTTCAGGCCGGTCTCCGGTCCGATCTCCGGGACGATAGTTCGGCTCGGCGTCCGCAGCGTGTTCGGCCGCCGGCGCGGGATCCTGTTGTTCCTCCTGCCGTTGGTGCTGATCGGGCTGGCCGTCCTGGTGCGGGCGCTCGTGGGTGAGGATCAGACCGCTGCCGAGCGCACCCTCGATGGGCTGGGACTCGCCGTCATCGTCCCGCTCATCGCGCTCCTGGCGACGACGGGGCTGCTCGCCCCGGAGATCGACGACGGGTCGATCTCGTACCTACTGGCCAAGCCGATCTCCAGGCACACGATCGTGGTCAGCAAGCTCGCCGTAGCCACCGTCTGCGTGCTCGTGTTCGCCGCTTTGCCCATGCTGGCCGCGGGGCTCGTCCTGCAGGCAGACGCTCCCGAATTCGGTGTCGGGTTCGCCGTCGGTTCGCTGGTGGGGGGTACGGCGTACTGCGTGCTCTTCGCGCTGCTGTCCGTGATGACCCGCCACGCCGTGGTGCTCGGCCTCGTGTACCTCCTGATCTGGGAGGGACTGCTGGGTGGTCTGCTCGACGGCGTCCGGTGGCTGAGCGTGACCCGGTGGGCCCGGGCGATCAGCGAGCAGGTGGCTGACGTCGGCGGCACCAAGGACCTCAGCGTGACGTACGCCGTCGTCGCCGCCGCGGTCGTCATCGTCCTGGGCACCTGGCTCACCGGCAGGCGGCTGCGCGCCTTCAGCCTGACGGGCGACGAGTAGCACCAATCTCAGGCGGAGCTACTGGGTTGTCGGCCCGTGCTCTCAGCGGCGCTGGTTCAGGCGGATGGCGAGGTACGCACCTGCGATCAGCGGGCCCAGCATGGAGATCATGAGGACCAGGAGCTCGATGCATGCCGATCATGACAAACCTCCGTAGGTGATGCCGGTAGTCGGAGCCATGCCTCCACCGGTCCGCCGGGGCCGGCGCTCATGAACGGCGAGCGCTCCCAGGACGAGAACGATCAGCGGGAGGAAGGTGAGAACGGTTGCGACGATCTTCTCGCGGGTTGTCCATCGCGAAGATCCCCATGCCGAGGCAGATTCCGACGATCGGGCCGGCTATCGGGATGACGAACGCCCCGACGGTGAGACCCAGGACAGCGAGGACCTCCAGAGCACCCCAAGGGCTGGCGGGGACGCTTGGCACGTAGCTCGATCGGGAGGGACGGTGGGCGGCTGGTTGCTGCCCAGCCCGGACTCCGCACCGGCAGCCGCCACGATCTCCTCGGGCGTGCCCAGGTCGCGAAGCAGGTTGAGCACGTCGGCGTCGGACGCGTCTGCCGGCAACCCCATCGCCAGATGGTGGCGAAGCTCGGCGAGCAACTCCTCCCGGTCCTGGCTCGGCAAGGCACGTGGCCGCAGATTCCAGACGGACGAGATAGTCCTCGGCGATCGGGTGCAAACGAAGGGTGTTCATGGTTTTCCCTCACTGAGGATCTTGTCGACTGTGTCTCGAAAGCGGCTCCACTCCTCAGTGAAGTCGTAGAGCGCGCGGCGGCCCTTGGCGGTGATCGCGTAGTACTTCCGAGGCGGTCCACCTGAGTCCGATTCACGCCAGGTGCTGGCCACCCGACCGTCCTTCTGGAGCCGAGACAAGAGCGGGTAGAGCGTCCCTTCGCCGGTCACCATGCCGTCCATGGCGCCCAGGCTCCGGACCAGGTCGAACCCGTAGCGCTCGTCCCGGGACAGCAGCCCGAGCACGCAGTACTCGAGGGCTCCCCGGCGGAGCTGGCTGAGTACATCGGAGGCGACTACCACGCTTCACAAGGTACCTTGGATCGCGAGGTAATGCAATGGGCGTCAGTCTCCGCGAGGATCGGGTCATGGAGAACAGCGTCTTCGAGGCAGCCGGCGGGACGCCCCGCCTTCCTTGCCCTGGCGCACGCCTGGCACCGGCGCTGCCTGGAGGACCCGGTCCTCAATCACCCGTTCTCGCATCCGGGACACCCACAGCACGTCGAGCGGCTGGCGGCGTACTGGGGCGAGGCGTTGGGCGGCCCGCCCGACTACACCGGCGCGATGGGCGACCACAGCCACGTGCTGCGAATGCACTCCGGCAACGGCGAGCACGAGGACATGGACGAACGTGCCCAAGTCTGTTTCGCGATGGCCCTGGACGACGCCGCCCTGCCGGACGACGAGCGGCTGCGCTCGACCCTGAAGGACTACTTCCGTTGGGCGACGTCCGGCATGGCCGCCTATCCGGACGACCCGGACGACGTGCCGGCCGGGCTGCACCTGCCGCACTGGTCGTGGGACGGGCCGGTGCGTGAGCGTAGGACTGGCCGCCCGACTGACGTCGGACTTCGATGACTATGGCCGCCTGGAAGTGGTCGGCCACCCACGGCTGAGCGGTAGCGACCGCGAGCAGCGGTGGCTGGTGCGTTCGGCGTGGCCGTCGATCACCGTCGCGGAGATCCATGAGATGCTCTGGCCCTGGGTTGAGCGGGAGCCGTATGTGACCCAGACGTGCGTCGAGTGTCAGCGACTCCTCTCGGCTCACGCAGACGACGAACTGGCCGCCCGACTTGAGTTCTGATCGCCTCGCTCACCTTCGTCATGACGATGCCCCATGTGGTCGGCGATGCGTTCGCGCTTACGAAGTGGTCGCCCACCTCCACCGGCGCGGAGGGCAACCGCACCTCCTGGCGGAGCCGCCTGCGTAACTCGCGCAGTGCCTTTCAACCAGCCGAGATGAGGATGACGGCTGCGGCCACCGAGCCGACGAACGCGCTGCCGTAGCAGAGCACGGCGAGGGTCCGTTTCGCCTTGACCTGGAGGCCGTCGTAGAGCGTGTAGCGGAAGCGGTGCGCGCTGTGCACCAGCATCGCCACGAACATCCCGAAGAGCACGAGGCGAGTCAGTGGGTGGCCGATGACGGCGGCCAGGTGGTCGTGGTCCGGCGCAGACACCCAGCCAAGCGGGAACGCGAACCCGAACAGCACCGCGAGGATCGGCAGGAAGATCGCGGCCAGGACGCCACCCCCGCTGAACGTCAGCCACACGAGCGGCTCGATGCGGCGCTTGATGGGTGGAGATGGCGGGACGTAGCACGTATCGGAGGGTGTGTGCTCATCTCGTCACCAACCAGTAGACGAAGGCGGAGACCACCGCGAGGCCGACGTACTGCGAGGCGATGATCGGCGCGGCCGGAACCGGCCGGCCGCGGAGGCGTACGTCCATCGCCTGCGGGGTGAGGCTGAACCACGTGACCACGTGGAGTACGACGAAAGCCAGCGCCACGATGTTGAGCACGACCACCCAGGGCGACGAGGCCCAGTCGAGGAAGTCGTCGTAGGCGGTCTCGCCGCGGCCGACCGCGTTCACCAGCAGCAGCAGGAAGACGACCCACCAGGCGACGAAGATGCTGCTCAGCTCGCGCATCACGAACACGAAGTAGGAGCGCCTCTTGGTCCACCAGAACGTCGAGATGGGCCGGCGGTAGGTGCGTACGTCGGTCATTGCGCCCCCCGCGGGAGCAGGAACGCCTTCACCGACTGTTTCGCCGCCTTCAGCTTGTAGCGCTGGATCGCGCCTGCGGGATCCACGTGCTTCGGGCACACCTTGGTGCACTCGCCGACGAACGTGCACCCCCACACGCCCTCGTGCTCGATGAGCACGTCGAGGCGTTCGCGCGCCCCGTGGTCACGGGAGTCGAGGTCGTACCGCTCGGCCAGGGCGATGGCGGCCGGCCCGATGAAGTCGGGGTCGAGTCCGTAGACGGGGCAGGCGGCGTAGCAGAGCATGCAGTTGATGCACATGCTGAACTGCTTGTAGGCATCCAGCTCCTCGGGCGTCTGGAGATACTCGCCGTCGATCTCCGTCACGTCGTCGTCGCGGATGATCCACGGCTTGACGCGCGGGAGCTTCTGCATGAAGTCGTCGATGTCCACGACGAGGTCGCGGACCACCGGGAAGTTGGTCAGCGGCTCGACCCGGACCGGACCGGGCGCATAGTCGGTCAGGAACGTCGCGCAGGACAGCTTGGGCTCACCCTCGACGTTCATGCCACAGCTGCCGCAGATGCCCATCCGGCACGACCAGCGGAAGGACAAGGTGGGGTCCACCGCGTCCTTGACGTGGTTGAGGCCGTCGAGGACCGTCCACTCCTTCCGCAGTGGTACGTCGTACTCCTGCCACGACGGCTCGGAGTCGGTCTCGGGCCGGTATCTCGTGACCCGGAGCCTGATGCTGTCCTCCATGGCTACCTTCCGTAGACCCGCTCGCCCGGCGGCCACCGGGTGATTGTCACCGGCAGGGGCTCGACCCGCGGCGTTCCGTCTGCGTTGCGATGCACCAGCTGGTGGGTGAGGAACTTGTCGTCGTCGCGATCGGGGAAGTCGGTGCGCTGGTGCGCGCCGCGGGACTCCTCGCGCTGGAGCCCGGACTGGAGCATGCACTCGCCGATGTCGAGCATGTTGGCCAGCTCGAGAGCCGCCGTGAGCTCGGTGTTGAACGACCTGCTGGTGTCCGCGACCCCGACGTTCGCTGCTCGCTCCTGCAGCTCCGCCAGGGTCTCGGTGCCCTTGGCCATGGCCGGTCCGGTGCGGTAGATGCCGGCGACATCCTCCATGACCGCCTGCATCTCGTCGCGGAGCGTCGAGACGCTCTCGGAGCCTGCACCCTTGCCGAGGAGGTCGCGCTCGAGGCGGCGTACCTCGTCGGCCACCTGGGCGTTGATCGCCGCCGGGACCGGGCCGGCGCTCGAGGCATACTCCGCCGCCGCCCGCCCGGACCGGGCGCCGAACACGAGGCACTCGGGCAACGAGTTCGAACCGAGCCGGTTGGCGCCGTTGATGCTGACGCAGGCGGTCTCTCCGGCGGCGTACAGTCCCGGCGAGCGGGGTGGCCCCGTTGATGTCGGTGTGGACGCCGCCCATCATGTAGTGCACGACCGGACGGACGGGGATCAGCTCGGTCACCGGGTCGATGCGCTCGTACTTCAGGCACAGCTCGCGTACGAACGGGAGCTTGGTGTCGATGAGCTCCTGGCCGAGGTGCCGCAGGTCGAGGTGGACGATCGGGCCGTACGGCGAGTCCGTCGTCCGGCCCTTCTCCACCTCGTGCTCGAACGCCTGTGACAACCGGTCGCGCGGGCCGAGCTCCATGCTCCTGAGCTCCGGGGTTTCCGTGGGCTTCCCGAGGTCGTAGTCCTGCAGGTAGCGGTAGCCGTCCTTGTTCAGCAGCCAGCCGCCCTCGGCCCGGGTCGCCTCGGTGATCAGGATCCCGCTGAACGGCAGGCCGGTGGGGTGGTACTGGACGAACTCCATGTCCTTCAGCGGCGCCCCCGCACGATAGGCAAGGGACATCCCGTCGCCGGTGTTGATGTTGGCGTTGGTGGTGAACTTGAAGACCTTTCCGCAGCCTCCCGTGGCCAGGATCACCGACTTCGCGGTGACCGCCTGGATCTTGCCGCTCATCAGGCCGACCGCCACGACGCCGTGGACCCGGCCGTCGTCGACCAGGAGCTTGGTGACGAACACCTCGTCGTACCGCGTGACCTCGTTGTACTTCAACGTCGTCTGGAACAACGCATGCAGCATGTGGAAGCCGGTCTTGTCGGCAGCGAACCAGGTGCGCTTCTTCTTCATGCCGCCGAACGCGCGGACCGCGACGTGGCCGTCCGGCTGCCGGCTCCACGGGCAGCCCCAGTGCTCGAGCTGCAGCAGTTCCTTCGGCGCCTCCTGGACGAAGGCCTCGATGGCGTCCTGGTCGCCGAGCCAGTCGCTGCCCGAGATGGTGTCGTAGATGTGCTCCTCGACCGAGTCGTCGTCGGCGATGACGCCCGCCGCGCCCCCTTCGGCGGAGACCGTGTGGCTGCGCATCGGGTAGACCTTGGACACCACCGCCACATCGAGCCGCGGGTTGGTCTCTGCGATCGCGATCGCGGCCCGCAGGCCGGCGCCGCCGCCGCCCACGATCAGTACGTCGTGGGCGGCGCGTATCAGGCCGTCTTCACTCACCCCGCAGCTCCTCGTCGACCAGCACCTTGCCATGGTGGTCGACGACCATGCGGTGAACGCTGCCGTCGTGGAACTCTTCCTTGGTGCTCCGGCACCCGCAGGCGAACCGCGAGTCCTGGGTGACGAGCCCCTGCTGGTCCTCGGTCACGAAGCTTTCTCCGTCGCGGCGTTGCCCACAGGGTGCGGGCGCCGCTTCGAAGCGACTGATCGTTGAAGTCATGGCCAACCTCCGAGTCCTGTGTCCAGCCTGTCCCGTCCCACCCGTCTTGTGAAGTCCCCAGTCTTGTGAAGTCCCCTGTGAACAGGTCTCACGTAGGGTCGACACGATCTCGCCCGTCACGTTCGTGACGGGCGTCGACCAGCTACGAAGGAACATCACTGATGGCAATGTGGGACCAGCTCAAGCAGCGCAGCCAAGGCATGTCCGAACAGCTCAAGCTGAAGTCGGGCCAGTTCAAGAACAAGGACTTCGCGAAGGCGTCCATGGCGATGTGCGCCCTGATCGCGGCCGCGGATGGCACCGTCGACGCCCAGGAGCGCAGCAAGGTGATCGGCCTGATCACGTCCAACGACGTCCTGTCGATCTTCGACGCCAACGACCTCCGCAACGACTTCGACCACTTCTGCAACAAGCTCGTGTCGGACTTCGACTTCGGGAAGCTCGAGGCCGTCCAGGCGATCGGCCGGCTGAAGAAGAAGGAAGACCAGGCCCGCGCAGTGATCCAGATCGGGATCATCATCGGTGGAGCGGACGGCAACTTCGACGACAACGAGAAGAAGGCCGTCCGGGACGCGTGCTTCGCCGTCGGGATCAGCCCGGCCGAGTTCGACCTCGCCTGAGCCGATCTCAGGGCTGGGGATCGATGGATGATCGCGATCTGACCCATCTGCGGCGCTGCGTCGAACTGGCGGGTGAGGCCCTCGAGGCCGGGGACGAGCCCTTCGGTTCGGTCCTCGTGTCGGGCAGTGGCGAGCCGCTCGCCGAGGACCGCAACCGCGAGACCACGTCGGGAGACCCGACGGCGCACCCGGAGATCGCGCTCGCGCGCTGGGCGGCCGCACACCTGCGCCCCGAAGAGCGCGCCGAGGCGACGGTCTACACGTCGGGCGAGCACTGTGCGATGTGCGCGGCCGCCCACGGCTGGGTCGGCCTCGGACGCATCGTCTACGTGCACTCGTCGGCACAGCTGGTCGAGTGGCGGTACGGCGGGGAGGCCCCGGTCGGTCCGGTGGCCAGCCTCACCATCCAGCAGGTCGCACCACTTGTGCGGTCGAGGGACCGGTCCCAGAACTGGTCGACGAGATGCGGACGCTGCACCAGCGACACGCCAACAGCGAGGTACCCGCCGAAGGCGGGTATCGCCGACTCGTACGGAGGAGCTGCGGAGGAGCGAGCGCGGGTCGGCGACGCGCGCAGCGTGGCGTACGCGGCGCAAGGAGCGGTTGGTCGCACGGCCTGAGCCGCGGACTTCACGATTGTGCTGGTTGATCGAGTTCACGTGGGTCAGGTGAACTCGATCAACCACATTGAGCTCAAGCCGGTTCCGGCGAGGAGCGATTCGAACAGCTCGACGTACTGGATGAGGTGGCGGTCACCCAGGAACAGGTCGCGCACCCGCGCCCGGGCGGCTGCGCCGAGACGCTCGGCGAGTTCGTCATCGCCCAGCAGCTCGATGAGCGTGGTCCCGAACGCCGCGAGGTCGGCCGGGTCGTCGAGGAGCAGGCCGCTCTCCCCGTCGACGATCTGGTCCTGGATCCCGCCGACTCGCGACGCGATCACCGGCCGGCCCTTCCACATCGGCTCGGTCACCGTGAGCCCGAAGCCCTCCACCAGGCTCTTCTGTACGACGATGGCGGCTCGGCGTTGCAGCGCGTTGACGAGGTGGGCGTTCTCGTCGATGTCGTCCATCGGCAGGCTGCACAGGTGCAGCCGGTGCCGCGCCTCGCTGGGCTGCTCTCGCCAGATGGCCAGGCACTCCTGGAGGACTTCGGCTCCTTCGGGATCGTCGCTGACCCCGGAGACGTCCGGGCCCACCAGCATCAGGTGCACGTCCTCGGGCAGCCGGGAGAGGTGGGCGGCGAACCCGGACAGGACACCGGCCATGTCCTTGAGTCGGTCCCATCGGCTGACCTGAAGCACGATCCTGGCGCCGTCGGGGACCGGCTCACCGGAGAGCATCAGGTCGGTGTGGCGGCGAACGGTGCCCGGTGACCCATCGCGACGCACGAACGCCAGGCTGCCGTGATCCTCGGGGATCCGCACGATCCCCGCTTGCCGGAGCGCGGCCCGCACCTCGACCTCGGTCAGGTCCCGGTTCTTGGTGCTGAAGGGATCGAGCGAGGGAGGGATGACCCAGAGTCGGGAGGGGTCCACCCAGCCCGGCGCATACACCTGCCGAGAGAAGATCACCGCCTCCGCGGGCTCGACGTACGGACGGAGGAAGTCCCACGCACCGTCGGTCAGCTCGTTGGGAGTGTCCCGGCCCACGTGGCAGCGCCACACCACGTGCGCGCCGGTGTCGAGCAGCCCCGCGACCAGCCCGGCCGTCTGCGGGTCGTGCAGGATGACGATGTCTCCGGCCCGGATCAGCTTCCGCAGGTTCGCGAGGTTGTCGGCGAGGACCCGCTCGAAGATCTTCCGCTGCTCATCGCCGAGGCGACCGGCGTCACCGGCCGAGCCGTGCAGGTGGTTGTGGATCCGCTTGGTGAGCTGGAAGAACTCGGGCGTCCCGTCGAGCACGAGCCAGCGGGTGTCGATCTGCGCGCCCCGGCTGTAGGCGAGCAGCGCCTGCAGCATTTCCGCCACCCCACCGCCCGTGGCGGTCGCGTTGACGTTCCACACCGTCCGACCTTGGAGCAGCGCGCGGGCGCGTTGTGCGTACTCAGGAAGCCGAGCGGCTCGAGTCGCACCCAGCAGGGGAGCCAGCCGGTCGAGCGGGGATGCTGTCGATCTCGACTTCGCGCATGGTGCGATGCTCGCACGCCGACAGAGCAGGCCGCGGACAACACGGCCAGTGCCGCCCGGCTCACGCCGAGGGATGCCAGCGGGCAATCCTGCAGGCCAGCGCGTACCTGCCGTCGTCGACGCCGATCTGGAGGCTGCCGGAGACGGTGCCGTCGAGCCCGGTCTTCAGGACTGTGAATCCCGGCGCGCCCTCGACGGCGTCCACGAGCGGGATGATGCCGACACCGACGTCGTTGTCGCCGATGTCGTCCTCCTCGATCACCTTGACCTCGATGCCGTCGACGTACGGCGTGATGGGCTGCGCGATCTTGTCGCCGACGTGCCGCACCGCGTCGTCCTCGAAGTCCCCGATCACGGAGTTCGGAATGTCTGCGATCAGGTCGCCGTCCGCCCGGATCTCCAGGGCGATGTCGTCCGCGCCCCAGCCGGACGTCTCCACCTGGCAGGTGAGCGACGTGTCGACGGATGGGCGGGCAATCAGCAGGCTCAGCGTCGTACTCAGCACGATGTCGAAGGCGACCGCCCGCGCCGTTCCGGAGGTGCGCTGGACCAGCACCACGAAGTGCTCGTTGTCGCCGGCTTCCCAGGTGATCCCCTGCGGGCCGCTGGTCGGACCGGACTCGTCGACCAGCGTGGCCGGCGGGTCCACCCCGTCCCATCTCCCGAGGAACACCCGCACCGACGTGGTCAGGGTGCTGCCGCCTCCCAAGAGCTGGACCGGGTTGAACACGGCGACCGAGAACTCTGCGGGGTGCGGAAGCGGTATCCGGGGCGTCTGGACCAGGAACCACTTGCTGTCGGAGTCGTCCCACTCGGCGTTGTTGGTGTCGGAGTTGAAGAACTGCGCGGGGAAACGCTCGTTCCGGGTCAGTCCGGGGACCAGCACGATCGCATCGCGGAGGGTGCGGCCCTCGTGGCGGTGCGTGTCGAGGTCGTAGGTCCCCTCGCTGTGCCGGGTCCTGAGGAACACCTTGATGAAGAACGGGGCGGCCAGGACGAAGCGGGTGCCGCGTTCGGGATCGACGATCTCGCGGTACGGCGGCTGCGGCGTGCTGAAGTCGTCACCGAGGTAGATCTCGAACCCCATCTCCCCGCCGAGCTCGGTGAACCGCACGTCGTACGTGCCCAGCCGGTCGAAGCGGTACCACTTCACCATCCCCTCGAACAGTGAGTCGCTGTGGTTGAAGTCGACGACATCGGGGGTGACGAAGGCGGTCGCGGGGGTGCAGTGCGGCGTCCGAAAGTTGATGTCGGCCAACAGCGGTTGATGGTCGCTCAGGAACGGCAGCGCGCCCTGGGGGTCGGCGAGCTCGCGGTCGACTCGCAGGTGCTGGACCGCGAGCTGCGAGGTGGCCGACGTGAACAGGTAGTCGAGCCGCTGGCGGACCGGGGGATAGACGACGTCCGCAGTGAAGCCCGGGTCGGTGCGGCCGCTGGCCCCGCCGGGGCACTGGTCGCGTCCCCATCGGTCGACCATTTGGTCGAACATGGGCGCCCCGGACTTGCCGAAGAGGTTGGTCCACTCGGGGTCCTCGTCGGGAGGATCGGGGTGTGCCGCAGGGTCCTCGATCACCGTGTCCGACGATGTTCAGGTCGCCGAGGAAGAACACCTCCTCCGAGAACGGCGGCGTCTCGCTGATGCAGCGCTCGACGAACTCGGCCACCGTCTGGATCTGCTTGCGCCGGTCACCGACGTTCTCCCCGACGGCTTCGGTGTCGGCCTGGGTGTGGCTGATGAAGATGTGCCGGTCACTGGCTCCGGGTGGCTTGAGCCGGGCGTAGAGGACGCCCTTGGCTGCGAACTTGTCGGCGCCCGACGAGTCCTCGTACATGAAGAAGCGCACGACCGGGATCCCGTTGGGGTAGGCGAACGGGCCCAACAGGGCGATGACCTCTGGAGGGGTCGGCACGGTGACGAACGGGAACCTGCTGGCGAGGAACAGCCCACTGTCCTCGAGCTTGAGCATCGCCGCGCCGGTCAGATCGGTCAGTGCTCCGAAGGTGAGCTCCCAGACCTTCTCCAGGACGTCGTCGGAGAGGCCGGGCGACACGATCCGCGTGTGGAAGGTGTCGGCCTTCGAGACCTGGAACGGGAACTCGCCGGACAGCTCGTCGCTGAGGATGCTTCGAGAGGGCTCGTCGAAGATCTCGTTGAGGCAGACCACGTCGATCTCCTCCGGGCTGTCGATGATCGCGCGCGAGATCAGCGCGGCCCGGAAGGGGGCGGTGTACACCGGCGGGATCGACGGAGGGAAGCCCATCTCCATCAGCGCGGACCGCATCTGCGTGTTGTAGGTCAGGATGCGCATCGAGTCACTCATGAGCCGACGCCTCCCAGCGAGTCGAAGAGTGGGTCGAGCAGGTGGGGTGGGCTGCCGCGCAGACGGGCGGTGACCGTGTACCCGGCCCCGTCGGGCTCGAGGAGGCGCAGTTCGTTGGCCACCACGTCGGCGATCACAAGGTTGTCGCCCAGAGAGGTGACGAAGGCTGGTGAGACCCAGGTGCCGTCGGCCAGGTCGACCGTGACCGACGCTGCGCCGGTGTCATCGAGGACCAGCAGCCTGGCATTGCCGACGTCGATCACGGCGACACCGTCCTGGTGCGCCGCGAGACCGTAGGGGAGCGGTGGGTTTGCGGCCGCCGGCAGCGCGATTTCGCGTCCAGCCGCTGCCGTCCGGCGCATCGATCCGGATCAGCCGGTTGGCACCCGGGTCGCTGACCCAGATCCGGTCGGCGGTGTCGACGGCCACCCCACGGGGGTCGGCAAAGCCGCCTTCGGAGGGAACCAGCCCACGGTGTCCGTACGTCGCCCAGCCCGAGCCGGAGATGTCGTCGATGAAGACGAGTCGGCCATTGCCCGAGTCCAGGACGACCAGTCGGCCGGAGTCGAGGAAGTCGGTCGCGGCAGGGCGGATGAACTCGCCGTCGCCGCTGCCCTGCGTGCCGAACCGGGTCCACCCCGCACCCGGCTCGGCCAGCGCAACCTCGTGCAGGCCGGGGCCGGCGACAAGGACACCCCAGTTCGCGTTGAAGGATGGTCCGCACGGCCCGGCCAGCACGCTGTCGCCGACCGACTCGAGCGACGACTCGTCGAGGTCGTCGATCCGGAGCACCCGGCCTCCGAGAAGCTCGGTGAACACGAACTGGGTCATCTCGCACCTCCACTGCTTGACGGCACTGCCGACGAGTCTGGACCCGCCCGGGCGATTCCGCACGGTGGTCTGGTTAGGGTGGGCGGCGTGAACCAACTGGCCGGAAAGACGGTCGCGATCGTCGGCGGGACCGGGCCGCAGGGCCGCGGCCTGGCTCGCCGCTTCGCGTCGGCAGGCATCCGCGTCGTCATCGGCAGCAGGACGACGGAGAAGGCGGTCGCCATCGCGACCGAGCTCGCCGCAGCCACCGGCGGCTCGGTGACCGGCGCCGCCAACGCGGGCGCCGCTGCGGCCGGTGACATCGTCCTGGTCGCCGTCCCTTGGGACGGGCACGCCCAGCTGCTCAAGGAGCTCGCGCCCGCTCTGGCCGGCAAGGTCGTCGTGGACTGCGTGAATCCGCTCGGCTTCGACAAGCAGGGCGCCTACGCCCTGCACGTCGAGGAGGGCTCGGCGGCCCAGCAGGCCGCGTCGATCCTCTCCGAGAGCACGGTGGTCGGCGCCTTCCACAACGTGAGCGCCGTCCTTCTCGAGGATCCCACCGTGGAGCGGGTGGACACCGACGTCCTCGTGCTGGGCGACGACCGCGAGGCCACCGATCTGGTCCAGGAGCTGGCGGCCGCGATCCCCGGAGTCCGGGGGGTGTACGGCGGGCGGCTGCGCAACGCGCACCAGGTCGAGGCATTCACCGCGAACCTGATCAGTATCAACCGGCGCTACAAGGCCCACTCCGGGCTGAAGGTGACCGACATCTGAGCCCACCTCGGTGGTCGAGCCCAGTCCGGTGGTCGAGCCCATTCGGTGGTCGAGCCACCTGTCGGTGGTCGACTCCTGCCTTCGAGACCGACCGAACCGATGAGTTGACCCGATCGAGACGGTCTTACCTCCACCGGACCCAACGGCCCGGTCAACAGGAGGTTCGTCGTGGGCAAGGCAGAGGTTCTGGCAACCGGACTCGGTCTGGGTGAGTCACCCCGGTGGCACGCCGGCAGGCTGTGGGTGTGCGACTGGATCGCGGGCGAGGTGCTGGCCTTCGACGAGGACGGCGGGCGCGAGGTGGTCGTACCGGATCGACGGGGCTGCCCTTCTCGGTGGACTGGCTGCCCGACGGCCGGACCGTCCTGACCACACCCGAGGGGGTCGTGGTCGACAACGACGGCGAGCTCACGCCGTACGGCGCGACCGGCCAGGGCTGGAACGAGATCGTCGTCGACGACCACGGCAACACGTTCATCAACGAGCCGGGCTTCGACCTGATGTCCGGCGAGGACCCGAAACCCGGGACCGTGTCGGTCGTCATCCCCGACGGGTCCTCACGCGAGGTCGCGGGCGACGTCTGGTTTCCCAACGGCATGGCGGTCACTGCTGACGGTCGCACCCTGATCGTTGCGGAGTCGTACGGCAAGAAGCTGACCGCCTTCGACCTCCGGCCCGACGGAAGCCTCTCCGAGCCGAGGGTCTGGGCCGATCTCGGGGACGGCTGCCCGGACGGGATCTGCCTCGACGACGAGGGTGCGGTCTGGTACGCCGACGTGCCCAACCAGCGCTGCGTCCGCGTCCGCGAGGGCGGCGAGGTCCTCGACACCGTCGAGGTCGACCGGGGCTGCTTCGCCTGCATGCTCGGGCGGGCAGGACGGCCGCACGCTGTTCATCATCGCCGCCGAGTGGGGCGGCACCGACGCCATCGGCGTCGGCAGACCCGACCGGCCAGGTGTTGACCTACCGGGCGCCCGCCCCGCACGCCGGGCGACCGTAGGCGTCGGCAGCCGATGCGACGCCACATAGGCTCTCGCCATGGGATACGAGTTCGACCGCATGACAGCCGTGACGCCGACCGAGAGCGGGTACGACGACCGAGCTGGACGCCGGCTGGGTGGTCGGCGGCGGCGTGAACGGCGGCTACCTGCTGGCGATCCTCGGCAACGCGATCCGCGCGACGCTCGACGGCAAGCCTGACCCGTTCAGTCTCAGCGCGTACTACGTCGGTGCCAGCACGCCCGGGCCGGCCCAGGTGACCACGAACGTGATCCGTGACGGCGGGAGCGTCGCGACGGTCGGCGCCGAGCTGAGCCAGGCCGGGCAGCGGCGGATCACCGCGCTCGCGTCGTACGGCGACCTCGGCGCGTTGTCCGACGATGTCCGCACCACGGCAGCCCCGCCCGAACTGCCGCCGATCGACAGCTGCATTCCCACGAGCCTCGCGCCCGACGACGTGAAGCGGATGGCGCCGCTGCTGGATCGGTTCGACCTGCGTCTCGACCCCGACTGTGTCGGCTGGTCGGTTGGTGCACCGAGCGGCAGGGGGCTGATCCAGGGCTGGATCCGGCTCGCGGACGGCCGAGACCCCGACTCGATCTCGCTGCTGATGTTCTGCGACGCACTGCCGCCGGTGACCTTACGACCTCGGACTGTTCGGCTGGGCACCCACTCTCGAGCTGACCTGTCACGTCCGGGCGAACCCGGCGCCGGGCTGGCTGAAGGTCAGGCACGCCACCAACAACCTGGCAGGCGGAATGTTCGAGGAGGACTGCGAGGTCTGGGACTCGACGGGTCGCCTGGTCGCGCAGAGCCGCCAGCTCGCCCGCGTCCCGCGCTGACGACCCGAGAAGGGGCCGGTGGCGAAGCGCCACCGACCCCTTCCCTGATGTTGCTGCTGTTCGACCTACGGGAAGCCGACCGCAGTCTCACACGACACGCGCGTGTCGGTGCCAGCGCCACCGTTGCAGGTGTCGTTGCCGACGCCTCCGTTGATGGCGTCGTTGCCGGCCAGTCCGCTGAGCGAGTCGTTTCCGCTCCCGCCGGCCAGCGTGTTCGGACCAGCGTTGCCCGTGATCGTGTCCGCCTGGTTGGACCCGTTCACGTTCTCGAAGAGGAGCAGGGTGTCACTGCCCTCACCCGTCGCCGTACCGGCGTTCAGGTTGACCGTCACCGCCGCCGGGGAGAGGCCGTAGGCGACTGTGTCCACGCCCTCGTTCCCGTTGATGGTGTCGTTGCCGGCGCGGCCACGCAGGAGATCGTTGCCGATGTTCCCGCGGAGGTCGTCGTTGCCGGCGCCTCCGTCGACCGTGTCCGCACCCACGCCGGCGACGAGGGTGTTTGGCCCCGCGTCGCCCGTGAGCGTGTCGGCGAAGATGGAGCCGACGAGGTTCTCGACCAGCACGTAGCTGTCGATCCCACCGCCGCCGGACGACGTGCCCGTGGCCAGGCTGGCCACGACGCCCGACGGAGCGTTGAGATAGCGTGACCTGGTCGATTCCGGCCTCGCCGCGGAGCTGGTCGTTGCCATCCCCGCCATCGAGGAGGTCGTTGCCGAACCAGCCGTCGATGAAGTCGTTGCCGGGACCGCCGCGGATGATGTCGCCCAGGTCGTCGTTGCTGCCGCCGCCCGGGTTGCCGACCAGCGTGTCGTCGCCACCGCTGCCGTCGATCGTGTCCGCACCCGACCCGCCGAGCACGAAGTCCTGACCGCCACCGCTGTTGATGGTGTCGTTGCCACCGTCGCCACAGATCCGGTCGTTGCTCTGGACCGTGTTGATGGTGTCGTTGCCGTCACCGGCGACGATCACGTCGACACCCGCGGTGCCGTTGATGACCTCACCGAGGTTGGTGCCGACCCTCGTGGCAGCGACGCCACCACAGGTGGGCGGCGGGCCGTTCTCGAGGTGCAGGTTGAGCAGCCCGTTCGCGGCCGCGAACCCGTCCACCTTGACCCGGTACGTCGTGCCAGCGTTGACGGGGAACGTGACCAGGCTCCGGTTCCCGGTGCCGGCGTCGTCGTCCGACGCGATGGTCGTCAGTGCACCGATCGAGGCTCCGGTGTAGACGGCCAGCGTGGTGTCGAACGTGGTGACGTTGGTGCCGTTGTCCTCGGTCGAGATGGTCGCCGTACCGGTCGCCGCCGGCGTCCAGTTCCACCAGACCCCGTTGTCGATGCTGAACGGCCCCGGCTCGCCCGGCTCGGTGTCCGAGCAGACGTTGAAGTCGAAGTCGTTGAAGCCTCCGGCCGCCGGGGTTGCGGGCAGCGTCTCCGCGTAGGCGAAGTCGTTGTTGTTGACCAGCCCGGTCGCCGCGTCGAGGACGTTGATCCGCTTCCTCGTCGCGCCGTTGTCGGTGATGTTGACCCCGGTGGCGTTGAGGCGGCTGACGACCGCCGCGTTGGTGATCGGGTACGCCGTTGCCGTCGACGCACTCGCGCATCAGCGCCCAGGCGCCAGCGACGTGCGGAGCCGACATCGAGGTGCCGCTCTTGGAGTCGGCGGTGTTCGGGCCCGGGGGGATGGCGGCGACGATGCCGACGCCGGGTGCCCACCAGTCGGTGGTCACGCCGGAGTTGGTGAACCCAGCGACGTTGTCGGCGTCGTCGGTCGCGCTGATCGAGTGCACGCTCGACAGGCACGCCGGGTAGCTGGCGCCCACCAGGTTGCTGTTGCCGGCCGCAGCGATGACCGCCACGCCCGCCGCCTGCAGCTGGGCCGAGATGTTCTGGGTCGCCTGGAAGTTGGCGTTGTTGGCGTCGCAGTTCGAGTTCTGGGCGAACCCGTCGATGCCGATGCTCATGTTGACGGACACGACACGGTGGCCCGCGTTGCGCAGGTTGAGGACCCGCTGCAGCGAGAGGTTGATGTCGCTGAAGAAGGCACCCCAGGTGCCGCCACCGTCAGAACCCATCTGGATGGCGATGATCCGCGCGCCGTCGGCCACACCCTCGTGACCACCGGAGTAGTTCGAGCCGGCCGCGATGCTGGCGACGTGCGTGCCGTGCTCGCAGTGGCGGGTGACGGGTGTGTACGTGCAGTTGTCGGCCGCGTTGCCGCCGATCTGCGACGTCAGTCCGTTGGGGCAGTCGGATCCGGCAGAGAAGCAGGCCTGGTCGACGATCTTCCCCGCGAAGGCGTTGTGCTGGTTGTCGACGCCGGAGTCGAGGATCGCGACCTCGTAGAAGCCGGGGCTGCCCTCGAAGTTGTTGCCGCGGACGCCCGCAGTGTTGAGCAGGTCGGAGTCGATGACACCGGTCGAGACGTCGAGCGACAGCTGGGCCATGCCGTCGAGGCTCACCGCGGCGACGGCGTCGTTCGCGAGCAGCGCGTCGAGCCCGGCCCGGTTGACCTGGTAGGTCGCCGTCGGCTGGACCTGGAGGCGAGACACCAGCTTCGCGCCGGTCCCGGCCAATGAGGAGTCGAGTGCGTTGAGCGACGAGCGGATCGCGCGGTGCTGCGCCGAAACGCCGCTGGCCGACAGGTTGCTCTCCAGCGCGATCGGCACCTTGGTGTTGACGTTGACGCGAGCCGAGCCCTTCGCGGCGATCGCCCGGCGGATCGCGGCGACGTCATCGGGAGAGGTCGAGGCCTGTCCCAGCTTCGTGTAGCGGCCCGGGTCCTGGTCGGCAGAGTTGGACGAGGCTCCCGGAACATCCGAGCTGTGCTGTGCCTCCGGGCTTCCCGAGGGTCGGATCGGCCGGCTTGGCCTTGTCATTGGTGGCGGCCTTGGCAGCGCCGGCGGCACCGTCTGCACCGCGGTAGCCGACGTACCCGCCGAACTCAGCGGCTGATCCCGCCTGCGAGTTGAACGTCGACTTCTGGTCAGGGTCGGCGGCGTTGGATGTGGGTGCCGAGACGACCCCACCAAACGCGAGCGTGAGTGCGGCCATCACCCCCGCTCCAGTCGCGATCCGCTGTCCCCTTCGGGTATTGAGTCGCATTGCGACCCCCTTCGGTTGGGAATCGGGCATGGGTCTGGTGACAGACCGTGCGGGTAAGAGCAGCAATTTAGTCTGGCGATACGAGAATTTGGGATCTGTCTGGAGTGGTCTAGGCGACCGGGGGATGGCCATGGACGGGCGAGGTCGAGAAGTTTTACCCTTCGGCCGTCCAGGGCGTCAGTTGAACTGCCTGCGGTTCATGGCGTACACCCACCGCCGGTATGGGTGCTCGGTGACCGACCAGAAGGTGTCCATGGAGGGCCAGTAGGTGATGTCCTCCGGCCCGAACGGCAGAGCCATGCGACGAACCCGGAATGCGCCGGGCTTGCCGACGTACAAGGCACCGAGGCCGTAGGGAGTACGGCTCGACGTGAGGTACCAGGTGCCGTCCACCACTGCGGCACCCTGCATCCCGCTCTCGCCGCGGTCCAGCAGCAGCGGCCGCGAGAACCCGTCGTCTCCGGAGTGGAGGTGGAACGTCTCCGGGTCGAGCGGAAAGCTCGCCAGCCGGGTCGTCTGCTGCCGCAGTCCGTACTCGCCGGCCACCAGCAGAGGCTGGGGACCGGACCGGTCCAGCGACAGGAACGAGTAGCGCATCCGTGGGAACCCCTCGTCGCTGTAGGCCCGGTAGGAGAACCGGACCGGGAGGAGGTAGCGATACCCGTACGTCGCCAGCCGGCTCGCGCCGTGGCCGATCTTGTCGGCATCCGGATCGAGGATCTCGTCGGGCACCCGCACGATGTCGTCGAGGCGGCAGGTGAACAGGCCCCTCGCCGTACCGGCGACGTGGAGGTACGGCCCGCACCACACGATCCCGCCGGCGTGCACGTTCAGCGGTTCGAGGTCGACGCGCCCGTTGCGGAGGACCGGCTGGACCAGCAGGACATGGCGGTAGCGAAGCGTGTGCAGGTCGACGAAGCTGATCCGCGAACCCTGTTTGATCCCGTCGACCTTCTTCGAGTACCAACTGGTGGCGATCACCTTGCGGCCGCCGATGTCCTCCGTGTCGCTCGCGTCCGCGCTGGTGGTGATCCCCTGCGGCCACCAGCGCCTGGTCGAGACGTCGTCCCGGTCCCACTTGAAGCCATGGTCGACCGCGAAGCCCGGCACCCAGGTGCTCCGGCCCTGCCGGTCGAGGTTCTCGAGTACGCCGTCCACACCGGCCCGGCCACCCACGAGATCGGCCAGCGCATCGATCTCGTCGACGTTCTCGTCGGTGCGCTGGAGGTGAACGCCCCGCGCGAACTGCAACGCCATCTGGACACCGTATTCGGTGGTCGACCGGGTCGGATCACCTGAGCGACGGGACACTAGGCTCGGTTTCGTGAAACGAGTCGTCGGGGCCGCGATCGTGCGGCACGGGTGCGTGCTCGCGGCTCGTCGTACGGCGCCGGCCGCGGCTGCCGGCCGCTGGGAGTTTCCCGGCTGGCAAGGTCGAGCCCGGGGAGACTGCGGCTGCGGCGCTGGTGCGCGAGCTCGACGAGGAGCTGGGCTGCGCTGTCGAGGTGACGGGTTGGCTGGCCGGCTCCGTGCAGTTCGGGGAGAACAACGGTGATCCCCATGCGCTCACGGTGGCCGTCGCCCGACTGGTCGACGGTGAGCCGGGGCCCGTGGAGCACGACGAGCTCCGATGGCTGGCTCCCGAGGAGCTCGGCGACGTGGACTGGCTCGAACCGGATCGGCCGTTCCTCAGCGAGCTCCGCGAGCTGATGCTCGACGGTGAACGTCTGGAGGGCGGCAATGTCGGTGGCGCGGTCCGGATCGGCGCCACTGTCCGACGGCCCGTCGGACCGTGGTCACCGGCCGTCCATGCCCTGCTGGAGCACCTCAACGGGACCGGGTTGGTCGGCGTCCCCCGCGTGCACGGGCACGACGCGCGCGGGCGCGAGATCCTGGACTTCCTTGCGGGTGAGGTTCCCGAAGACGACCCGACCCCGATCTCGCCGGACCGCCTCACGGCGGTCGGGCAGTGGACCCGTGGCTTCCACGACGCGGTAGCAGGCTTCCAGCACGACGGGCCGTGGCGCTTCCTGGTGGCGGACGAACCGACGCTGGTCGCGCACAACGACATCGCGCCGTACAACATCGCTTTCGACGGCGAGCGGGTCGTCGGGGTCTTCGACTGGGACACGGCCGGGCCGTCGACTCCGCTGCTGGAGCTTGCCCATGTGGCCTGGAACTGCATCCCGATGTGGAGTGACCTCCCGCCCGAGCTGGTCGCGGAGCGGCTCGAGATCCTGGCTTCGGCCTATGGCCGGCTCACGGCGCGAGAGATCCTGCACGCCGTCGTGCCGCGCACCCAGCTCGCCGTCGACGCGATCCGGGCCGGGATCGAACGCGGGGACCCCGGCATGCTGAACCTGGCTGCCATCGATGAGCCGGCCAGCACCGAGCGGGCTCTGGTCGGTCTGAGCCGACGCGTCCCGGCGATCGACGCGAACCTGCGATAGTCCGAGGTCGAAGGCACCCCGGACGGGCCGGATCGGGTGCTTTCGGCCTCGCACTACCTGATTACATT
>CAVRBN010000020.1:0-45181 GCA_963719255.1 uncultured Actinomycetota bacterium | reverse complement strand
GACTCCGGTCACTGGCAGGTAACGGTTCGGCGCGGATGAGGCGTCAGACGGGTGCCCTCGTATTAGGGTGTGCCCGATGCGCGCCCGTTCAGTGACGCGCTGGACCCCATTTTCAGGAGGCGCCGTGAACACGACGGCACGTATTGCAGCGATGGTCGGCATCGCCTGCCTGACCCTGGCGGGCTGTGGAGACCGGCCGTCGGATGAGGCGGACGACGAGCCGTCGTCGTCACCGTCCGCGACCGAAAGCGCGTCGGAGCCCGCTCAGCAGCACCCCGACTTCAAGGCCTGCATGGTCTCCGACTCGGGCGGTTTCGACGACAAGTCGTTCAACCAGACCTCGCATGACGGCCTCGTCGACGCGAAGACCGATCTGGGCGTCCAAACGGCCGAGGTCGAGTCGAACGCCGTCTCCGAGTTCAAGGACAACATCAACGAGCTCGTGAAGCAGAAGTGCGACATCGTCAACACGGTGGGATTCCTCCTGGCGGCTGACACCCTGGCTGCTGCGAAGAAGAACCCGAAGATCGACTTCGCGATCGTTGACAACGCCTACATCGATCCCAAGACCGGCAAGAACACCGCTCCCAAGAACCTGAAGGCGCTGACGTTCAGCACCGACCAGCCCTCGTTCCTGGCCGGCTATCTTGCGGCGGCCAAGTCCGAGACGGGAATTGTCGGCACCTTCGGCGGCGTCAACATCCCGTCGGTGACGATCTTCATGACGGGCTTCGCGAACGGCGTGGCGAAGTACAACGAGGACAACGGCACCGACGTCAAGGTCATCGGTTGGGACCCGGCGACCCAGAAGGGCTCCTTCACCAACGACTTCGAGAACAAGAACCTCGGAAAGTCGACCGCCGAGGAGATGATCACGCAGGGTGCCGACATCATCCTTCCGGTAGCCGGCCCGGCCGGGCTCGGCGGGCTGCAAGCCGCCCAGGACAACGACATCAAGGCGATCTGGGTCGACACCGACGGCTGTGTCTCGGCAGCGGAATACTGCGACGTGCTGTTGACCTCAGTCATCAAGGGCATGGACGTCGCGGTCGAGAAGGCGATCACGGACAGCGCCAACGGCACGTTCAACAACGAGCTGTACGTCGGCACGTTGGAGAACGGCGGCGTCGGCCTCGCCGAGTTCAACCCGGACGCGGAGGTCGACGAGGAGCTCGCGGCCAAGATCGAGGAGCTCAAGGCAGGGATCATCGACGGGTCGATCAAGGTCGGCTGACCGAGGTCGAAGTGTTCCAGACAGGTCGGGGCGGGGTGTTTCCCGCCCCGACCTGTACGTCTACTGTCGTGCTGTCACCGGGCTGGGGGAGCCAACACGCCACGTGCACAAAGGAGTGCGATGAAGCTGGAGATCCAGGGTCTGACCAAGCGGTTCGGCTCCTTCACCGCCAACGACCACATCGACCTCACGATCGAGGCTGGCGAGATCCACTGCCTGCTCGGTGAGAACGGCGCGGGCAAGTCGACGCTGATGAACATGCTGTACGGGCTCCTGGACCCGTCGGAGGGCGCGATCGTGCTCGACGAGGAGCCGGTCACGTTCAAGACGCCAGGTGACGCCATTGCCGCTGGGATCGGCATGGTCCACCAACACTTCATGCTGGTCCCCGTCTTCACGGTCGCCGAGAACGTCATGCTCGGCCGCGAGCAGACGCGGGGACTGGGCGTGCTCAACCGTCCCGCTGCCTCCGAGCTGGTTCGTGAGCTGTCCAGTCGCTACAACCTGGCTGTCGACCCCGATGCCCTGATCGAGGACCTCCCCGTCGGCGTCCAGCAGCGGGTCGAGATCCTCAAGGCGCTTGCCAACGACGCGAAGGTGCTGATTCTCGACGAACCGACGGCGGTGCTGACCCCGCAGGAGATCGACGAGCTCATGGGCATCATGCGCGAGCTCAAGGAGCAAGGCACGTCGATCATCTTCATCACCCACAAGCTCCGCGAAGTGAAGGCCATCGGTGACCGGATCAGCGTGATCCGTCGGGGCAAGGTCGTCGGCACCGCAGAGCCGAGCGCGAGCGAGGCCACACTGGCCGAGATGATGGTCGGACGGTCGGTGAAGCTGAGGGTCGACAAGCCGCCCGCAGACGTCGGCGAGCCCGTCCTCGAGGCGAGGAACATCACCGTCATCGACCCACGTGGACACCTGGTCGTGAAGGACGTCTCGTTCGAGGCCAGAGCCGGCGAAGTCCTGGCCGTGGCCGGCGTCCAGGGCAACGGACAGACCGAGCTGATCAAGGCGATGCTGGGCCTGGTCAAACCGGATGCCGGAGAGATCTGGCTCGACGGCAAGGACATCAGCAAGCACGGTCCACGGGAGAGCCTCGAGGACGGCATCGGCTACGTCCCGGAAGACCGCTCCCACGACGGGTACGTCGGCGCGTTCAGCGTGCGCGAGAACCTCGTCCTCGACCTCTACCACCGCGACGAGTTCTCCCGCGGCCTCGCGCTCAACCTGGGCGCGATCGAGAGGAACGCCGCCCACCGCATCCAGGAGTTCGACATCCGCACCGAGTCGATGGAGACACCGGTGAAGTCGCTGTCTGGTGGCAATCAGCAGAAGGTGGTTGTCGCCCGGGAGTTCTCGCGCCCACTCAGAGTGCTGATCGCCTCCCAGCCGACCCGCGGAGTCGACGTGGGGTCGATCGAGTTCATCCACAAGCGGATCATCTCCGAGCGTGACAAGGGCACTGCGGTCATCATCGTCTCCACCGAGCTCGACGAGGTGTTCGCGCTGGCCGACCGGATCGCGGTGATGTACGACGGCAGGATCGTCGGCACGGTCTCGCCCGACATAGCCCGAGAGGACATAGGACTCATGATGGCTGGCGCCGCACGAACCCGCGACGGGAGGTGCCGCGTGAGCGAGAACCAGGCGAAGGGATCGCCCACGGCCGCTCCCGAGCCCGCACCCGAGAAGAAGCGCGCCTCGCGCGACCTCGAGTCGTGGCTGCCCACCGTGGTGGACTCGGTTGCGGCGATCGTCCTCGCGCTGGTCGTCGGCGCGTTCCTGATCATGTTCTCGACGCCGCGCGTGATCGAGTCCCTCCAGTACATCTTCTCCTACCCGGCAGACTTCTTCAGCTACTCAGGCCAGGCCGTGTGGGACGGCTACTCCGCCCTTCTCAAGGGCTCGGTCGGGTCTGGTTCGGCCTGGCTCAAGACCCTCGAACGCGCTGCGCCACTCATCTGCGCTGGCCTCGGCGTGAGCCTGGCCTTCCGTGCCGGAATGTTCAACATCGGCGCCCAGGGCCAGATGCTCATGGGCGCGCTGGTGGCCGGCTACATCGGGTTCCACTACGACCTTCCCGCGGGTCTGCACCTGGTTGTCGCCCTGCTGGGCGCCCTGATCGCTGGTGGGCTCTGGGGTGGGCTCGTGGGCCTGCTCAAGGCGAGAACGGGTGCACACGAGGTGATCACCACGATCATGCTCAACTACGTAGCCCGGTTCGTGATGCTCTACTTCCTGGCCAAGGAAAGCTTCCAGGTGGTCGGAAGCGACAACCTGCTGTCGCCCCCGGTGGATGACTCGGCCACCTTCCCGCGAATATTCGACCTGCACACGGGCGTCATCCTGGCCGTCCTCGCTGCGGTGTTCGTGTGGTGGCTGCTCGAACGCAGCACGCTGGGCTTCGAGATGCGGGCTGTGGGTGCCAACCCGGAGGCCTCGCGGACCGCGGGAATGAACGTCTCCAAGGTCTACATCTCCGCCCTCGCGATCGCCGGCATGCTGGCCGGCCTGGCGGCGACCATGCAGGTTCTCGGTCTGCATGGCCCACTCAACGACCAGGTCGCCGGCACGGTGGGATTCGACGCGATCACGGTAGCGTTGCTCGGTCGGGCCACGCCGCTCGGGACCGTGCTCGCCGGCTTGCTCTTCGGTGCGCTCTCCGCCGGCGGCCTGTCCATGCAGGCCGCGGCCGGTGTACCGCCAGAACTGGCGCAGGTGCTCCAAGCACTGATCGTGCTGTTCGTCGCTGCACCGGCTCTCGTGCGCGGTCTGTTCCGGCTCCGGGTCTCGGGTGAAGGATCCAAAGTCGAGGCGACGGGGTGGGGAGCATGAGCGTGATCGAGGCGCCCGCCGCACCACAGCCCGAGACCGAGGTGCGCGACCGGGCCGACGTACGCCGCCAGATTCGGCTGATGGTCACGATGGCGATCATCTTCGTGGTGCTCGTCTACTTCGCGCTCGCGATCAAGAGCCCCCACGTCAGCTACATCCTCGGGGAGCGGGTGACCAAGGAGTTCCAGCCCAAGGCGCTGACCACGACTGGAGTCTCCTGGGCCGCGGTGGCCGTCGCAGGGTTTGCGCTGGCGCTGGCCGCACTCAACCGGTTCCCACGTCGCTGGCCGGGGGCCGTGCTCGCGGGCGTCGTCGGGCTGATGTTCTACCTGGGCTTCCTGATGTGGGCCTACGCCGACCAGGGCGAGGGTTTCTCCGCGGCGATCGCGAACCCGATCCCGGGAACGATCCGGATCGCGACGCCGTTGGTGTTCGGGGCGCTGGCCGGATGCCTCTGCGAGCGAGCCGGGGTCATCAACATCGCCATCGAGGCGCAGTTCCTCGCAGGAGCGTTCTTCGCCTCGGTCTTCTCGAGCCTGGCCTACGCATCACTGGTGTTCATTCCAGTGACCCTCTGTGCCCCGTTCGGGCTGCTGGGCGGGATCGCTGCGGGGCTGCTGGTCGCTGCGCTGCTCGGGGTGTTCGCGCTTCGCTACCAGGTCAACCAGGTGGTGCTCGGCGTCGTTCTCGTGGCCTTTGCGTCCGGCCTGACCAGCTTCCTGCTGGGCCAGATCCCCGCAGACAGCAAGGACAAGCTCAACAATCCCCAGATCCTCGAGCAGATCCGCATCCCGGGCCTGGCCGACATCCCGCTGGTGGGCGAGGCGCTCTTCAACCAGACGATCCTGGTCTACCTGATGTACCTCGTCGGTGGTGTTCGTGACCTTCCTGATGTTCGAGACCCGATGGGGCCTACGGGTCCGCTCCGTGGGAGAGCACCCGAAGGCCGCCGACACCGTTGGCATCAGCGTCAATCGAATTCGCTGGCAGGCGGTGCTCCTGGGCGGTGTCTTCGCCGGTCTCGGTGGCGCCTACTACACGGTCGGCTCGACCGGATCCTTCGACCGCGACATCTCGGCGGGCACCGGCTTCATTGCGCTGGCTGCGGTGATCATGGGTCGCTGGCATCCCGTCGGTGCAGCGTTTGCGGCCGTGTTCTTCGGGTTCATGTGGAACCTCCAGAACCAGCTCGGTTTCGTGGACAAGCTTCCCGGCGAGCTGCTCGGCGCCGCGCCGTACCTCGCCACGATCATCGCCGTCGCCGGCTTCGTGGGCCGGGTCCGCCCGCCGGCAGCCGACGGTGAGCCGTACACGAAGAGCTGACATGGGCAGTCACAGGGGCGGGATGGACTGGGAGTCGCTCAAGGCTGCCGCCGTGGACATCTCGGCGCGGGCCTATGCGCCCTACAGCCACTTCCCGGTGGGCGCGGCGGCCACTGCCGACGACGGCCGGGTGCTGGTCGGGTGCAACGTCGAGAACGCGGCGTACGGCGTCACGCTGTGCGCCGAGTGCGGCGTGGTCAGCCAGCTGCATGCGACCGGCGGTGGTCGCCTGACCCACTTCGTGTGCGTCAACGGCAACGCCGATGTGATCATGCCGTGCGGCCGGTGCCGCCAACTGCTGTTCGAGAACGGCGGCAACGAACTGGTCGTGATGACCCCCGAAGGTGTCCGCACCATGGCCGAGATCCTGCCCATGGCGTTCGGGCCCGACGATCTCGTCTGACACATCCGACTCTGGAAGGACGCTCATGGCAAAGCACGACGCGGTGGAGGTCATCTCCGCCAAGCGAGACCGGGCCGAGCTCAGCGACAGCCAGATCGACTGGGTGATCGACGCCTACACGAAGGGCGAGGTCGCCGACGAGCAGATGTCGGCGCTGGCCATGGCGATCCTGCTCAACGGCATGAACCGGCACGAGATCTCCCGCTGGACCAACGCGATGATCGCGTCGGGGGAGCGGATGGACTTCTCGACGCTGTCCCGCCCGACCGCCGACAAGCACTCCACCGGCGGTGTGGGCGACAAGATCACGCTGCCGCTCGCGCCCCTGGTCGCCGCGTGCGGCGTCGCCGTGCCGCAGCTGTCCGGCCGCGGGCTCGGACACACCGGCGGCACCCTCGACAAGCTGGAGTCGATCCCCGGCTGGCGGGCGACGCTGTCCAACGAGGAGATGATGGCCCAGCTGGAGTCAGTCGGCGCCGTTATCTGCGCCGCCGGCGACGGCCTGGCGCCGGCCGACAAGAAGCTCTATGCCCTGCGGGACGTGACCGGGACCGTCGAGGCGATCCCGTTGATCGCTTCGTCGATCATGTCGAAGAAGATCGCCGAAGGCACCGGCTCCCTCGTGCTTGACGTGAAGGTCGGCACCGGCGCGTTCATGAAGGACGTCGAACGGGCCCGTGAGCTGGCCAGCACGATGGTGGGGCTCGGCACCGACGCCGGCGTCCACACGGTTGCCCTGCTCACCGACATGTCCACCCCGCTCGGCCTCACCGCCGGCAACGCGATCGAGGTCGCCGAGTCAGTGGAGGTGCTTGCCGGCGGCGGCCCGGCCGACGTCGTCGAGCTCACGCTCGCCTTGGCCCGTGAGATGCTCGCCGGCGCGGGTGTGACCGACGTCGACCCGGCCGACAAGCTCGCCGACGGTTCCGCCATGGACGCCTGGAAAGCGATGATCCGCGCCCAGGACGGCGACCCGGACGCACCGATGCGGGAGGCCCGCGAGTCGCACGTCGTCACCGCGCCGTCGTCGGGGGTGCTCACCCGGCTGGACGCGATGGCCGTCGGGATGGCGGCGTGGCGGCTCGGTGCCGGACGCGCCAAGCAGGGCGACGCCGTCCAGGACGGCGCCGGTGTCGTGTGGCATGCCCGGCCCGGTGACAAGGTCGACTTCGGGAGCTCCGCTGTTCACCCTGCTGACCGACGAGCCGGACCGGTTCGATCGGGCGCTCGCGTCGCTGGAGGGCGGCTACGACATCGAGGACGACGGGTCGTCGTACGCGCCCGGCTCCGTTGCTCATCGACCGGATCAGCTGAGCTTCTCTCGCGGCCGGTCTGGTCGTGTCCGTGACGCTGAGTGCGCCTCATGTGCCTTAGTTCAGCGTCAGAACCCCGCGTCACAGCGGCGCTCGCGCTCAGGGCAGCAGGAGTACGACGGTCTCGGCGACGCAGGCGGGCTTGTCGCTGCCGTCGATCTCGACGACGTGCTTCAACGTCATCTGCTTGCCGGCCGGGAGGTCCGTGACGCCCGCGACCGACACGCGGGCTCGGACCCGCGAGCCCACCGGCAGCGGGCTTGGGAACCGGACCTTGTTGACGCCGTAGTTGAGCTTGGCTCCAGGAGTCTCCAGGCCGAACACCTGGCTGCCGAGAAACGGCAGCAGCGACAACGTCAGGTAGCCGTGGGCGATGGTGCCCCCGAAGGGTCCGGCCTTGGCCTTCTCGACGTCCACATGGATCCACTGATGGTCGCCGGTGGCCGCCGCGAACTCGTCCACCCGTTCCTGCTCCACGGGGAGCCACTCGCTGGCGCCGAGCTCCTCGCCGACGGCGTCGGAAATCTCGTCTAGGGTGGTGAAGACACGCATGTGACCTCCTCGGGGTGGGACCGGTTGCCCCAGAACCTATCGCGCCGAGCGGGATGCAAGGATGGGCGCGTGCCGACACCCGAGCACCTGCCCTCCCGTGACGACGTACGACGGGCGCCCAAGGTCCTGCTGCACGACCACCTCGACGGGGCCCCCGGGCTGAGGCCTCAGACCATCATCGACCTGGCCGCCCAGGTGGGTCACGAACTGCCCGCGAACGACGCCGGTGCACTCGGCCGGTGGTTCGCCGAGTCGGCCGACTCCGGCAGCCTGGTCCGTTACCTCGAGACCTTCGACCACACCGTGGCCGTCATGCAGTCCGAGGCGGCCCTGACCCGGGTCGCCCAGGAGTGCGTCGAGGACCTGCACGCCGACGGCGTGGTCTACGCCGAGGTCCGCTACGCCCCCGAGCAGCACGTCGGTGGCGGGCTGAGCCTCGACCAGGTCGTGGGCGCGGTCCAGGCCGGGTTCGACGCCGGCGTGGCCGCGTCGGGTGGCCGGATCGTCGTACGTCAGCTGCTCACCGCCATGCGGCACGCCGCTCGCTCGATGGAGATCGCCCATCTCGCGATCTCCTGGCGCGACCGCGGCGTGGCCGGCTTCGACATTGCGGGAGCCGAGGCGGGATTCCCGCCAACCCGGCACCTCGACGCCTTCGAGTACCTCCAGCGCGAGAACTCCCACTTCACCATCCACGCCGGTGAGGCGTTCGGGCTGCCCTCGATCTGGGAGGCGATCCAGTGGTGCGGTGCCGACCGGCTCGGCCACGGCGTCCGCATCATCGACGACATCGAGGTCGCCGACGACGGGTCGGTGAAGCTGGGGCGGCTGGCGGCCTATGTTCGGGACAAGCGGATACCGCTCGAGATGTGCCCGGCCTCCAATGTCCAGACCGGTGCGGCGACGTCGATCGCCGAGCACCCGATCGGGCTGCTGGCCAAGCTGCGGTTCCGGGTCACCGTCAACACCGACAACAGGCTGATGAGCCAGACCTCGATGACCGACGAGATGCACGACCTGGTGGAGGCCTTCGGCTACACGCTCGACGACCTGCGCTGGTTCACGATCAATGCCATGAAGTCGGCGTTCCTGCCGTTCGACGAGCGGCTGGCGATCATCGACAAGGTCATCAAGCCCGAGTACGCCGCGCTGCTCGACGCGCTAGCCTCGCTAGCGCGGCACGACCACGAACCAGGGCACCTGCCAGCCGGCGAGCGCGAGCCGGGCGTGCACGAAGTCGTCCCGGGTGATCGGGCTGTTCCTTCCGCGCGCCGGGTCGTAGATCAACAGGCCGTGCGGGGCGGTCCCGATGGCCAGCACGACGTGGCGGGCGTTGAGGCGGTTGCCGACGAACACCGGGACGGTGCGGCCGGCCGCGACTGCTGCGCACGTCCGGTCGAAGGCACCTGCGCGCTGGTGGCGGAGGACCAGGCGAGCGTCGTACGTCGTGCCGGTGTCGCTGGTCAGCTGGCGGGCGACCGACACGGGCAAGGTGCCCAGAGCACGCGGCCACGGCAGCTGGGGGCGACCCCGCGCGTCCAACAAGCGATTGGTCCGGCGATGCATGGCCAGGGCCTCGGTCCGGAACCGGTCCTCGATCGAGCCGGACCGGCCGTTGATCGATCGGTGCCGTTGACCAGGTAGGCGGCGTAGGCCGGGTCGGCGATCACCCGGGCCATGACGAGAGCAGCCGACCCGCAGGTGGTCTGATCGGGCTGCACGAGGCCGGCGGCGACGACTTGGGCTGCGAGTCCCTGCTGGGGGAAGGGCATGTGCCTACCCTGACATCAGTGCCCGGATCGAGGCGAGGGCTTCCTCGGCGGTGGCCGGCTGGCAGCCGAGCTCGACCGCGTGATCGACGACTCGTCGCTGGTCCCGCATCAGGGCCAAGCCGCGCCGCAGCAGCACGAGCGGCGGCTTGCGGCGCTCTCGCAGGTCGCGGGTCAACCGCCTCCAGAAGGTCACCATCGGGTGCTGTCGCACGCAGTAGGCGCGGGCCAGCAGCCCGCGTTCCAGGCAGTCGGCGACGATCTCCTGCGCGAAGATCCCCTCGGCCACGAACAGGCCCGCGCCGGCCAGGTCCAGCTCGTGCATGCCCGGTGCGCCCGTCCCGGGCGATGTCGTACGTCGGCACCTTCGCGCGACCGGTCGTACACAGCTCCTCGATGGCCGTCACGGCGTCGAGGGGCAACCACGAAGCAGGGTCGTCCCAGTCGACGATCCCGCTGTTGGCTCTCTTGGTGATGCGGGGGAGGCTGGGGTCCGACCCGTCCTTGTAGAAGTCGTCGAGTCGCAGCACCGGCAGCCCGACGCGCTCGGCCAGGCGCGACTTGCCGGCCCCGGAAGGGCCGGCAAGGACGATCACCTGGGCACGCACGGACCTCTCAGACGCCGACTGGGTGCCAGACGGTCTTGGTCTCGAGGAACCTCGTCATCCGGTCGGTGCCCTGGTCGAGGGTCCAGTCGGGCTCGGCGGCCGGTGGCCGCAGCACCCGCTTGAGGTTCTCCGCGGCCGACTCCTCGAGCGCCGCGGCCCGCTCGGGCTCCCCGGCTGCACCGGTCAGGTCGATGGCGTTGACGTCCATGTGCGAGGCCAGCCAGGGAGCCGTGGTGGCGTTGTCTCCGGTGAGCACGTTGATCACTCCACCGGGTACGTCGGAGGTGGCCAGCACCTCGGAGAACGTCACAGCGGGCAGCGGACGGTCGTAGGAGCTCAGCACCACGGCCGTGTTGCCGGTGACGACCACCGGCGCGACGACCGAGATCAGGCCGAGGAGCGACGACTCCTGCGGCGCCAGCACCGCGACGACGCCGGTCGCCTCGGGGCTGGAGAGGTTGAAGTACGGTCCGGCAACCGGGTTGGCGTTGCCGACGACCTGGCCGATCTTGTCCGCCCAGCCGGCGTACCAGACCAGGCGGTCGATCGACTCGTCCACGACCCTGGCGGACCGGGCCGTGGTGAGTCCCTCGGACTTCACGACGGCATCGACGAACTGTGGTCGTCGGTCCTCCATCACCTCGGCTACCCGGTAGAGGATCTGGGCCCGGTTGTAGGCCGTCCTGCCGGACCAGCCGGGGAAGGCTTTGCGGGCCGCGAGCACCGCGTCACGGGCGTCCTTGCGGGAGGCGAGGGCCGCGTTGGCCATGAACTTCCCCTTCGCGTCGTTGACGACATAGGAATGGCCGGACTCAGACCGGGGGAACGCGCCGCCGATGTAGAGCTTGTAGGTCTTGCGTACGTCGATGCGGTGTCATCGGCCCGCGGAGTGCGAGCGGTTTTGTGGTGTCAGGTAGCCCTCCAGACCGTGGCGGCCGCCCTCGCGGCCGTAACCGGACTCCTTGTAGCCACCGAACGGCGACGTCGGGTCGAACTTGTTGAACGTGTTCGCCCAGACCACGCCGGCGCGGAGCTGACTGGCCATCCACAGGATGCGCGAGCCCTTCTCGGTCCACACGCCTGCGGACAGGCCGAACGGGGTGTTGTTCGCCTTCTCGACGGCCTCGGCCGGAGTCCTGAAGGTGAGCACGGACAGGACCGGCCCGAAGATCTCCTCACGGGCGATCCGGTGAGCCTGCGAGACGCCGGTGAACACGGTCGGCGGGAACCAGAACCCCTGCTGAGGCAGGTCGCAGGCGGGCGACCAGCGGCCGGCACCCTCCGCCTCGCCGATGTCGGAAAGCTGGCGGATCTTCGCCAGCTGTTCGGCCGAGTTGATCGCACCGATGTCGGTGTTCTTGTCGAGCGGGTCCCCGACCCGCAGGGTCGACATCCGGGCCTTGAGCTTGCCCATGAACTCCTCGGCGACCGACTCCTGCACCAGCAGGCGGCTCCCGGCGCAGCAGACGTGGCCCTGGTTGAAGAAGATGCCGTTCACGACGCCCTCGACGGCCTGGTCGAGCGGGGCGTCGTCGAACACGACGTTGGCGGCCTTGCCACCGAGCTCGAGGGTGACCTTCTTGTTGGTGCCGGCCACCGCCTTGGCGATGGCCCGGCCGACGTCGGTGGAGCCGGTGAACGCGACCTTGTCGACGTCGGGGTGGGCGACGATCGCGCGGCCGGTCTCGCCGGCCCCGGTCACGATGTTGACCACACCAGCAGGCAGGTCGGCCTGCTGGCAGATCTCGGCGAACAGCAGCGCCGTCAGCGGCGTGGTCTCGGCCGGCTTGAGTACGACGGTGTTGCCGCACGCGAGCGCAGGGGCGATCTTCCACGCGAGCATGAGCAGCGGGAAGTTCCACGGGATGACCTGGCCGGCGACACCCAGCGGAGTGGTGCCGTAGCCGGAGTACTCCAGCTTGTCGGCCCACCCGCCGTAGTAGAAGAAGTGGGCGGCGACGGTCGGGACGTCGAAGTCGCGGGTCTCCCGGATCGGCTTGCCGTTGTCGATCGACTCGAGGACCGCGAGCTCGCGGCCGCGCTCCTGGATGATCCGGGCGATCCGGTAGAGGTACTTGGCCCGCTCGCGGCCAGGCATCCTCGACCACACCCTGGTGTAGGCCCGCCGGGCGGCCTTGACCGCGTCGTCGATGTCGGCGTCGGACGCCTCCGCGACCTCGGCGAGGACCTCCTCGTTCGCGGGGCTGATCGTCTTGAACGCCTTGCCCGTGCCGTCGACGAACTCGCCGTTGATGAACAGCCCGTACGACGCCTTGATGTCGACGATGCTGCGCGACTCTGGAGCCGGTGCGTAGTCGAACGGTCCGCCGGACGCACTCGCCACGGTGGTCGAGCTTGCCTTGGTGGTCGAGCTTGCCTTGGTGGTCGAGCTTGTCGAGACCTTCGCTGCCATGTCGATCAGTCCAGAGTGAAGTAGTCGGGGCCGGAGTAGCGGCCGGTCTGCATCTTCGTGCGCTGCATGAGCAGGTCGTTGAGCAGGGTGGACGCGCCGAAGCGGAACCAGTCCGGGTCCAGCCAGTCGGGGCCGGCCACCTCGTTGACCGTGACGAGGTACTTGATGGCGTCCTTGCTGGTCCTGATCCCACCCGCGGGCTTGACGCCGACCATGTGACCGGTCTGGTCGCGGAAGTCGCGCACGGCCTCGAGCATGATCAACGTGACGGGGAGGGTGGCGGCCGGCTGCACCTTGCCCGTCGAGGTCTTGATGAAGTGAGCGCCGGCGAGCATGGCGAGCCAGGAGACGCGTCGTACGTTGTCGTAGGTCTGGAGCTCACCGGTCTCGAAGATCACCTTGAGGTGGGCGCTGCCCCCGTTGGGCCGCGCGCAGGCCTCGCGCACGGCCACGATCTCGTCGAAGACCTGCAGGTAGCGGCCGGACAGGAACGCGCCGCGGTCGATGACCATGTCGATCTCGTCGGCGCCCGCGTCGACGGCGTCGCGGGTGTCGGCCAGCTTGATGTCAAGGGCGGCACGCCCGCTGGGGAATGCGGTCGCGACAGCCGCGACGTTGACACCGCTGCTGCCGAGCACCTCCTTGGCGGTCGCGACCATGTCCGGGTAGACGCAGATCGCGGCCGTGTGCGGACACGTCGGGTCGGTCGGATCCGGGTGCACGGCCTTGGTGGCCAGCGCCCGGACCTTGCCCTGGGTGTCCTGGCCCTCGAGCGTCGTCAGGTCGACCATCCGGATGGCCAGGTCGATTGCGTAGGCCTTGGCGGTCGTCTTGATGGACCGGGTGCCGAGACCCGCCGCACGCGCGTCGGCGCCGACCTGGTCCACCCCCGGCAACCCGTGCAGGAACCGGCGCAGCGAGGACTCGGAGGAGGTGATGTCCTCGAAGCCACTGGCGGCTGCGCTCGTCGTTGAGGCAGTTGTCGTCACCTCCCCAGCATAGGGTTGTCGAGCAGGCGTGGGCAATCAGCAGAAGGGGCCATCGGTGGCGGAGGATCGCGTCGAGTACTTCAAGCCGACGAGCGGGCAGATCATCGGCTCCATCGGACCTCGTTGGCGTCGTCGCGGTCATCGTCGTGGCGCTTGTCGACGGGCTGCACGAGGGCCGACCCGGCCGTCATCTTGGCGGCGGCTTTCGTCGGGATCCTCGATCTGGGCCGCGATGCTCCGTCCGCGGGTCGGCGTGTCCCAGGAGGTGCTCGTGATGCGCAACATGGTGAGCGAGGCGGAGATCCCCCTCGCCGCCATCGAACAGGTGGCGTTGCGACAGGTGCTGGCAGTCCGCGCCGGAGACCGTCGTTTCGTCTCCCCGGCAATCGGCCGCTCTCTGAGGAGCATCAGCAAGCAGGGTCACGCCGCTCCGGATCCGGTCGCCAACTATGCCGACTTCGTGGAGGAGCGCATCCGGACCCGGATGGATGGCGCCCGGGCACGCTCTGGCATCGCCTTGACGTCCGACGAGCAGCTGGCGCTGGGATCCGCCGTACGACGGGACTGGGCGTGGCCCGAGCTGGTCGGCCTGATCGTCACCGGAGTCGGCTTCGTCCTCGCCCTTTTCCTCTGAGGACGAACCAAGGCGGGTCCTCGATGCATCACTAGAGGTAGAGAACAATCTCTCCCTGAGGGGGACTGGATGAAGCCCGAGCGGCAGCCAGAGTTCGAGGACTTCGTTGTGTCGACGACACCACGCTTGTTCCGCACGGCCTGGGCCATCACCAGCGACTACCAACTCGCGGAGGACGCCTTGCAGGCTTCCTATGCGGCGGCCTACTCGAAGTGGCGGCACGTGTGCCGAGCCGAGAACCCAGAGGCCTACGTACGCCGAATGGTGATCAACCAGGTGCTCGGGTGGCGGCGGCGGGCCTGGTGGTCCGAGAGCGCATCGGACTCGCTGCCCGAGACCCTCCCAGGACGGTCACACGAGGACGCGGTCGTGGACACCGACATCGTCTGGAGGAGCATCCGCCAACTGCCGGTGCGCCAGCGCGCGATCGTCGTACTCCGCTACTACGAGCAGCTGTCCGAGGCGGAGATCGCCGACCTCCTCGGCATCCGTCCGGGGACCGTGAAGTCCCAGGCGTCGGCTGCGCTCACCAACCTGCGCAGACTGCTGGCGCCGGAGTCCGCACCATTCGAGGGGGAACCGGCATGACCGACAAACTGGCCGATGGGATTTCCGCAGCCATCGAGCGCGAGGCGGCAGGGGTCACGCCACCCGTCATGGATCTCGCCTGCCGTACGCCGTCGCGGGAACCGACGACGTCTGGACCCGAGCCGGCGCGACGGCCGCCGTGATCCTCACCGTCATCGGTGGCGGCTACGGCGTCGTGTCTCAACTCGGATGACCAGGAGCAAGACAAGACAAAGGATGCGCCCCCGCCCTTCGCCCTGGCGTCCATGGACTTCTCCGCCGGGGCGCGGGCCTACTTCGACCCCGACAACTCGGAGATGTACCTGGGGGGGAAGCGGTTCCCGCTGTCGTTGGTGGACGGCCTGGACACGGACGCGACCGTCAGCAGCGGAGGCGTCGTCTACTTCATGTCTGACCAGCAGCCGCGCTTGCTCCGGGCTGACGGAACCGTGGTCGACCTTGCCCCTGCGCCGGCGTCGCCCGACTCGAACTTCCATCCTTCTGCGACCGCGGAGCCGGGCGGCAACCAGGTGGTCTGGTTGACCAAGGGCGGCGACGGCGTCCGACTCGGGATCAGTGACGTCACCACCGCGCAGACGGTGACCCATGACCTCTCCGATTGGTGCGGCGCCCACGATGACTGCGCGACGCTCACCGTGGTTGCGGTCGACTCGGGATACGTCTTCCTGCGGGACCGATGACGGAAGCTACGTCGTTCCCCAAGCAGCAGGTGAGCCGGTCACCAAGGTCGCCGACGGCCAGCTCACCGACGTACGCAACAAGGTCATGCTCGTGGACGGGCCGATGCCGACGAAGGTGCCCGCCGCGTTGGACGGCGGCTGGCGGTTCGCCAGAGGCAGTGGGCATCGAGGCCCTGCTGACGTTCGACGGTGCCCACCAGCTCTACTGGTCCGCGACCCTGCGAGCCCACGTCGCCCGGCGATGAACCGCTCAAGCTCGATGTGCCGGGCCGAGGGACCGCCTTCGTCGCCATGGACACCGACGGCTCGATCCTGGTGGCCCGAGCAAGTTACGACGAGTCTCCGCGCCAGACCTACTACGACTGCGAGGTGCCGTCGGGGGCCTGCACCGAGATCGGAACGACCGACTTCCAGAGCGGTGACCCGATGTTCATCGGCGTCGACGGATGATCGGCTTTCCGGTCGAACTGTCGGGCAACGACGGGTCCGCCGCGGGCCGGTTCGCCGCGGAGAACACGCTTCTCGTTGTCGCGGAACCGTGGTTCGTAGTGCGTGAAGAAGATCTTGCCGACCAGGTCGCGTCGGCTCCGGACTCCGGTCTTCTCGAACACGCTTTTCAGGTGGTTCTGGACAGTGAGCGGTGAGACGACGAGGGAGTGCGCGATCTCGGTCGTAGATGCTCCAGTCAGGACCAGTTGGACGATGTCGCGCTCGCGCTCGGTCAGCTCGTAGGCGGACATCAGCAGTGGGTAGATGCGGGCCGGATGCGCCGGCTCGATGATCACGGCCACCCTCGGCTGCTCGTCTCCTTCGAGCGGAGCGCCGTGCAGGAGCAGCCAGGTGCCGTCGGTTGCCCGAATCCGAGAGAACGCCACCGTCGAGGGCTCGTTCTGCTGCCGGTCCTGCAGGCCCTGGGCGGCCACTGCGAGCACCGCGGCGGGTAGGCGTCCGCCCTGCGCATAACCGTCAGGCAGCCGGGACATCCAATGCTCGGCACCCATGGTGGCGGACCTGACCTGCCAGTCACTGTCGATGACGACCAGCCCGGGACCATCCGGAACCTCGGGGTCGGTTGCCTCGCCGAACGTCATCGCACTACGCGCACCGGCCGCGAGGTGAGGCCCAATCGTGCGGAGGAACTCCTTGTCGACCTCGGAGAACATCGGCGCGCCCGGCTCGCGATAGAGACCGACCGCTCCCCAGATCTCGCCCTGCCGCGTGCGCAGCCGAGCGAGCAGCTCCTGGTCCCCTCCCATCGACATGTTGAACCGCCAGCGCGGGCTCGTGCTCGGATCACCCCCAGTCGCCTCGTGGATTGTCGAGACGCCGTCAGGCGAGCGCACCACGTCGACGAGCTTGTGCACGTCGTCGCCGTAGTACTCGTCGGTGAGGGCCTCGGGAGGAAACTCGTCGAGCCCCTCGTGGAAGTGGCTGGTGACCAAGCAGCGAGGCCGGATCGAGGGTGAAGAAGCACGGTGCCGCGTAGTAGGGCACGACAGTGGAGATCACCTCGGTGCAGGAGCGCCAGAACGCGGCGAGGTCGGTCGACTGGCTGGCCAGCGAGGTGACCTTGTCGACCGCACGGGTCCGCACATCGGAGCTCATCACCTCATGCTAGGCAGCGGACGGCCCGCCGAACATGACCGATTTCTGGCATGGGCCGACGGCGGCCGACTCCCTACGGTTCAGGGAACGACTTGCAGCAGGAGGCAGTCATGCGACTCGCAGTCTTCGGAGGCACGGGGTTGGCCGGGGCGGCGGTGGCCCGGATGGCGATCCAGAATGGCCACCAGGTTCGAGCGCTTGTCCGGGGCCCTGCCGACGTCAGCGGCGCGGACGTGGTCCGGGGTGATGCGCTTGACCCCGACGCGGTGGCGCGGACGATCGCCGGCACGGACGCTGTCGTGTCGACTCTCGGCGGCTTCCGAGGTCCCGAGAGCATCGCCACGGGCACGCGGAACATCATCGCGGCCATGCGCGAGACGGGACTCCGGCGGCTCGTCGTACTGCAGGGGTTCCATGTCGAGTTCCCAGGCGATCCGAAGAACCTGGGCAAGCGCTTCGTCGAGGCATACCTCGCCCTGAGCTGCCGCCCACTTCTGCCGTACGGCGCGGCGCTCGGTGAGCTGCTGCGAGCGACCGAGGACGTGTCGTGGACTCTGGTGCGGATACCCCGCATCGTGGACGGAGACCCCTCGGGGCGGGCGAGGACGGGCACCTTCGCGCTCGGACCTTTCAGCTCCGTGCGGCTGGGCGACGTCGCCACCTGTCTGATCGAGCTCGCGGAGAACGAGTCGTCGGTCCATGAGGCGCCGATGCTGCACACCCCTCGTGATGCGTTTCGTGGCGTCCCGCCACGCGTCGCTCGTCGCCCCGTCCCGCCGGTGAGCGGCTTCACCGTCGGAGAGTTGATTCCCTCCCGCGAAATGGTTGACGGATCGCGCTGTGGGCAACCAATTGGGAGGGACTCGCGCGCCTGGTCAGATCCCAGCGGCGGTCTTGATGTCGTTGCGGAGGGCGTCGAGTCGGCCGGCGGCCGAGATCCGGGCGGCGTCGACGTTCGTGCCTTCGACGGGGACCACGACCTCGAGGTAGCACTTGAGCTTGGGCTCGGTCCCGCTGGGCCGGACGATGACCCGGGCGCCTTCGGCCATCCGGTACCTGAGCCCGTCGGTGGGCGGCAGGTCGGCGGAGCCGAGCGAGAGGTCGTCGATCTGCTCGACGGCCAGCCCACCAAGTGACGGCGGGGGAGTGGACCTGAGCCGGTCCATCGCCGCCCCGATCTCGGACAGGTCGGTCACCCTGACCGACAGCTGGTCGGTGGCGTGCAGCCCGTGCTCGATGGCGATGTCGTCGAGCAGGTCGTTCAGGTCCTTGCCTGACGCCTTGGCCGCGGCGGCGAGCTCACACAGGAGCAGCAGCGCCGAGACGCCGTCCTTGTCCTTCACGTGCTCCGGGTCGACGCAGTAGCCCAGGGCTTCCTCGTAGCCGAACGCCAGCCCCTCGACCCGGCCGATCCACTTGAAGCCGGTCAAGGTGTCCTGGTGCGGCTGACCCGTTCGCCTCCGCCATCCTCCCGAGGAGCGACGAGGACACGATCGAGTTGGCGTACACGCCCTTGCGTCCGCGGGCGAGCAGGTGCGCGCCCAGCAACGCGCCGACCTCGTCGCCGTGAAGCATCCGCCAGCCGTGCGGGCGCTTGACGGCCGCAGCACACCGGTCGGCGTCCGGGTCGTTGGCGACCACGAGGTCGACGTCCTTCTCCTCGGCGAGCGCCATCGCGAGGTCCATCGCCCCCGGCTCCTCCGGGTTGGGGAAGACCACGGTCGGGAACTCGGGGTCCGGGTGCTCCTGCTGGCTCACGACGTACGGCGCCGCGAACCCGGCGCGCTCCAGCACGCTGAGCACCGAGGTGTTCCCGACTCCGTGCAGCGGGGTGTAGACGGTGCTGAGGTCGCGCGGTCCGTCGCCGACCAGGCTGGCGACGGTGGTCAGGTAGCGGTCGACGATGCCCTCGTCGAGCGTCGTACCACCATCGCCTCGGGGTACGTCGGCGAGCGCACCGACAGCGGCGATCTGCTCGGCGATGCCCACGTCCGCAGGCGGCACGATCTGGCTGCCGTCGCCGAGGTAGACCTTGTAGCCGTTGTCCTGCGGCGGGTTGTGGCTCGCGGTCACCATCACGCCGGCAACGCAGCCGAGTTCGCGGATCGCGAACGCGAGCAGCGGGGTGGGCAGGGGCCGCGGCAGGGTGAGCGCGTTGAGCCCGGCGCCGGTCATCACCTCGGCGGTGTCGCGGGCAAAGACGTCGGAGTTGTGGCGGGCGTCGAAACCGATCACGACGGGGTCGCCGTCGGTGGCGCCGTTGGCCTTGAGGTACGCCGCCAGGCCGGCCGCCGCGCGGATCACGACGACCCGGTTCATCCGGTTGGAGCCTGGGCCGAGCGCGCCACGCAGACCGGCGGTGCCGAACTCCAGGGTGCCGTCGAACCGGTCCTGCAGATCCGTGCTGTCGCCGCCGGCCTCCACGTCGGCGACAAGCTTCTCGAGCTCTGCACGGGTCTGGTCGTCGGGGTCCTCGGCGGCCCAGGCGCGGGCTCGCGTGATCAGGTCGGCGGTCATGCCGAGCAGGCTAGCGCCGAACCACCGAACGTCCTACAGGTCCGAAGGCCGTCGACCTAGCGGCGTCCGCGGGGGCCGTACGACGGCGCGAGCTTCTTGAAGGCGGCCGTGCGCGCGGCCTTGGTGTTGGCGGCGGTGAGCAGGTACAGCTGCTCGATCCGCTCGCGCGCGAAGGTGGCGCGGGAGCCGGCGTTCCACGAGCGGTTGAACAGCCGCTTGGCTGCCGCCAGCGGCGTCGGGGGAGCGGGTCGCGAGCTCGCGCGCGAACTCGCGTCGCGGCGGCCACCGGGTCGGCGGCGAGCTCGGTGACGAGGCCGAGCTCGGCGGCCTCCTTTCCGGTCACCGTCTGGGCGGTCATGGTGAGCCGCTTGGCGGTGTCGATGCCGACCAGCTCCTTGAGCGACTGGATCCCGCTCATGTCGGGGATCAGGCCCCAGCGGCCCTCGAGGACCGCCCACTCCGAGTCGGGGGTGGCGAACCGGAAGTCGGCTGCGAGCGCGATCTGGATCCCGCCGCCGAAGCAGTGGCCGTGCACGGCGGCGATCACCGGGACTGGCAGCCTGCGCCAGGCCCAGCACGCCTCCTGGAAGAGGTTCGTGCCCCGCCACGGCCTCGGCACGAATGCCCGGATGATGCCGGCCCGCTTCCCCAGGACGCTGGCGAAGTCGAGGCCCGCGCAGAACGACGCCCCCTCGCCGGAGATCACCACGGCCCGCAGGGTCCGGTCGCCGCGCAGAGCCCGGGCGGTTGCCTCGAGCTGCTTCAGGGTTTCCAGGGTCAGCGCATTGAGCTTGTCCGGGCGGTTCAGCCGTACCTGGGCGATGCCGTCGGACACGGCGTACGTCACGAGTTCTGCCATGCCGGCAAGGCTATGCGCCAACGGCCATGATGGGTACGATCCCTGCCCCAACGAGACCCTTTGGGGGGGGGCGCGCCTCGAGCTCCTCGAGAATAGGCTGGACCTGACATGAGGGACTACAGATTCAGCGGAACGTGGACCGTGCCGGCCGCGCCAGAGGCAGTTGCTGACCTGCTGGTCGACCTCGAGCGCTACCCGTCGTGGTGGCGCGAGATCCGGGCCGTGGCCAGCCTCGGCGAGGACGACGCGCTCGTGGTCTGTCGTTCGTGGCTGCCCTACTCGCTGGATCTCCACCTGACCGCGGTCAGCCGGCGCCTGCCGGTCCTCCAGATCGACATGGACGGCGACCTGGTGGGGACGGCTCGCTGGACCCTGTCGCCCGACCCGGCCGGCACCCGGATGGTCTTCGACCAGCAGGTCCGGGTGACGAACCGCGTGCTCGGGCTGGCGTCGTACGTCGCCCGGCCCCTGCTGGTCTGGAACCACGACCGGATGATGCGCTCGTGCGTCTCCGGCCTGACCGGGCTACTGGTCGATGGAGGACATGTCGCCGTACCGGGCGCCGGCGACGGCACCCCTCGGGACAGCGGCGTCGAGGGCTGACAGGTCCTCGTCGGTGAGGGTGATGTCGGCTGCCGCCGCGTTCTCCTCGAGGTACTTGACCCTCTTGGTGCCGGGGATCGGTGCAATGTCGTCGCCCTGGGCCAGGACCCAGGCGAGGGCGAGCTGGCCGGGCGTGGCGTCCTTCTTCTCGGCCAGGGACCGGACCCGGTCGACGAGCTCGAGGTTGGCCTTCAGGGCGTCACCGTTCAGGCGCGGGAAGTACGCCGAGTTCCGCGAGTCGTCCGGCTCCAGCGAACCCTCGGTGATCGCGCCGGTGAGGATGCCGCGGCCGAGCGGGGAGTAGGGAACCAGGCCGATGCCCAGCTCGCGGATGGTCGGCAGGATCTCGTCCTCGAGGTCGCGGGTGAACAGCGAGTACTCGCTCTGCAACGCGGTGATCGGGTGCGTCGCGTGTGCCTTGCGGATGTTGGCGGGGCTGGCCTCGGACAGGCCGAGGTGCCGCACCTTGCCTGCGGCGACCAGTTCGCCCATCGCTCCGACGGTCTCCTCGATCGGGACCGACTTGTCGACGCGGTGCTGGTAGTAGAGATCGATGTGGTCCACGCCGAGCCGTTGCAGCGAGGCGTCACAGGCGGCTCGGACGTAGTCGGGCTTTCCGTTGATCCCGAGTCGGGTGCCGTCGGCCTTTCGCTGGTTGCCGAACTTGGTGGCCAGCTGGACCTCGTCGCGGCGGCCCTGGATCGCCTTGCCGACGAGCTGCTCGTTGATGAACGGCCCGTACATGTCTGCCGTGTCCAGGAACGTGACGCCGAGGTCGAGGGCCCGCTGGATGGTCGCGATGCCTTCGCCCTCGTCGGTCGAGCCGTAGAACTCCGACATGCCCATGCAGCCGAGGCCGAGTTCGGAGACGGTGAGCGCGGACGTCGTACCGAGGGTGCGTTGTTTGATCGTCATGACCACGAGTCAACGGCTTCGAGTGCGCTCCAAGTCAAGAGGCGGCTTCGAGGTGGTTCTCGTAGTAGCCGATCTTGTGGTCGATTGCCCGCAGGTGGGCGGTCACCTCGGCCAGCTGGCGCTCGACCCGCTCGCGGTGGGCCTTGAGCAGGGCCAGTCGTTCGGCCTCGGTGCCGGTGCCGGCGCGGACGAGGTCGGCGTACTTCTTGACCTCGCGGATCGGCATGCCGGTGGCGCGCAGCTTGGTGATCAGGGTGATCCACGAGACGTCGTGCTCGGAGTAGCGCCGGTGCCCGGCGGCGGAGCGGTCCACCGCCTCGAGCATCAGCCCGTCGCGCTCGTAGTAGCGCAGCGTGTGGGCGGTGAGCCCGGTCTGCTCGGCGGCCTCGGCGATGGTCAGGGTGGTCAGGGTGCTCACGCCACCAGTCTCCTTCTTCGAGTGGGCTCGAAGTCAAGCGCGCGCCCGCCTAGGGTCGGGAGAATGACATCGAAGAAGCAGCGGGCGAGGACCGACCTCATCATCGAGGTGCTCAACGATGCCTTTGCGCCGCTGATGGCTGCCGACCCGCATGCCTTCCGGGTGAAGTACCGCAAGATGGCAGCCGACCCGACCGCGTTCTACCGCGGGTCGGCCTGCCTCTTCTACAGCGACGTCACCTCGGCGAAGAATCCGTACGACGACGAGCGGGCCGGCCGGATCTGGATCCACGGTGACCTGCACGTCGAGAACTTCGGGACCTACCTCAACTCCGACGGCCGACTGGTCTTCGACATCAACGACTTCGACGAGGCCTACCTCGGCACCTTCCTGTGGGACCTCCAGCGGTTCGCGGCGAGCCTGGCGCTGATGGGATGGCAGAAGGCGCTGCCGGAGGATGCGATCCGGTCCCTGGTCTCGCGGTATGTGCGCGCCTACCTGCTGCAGATCAACAACTACACGGACAGCGAGGATGACGACGACTTCGCTCTCCATCTCGACAACACCAAGGGTCCGGTGTTCGAGGCGCTCCAAACCGCTCGCATGGTCAAGCGCGCCGACCTTCTCGATGCCATGACCGTGATCGAGGACGGGGTCCGCCGGTTCAGCAATGACGCGTCGATTCGCCGGCTCGGGAAGGCCGAACGCGCCAAGGTCGTCGCCGCGTTCGAGGGCTATCTCGAGACGATCCCGGAGTCCAAGCGCTTCGACCGGGAGTTGTTCTACGACCTGCGGGACGTCGTCGGGAAGTCCGGCTTCGGCATCGGCAGCGCCGGGCTCCCGGCGTACAACCTGCTCGTCGAGGGCTACAGCCAGGCCCTGGACAACGACGTCATCCTGTCGATGAAGCAAGCCAACGTGCCGGCGCTGAGCCGGTTCGTCGACAGCGCCGAGGTCGAGCGCTACTTCGACCACGAGGGTCACCGCACCGTGGTGAGCCAGCGCGCCCTGCAGGTGCACACCGACCCGCTGCTCGGTCACACCGAGCTCGATGGCGTCGGCTATGTGGTCTCGGAGATCTCGCCGTACGAGGTGGACCTGGACTGGGGCGGCATCAACGAGCCCGACGACATCGCGGCCGTGGTCGACCTGCTCGGTCGGGCCACCGCCAAGATCCACTGCGCGTCCGACGAGGACAGCGAGCAGGACCTCGTCGACTTCCAGGTCGAGGAGGCCATCTCCACGCTGCTGGAGGGGCGCCGCAAGGAGTTCACGGCGTACGTCGTCGACTTCGGGCTCGACTACGCGCAGACGGTCCGAGCGGACCACGCCCTCTTCGTCGATGCCTTCCGCGAGGGCCGGATCGGGATCGCGTCGACCTGATTGCCTCCCGCGAGCTGGCAGTTGTGGCCCCGCGAGCTGGCAGTTGTGGCCCCGCGAGCTGGCGCGTCGTGGCCCCGCGAGCGGGCGGTTGTGGCCCCGCGAGTCGGCGGTTGTGGCCCCGCGAGCCGCGTTGTGGTCGCGTGGGCCACAGACTGCCGTTTCGTGGGGCCAGACCTGCCGGTTCGTGGGGCCAGAGTTGACGGTTCGTGGGGCCAGAGTTGACGGTTCGTGAGGCCAGAACTGCCAGCTCGTGAGGCCAGACCTGCCAGCTCGTGGGTCAGGAGCGGTCGAGGGCGGGACGGTAGTGCGACTCCGAGACCAACGGGCCACCGACGTACGACGCCTCGAACTCGTCCGTTTCCGCGATGGGGATCTGGGCGGCGAACTCCTCGGCGTCGTCCTGGGGGTCGTAGCCGAGGGCTCGTCCGGGAGCGAGGTCCCACCAGGCCCGGGTGTTGGCCGAGATGCCGTACAGCACGGCATAGCCGGGCGCGGGACACGTGAGGGCGGCCTCGACCATCCGGACGCAGTCGTCGTGCGAGAGCCAGGTGCTCAGGTTGCGGGTGCTCTCGGGCTTGGGCAGGAACGAGCCGATCCGGCAGGCCACGGCGTCGATGGCGTAGCGGTCGGCGTAGAGGGACAACAACGCCTCGGCCGCCACCTTGCCGACGCCGTAGAACGCGTCGGGACGAGGCCGAGTGTCGGTCGAGATCACGCCGGAGGCCAGTTCGCGACGCGGGGTCGTGGCCGACCGCGTGGTTGGACGACGCGTAGACGATCCGGTTGACGTCGTGCTCGACCATCGCGTCGAGCAGGGCTCCGGTCGTGACCACGTGGGAGGTCAGCGAGTCGACCAGCCCGGCCTCGTTCGGATCGCCCGCGAGGTGTACGACGGCATCGAGCGGCTGGGCATCGAAGACGTCGGCCACGGCATCGGCATCCGAGCAGTCGGCGGTGTGCCACACCCCGTCGTACCCCTCCGGCTCCGGGAGCCGGTCCAGGCCGACGACCTCGTGGCCGCGATCGGTCAGCCCGACCGTGACGACCTGGCCGATGCTGCCGGCGGCACCGGTGAGGAGGACCCGCATCAGATCCGCGGCACGATCTGGCCCAGCAACGAGCCCATCCGGCTCGCGGCCGCCTTCCCCGCCTCGAGCACCTCTTCGTGGTTGAGCGGCTCGCCGGAGATGCCCGCCGCCAGGTTGGTGACCAGGCTGATGCCGAGCACCTCCATGCCGGCCTCGCGCGACGCGATCGCCTCGAGCGTGGTGCTCATGCCGATCAGGGTTCCTCCGATCGCGCGGACCATGCCGATCTCGGCGGGGGTCTCGTAGTGCGGGCCGGGGAACTGGACGTAGACACCCTCGTCGAGAGTCGGGTCGACCTCCTTGCACAGGGCGCGCAACCGTGGGCTGTAGAGATCGGTGAGGTCGACGAAGTTCGCGCCCTCGATGGGGCTGGTCGCCGTCAGGTTGATGTGGTCGGAGATGAGGACCGGTGTGCCCGGCGTCCAGGTCTCCTTGAGACCACCGCAACCGTTGGTGAGTACGACGGCCCGGCAGCCGGCCGCCGCGGCCGTTCGCACGCCGTGCACCACCGCTGCGACCCCGCGACCCTCGTAGAAGTGGGTGCGGCTGAGGAACACCAGCAGGTTCTTGTCACCGGACCTGATGCTCCGGATCTTGCCGGAGTGGCCCGGCGACCGCCGCTGCCGTGAAGCCGGGCAGGTCGGTCGTGGCGATCTCGGCCGTCGCCTCCCCGAGGGCGTCGACGGCAGGGAGCCAGCCCGAGCCGAGAACCAGGGCAATGTCGTGATTTGGGACGCCGGTCAGGTCGGCGAGCTTGGCTGCCGCCTGCTTGGCGAGGGTCTGGGAGTCGGTCACGACGCCGACTCTAACGAAGGGGTTCCCCACGTCGGCGGCCGCGCGCAAGGATGCAGCCATGATCGATCACTTCAGCATCAACTGCTCCGACCTGGCTGCGTCGGCGGCCTTCTACGACAAGGTGCTCGGCACCCTCGGGCACACCCGGATCATGGACTACGGGGTGGCGATCGGCTACGGCACCGACATGCCTCGGTTCTGGATCGGGACCTTCGAGGAAATGGGACCGAACCGCGAGACGCACATCGCGTTTGCCGCCCCGGACGCCGAGCACGTCCGCGCCTTTCACGCCGCCGCGACGGAGATGGGCGCCGAGTCCTTGCACGAGCCGAGGATGTGGCCGGAGTACCACGACCACTACTACGGCGGGTTCGTGCGCGATCCCGACGGCAACAACGTCGAGGCCGTGTGCCACACCGTCACGGACGGCAACTGAGCGGATCAGAGCCCGGTCGACCTGCACGGGCGGCGCCGGATCGCGGCCACGTAGTCGTCGGGGGCGTCGGCCGCCTCGGCGGCGTCGGCCAGCACCCCGAGGTACGACGCGGACGGCAGCCCTCCCTCGTAGGCATCCAGCACGTAGGCCCAGACCAGCAGCTCCCCGGCCAGGGTCTTCACCCGCACCTTGGTCTTGCGGTAGAGGCCGGTGTCGGCCGAGTCCCAGCTGTCGAGCGTCGACTCGTCCTCGGCCGAGACGTCGTACACCGCCACGAAGACCTGCTCGAAGGGGTCCTGCACGATCGTGGCGAGCGCGCCGTCCCAGCCGTGCTCCTCGCCACCGAAGGTCAGCCGCCAGCCTTCCAGCCACCCGGTCATCTGCAGCGGCGAGTGCGGGCACCGCTCGCTCATGCGGATCGGGTCGAGGTTCGTCCCGTAGGCGGCGTAGAGCGTCACGGGTGTGAGATTAGTGCCTGCCTTGGAGCCGCGGGCCGCGACCTCCTAGGCTGGCAGCCGTGACCCACTTCAATGTGCTCGTTCTAGGTGCCGGCCCCGGCGGTTATGTCGCAGCGATCCGCGCCGCCCAGCTCGGTCAGTCCGTGGCGGTCGTGGAGCAGAAGTACTGGGGCGGTGTGTGCCTCAACGTCGGCTGCATCCCGTCCAAGGCCCTGCTCAAGAACGCCGAACTCGCCCACGTCCTCACCCATGAGAAGAAGAAGTACGGCATCGAGGGTGAGGCGACGATGGCCTTCGCGCCGACCCACGCCCGCAGTCGGCAGGTCTCGGCGGGCATCGTCAAGGGTGTCCACTTCCTGATGAAGAAGAACAAGATCACCGAGATCAACGGCTGGGGCACGCTCACCGGCGCCAAGTCGATCGACGTGAAGGACTCCGAGGGCAACAGCACGACGTACACCTGCGACAACCTGATCCTGGCGACCGGCGCCACGGTGCGGATGCTCCCGGGCATGAGCGTGAGCGAGAACGTCGTGACCTACGAGGAGCAGATCCTCGACGAGAACCTGCCCGAGTCCATCATCATCGGCGGGTCGGGTGCGATCGGCGTCGAGTTCGCCTACGTGATGAAGAACTTCGGCGTCGACGTGACGATCGTGGAGTTCCTGGACCGGATGGTCCCGACCGAGGACGCCGACGTGTCCAAGGAGCTCGCCAAGCACTACAAGAAGCTCGGCGTGAAGGTCCTCCTGAGCACCAAGGTCGACTCCGTCGAGGACACCGGCAGCGGGGTCAAGGTGACCGTCAGCCCCGCTGCCGGCGGCGACGGGCAGGTGCTCGAGGCCGACAAGATGCTCGCGGCGTTCGGCTTCGCGCCCCGGGTCGAGGGCTTCGGCCTCGAGGCGGCCGGGGTAGCGCTGACCGACCGCGGCGCCATCGCGGTCGACGACCGTGGCCGCACCAACGTCGACGGCGTCTACGCGATCGGCGACTGCACCGGGCTGATGATGCTGGCCCACGCGGCCGAGGCGATGGGCATCGTGGCGGCCGAGACGATCGCGGACGTGGAGACCATGGAGATCAACTTCGACATGATCCCGCGGGCGACGTACTGCCAGCCGCAGATCGGCTCGTTCGGCTACTCCGAGCAGCAGGCCAAGGACAAGGGGTACGACGTCAAGACGTCGACCTTCCCGTTCTCGGCCAACGGCAAGGCCCAGGGCCTCGGTGACGCCGTCGGCTTCGTGAAGGTCGTCGCCGACGCCGAGCACAACGAGATCCTCGGCGCCCACCTGATCGGCCCCGACGTGACCGAGCTGCTTCCGGTGCTGACCCTGGCCCAGCAGTGGGACCTGACCGCCGACGAAGTGTCCCGCAACGTGTTCGCACACCCAACGCTGACCGAAGCCGTCAAGGAAGCCGTGCACGGCATCTCCGGGCACATGATCAACTTCTGAGGCCGCTAGGCCCGGTCGTGCCCGAAACGATGTGACGAACGTGGCTCGAATGGCCCAACGAGTTGGTATTCCTGAGGACGTGCGCGCCTCCTGATTGCTCACGATCCTGCAGCTCGTCTGCTTGCCGGCGGGATGCAGGATTCATGGAGGTCCCGGAAGCCCGAGACGACCGAGCCACGTGCCGCGCCGCCTTCGGGCCGCACGACGGCCCGAGGTCAAGGTGCCGGTCGACGGCGGCAGCCGCCAGTGGCGAGCTCCCGACTCGCCAACCGGCAGCAGAACCTGGGCGGCCCGACTCACATTGTCCCGCGCCCTCGGTAGAGCGTGGCCGAGAGCCTCAGGTCCGGCGACATCGGGCCGATGGCGATGGCCAGACTCGAAGTCGAGCAACCTGCCGAGTTGACCTCCCAGAACAGGCCGGCAGCGACTTGAAACTTCGCGGAGCACGACGCAGGTCCAACGCTCTACTGGATGGCATCGCAGTCGGCGGCCTCGAGCCGATCGCTCAACCCCGATAGGCTGGCCAATCGGCGATCCGACGTACCAAGTTGCAACAGCGCATCGAACACGACCGGCAGCGACTCGACCGACCGACAGCGAACCGCAGGTCAGGAGCCCTCTTGACCGGCAGCGGCTCGACCAGACGACCGGGTCGTGATCCTCGGTGGCGGCCCGGGCGGGCTATGAGTCGGCGCTGGTCGCGGCGCAGCTCGGGGCGGACGTCACGGTCGTCGACACCGACGGCCTCGGCGGCTCGGCGGTGCTCACCGACTGCGTGCCCAGCAAGACCCTGATCGCGACCGCCGAGCTGATGACCGACGTCGCCGGCTCCAACGAGCTCGGCGTCTACATCGGCGAGGACGGGGTGTCCGTCGACATGGCCCGCGTCAACGCCCGGGTCAAGGAGCTCGCGCTCGCCCAGTCTGCCGACATCGCGCGGCGGCTGGAGAAGGAAGGCGTCCGGGTCGTCCAGGGCCGCGGCCGCCTCGACGGACCGAACCGGGTCGTGGTCGGCGACGGGGAGGACGCGGAGGCGTTCGAGGCCGATGCGGTGCTCATCGCCACCGGTGCCGCCCCGCGGGTCCTGCCGAGCGCTCAGCCGGACGGCGAACGGATCCTGACCTGGGAACAGGTCTACGACATCGACGAGGTGCCGTCCAAGCTGGTCGTGGTCGGTTCGGGTGTCACCGGAGCGGAGTTCGCCAGCGCCTACCTCAGCCTGGGTGTCGACGTCACGCTCGTCTCCTCCAGGGACCGGGTGCTGCCCGGCGAGGACGCCGACGCCGCCGCCGTGCTCGAGGACGTGCTCACCCGGCGAGGCATGAAGGTGCTGTCCAAGTCGCGGATGGAGTCGGTGACCCGTGACGGCGACTCGGTCACCGTCACGCTGACCGACGGGCAGACCGTCGTCGGCTCGCACGTCATCCTGGCTCTGGGTTCGGTGCCCAACACCGCCGACCTCGGCCTCGAAGAGGCGGGGGTGACCTTGGACGAAGGCGGGTTCGTCACGGTCGACCGGGTGTCACGTACGTCGGCGCGCGGGGTGTACGCCGCCGGCGACTGCACCGGAGTCCTGATGCTCGCCAGCGTGGCCGCCATGCAGGGCCGGATCGCGATGTGGCACTTCCTCGGCGACGCGGTCGCGCCGCTGGACCTGAAGAAGGTCTCCTCCAACGTGTTCACTGCCCCCGAGATCGCCACCGTCGGCTGGTCGCAGCGGGCCGTCGACGCGGGCGAGATCGGGGCCGAGGCGGTGATGTTGCCGCTGGCCGGCAACGCCCGCGCGAAGATGCAGGGTGTCCACGACGGGTTCGTGAAGCTCTTCTGCCGTCCGGGCACCGGCATCGTCATCGGGGGAGTGGTGGTCGGGCCCCGCGCCTCCGAGCTGATCCACCCGGTGTCCATCGCGGTGGCCGAGTCCCTGACGGCCGACCAGCTGGCCCACGCGTTCACGGTCTATCCATCGATGAGCGGTTCGATCGCCGAGGCCGCCCGGCGGCTGCATCACGTGCACTGACCCGACTCCGAGTCACCTAGGTCACCCGCCGCCTCGCCGCCACCGCCACCGTCGAAGCCGCCACCGCCGCACCAGCCGCCACCGCCGCCACCGCCCCCATCGCCGCCGCCATGACCGCCGCCCCAGTCGCCGCCGCCCCAGCCACCGCCGTCGTACCCGCCGCCTCGTAGCCGCCGGGGGCCACCCAGCCGCCGCTGTCCCACGAGCCGACCGTCGTGCCGAGCACGAAGGCCGGGAACAGCCCGTCCGTAGCCCACGACCCGTAGTAGCCCCGCGCGTAGGCGGCATAACGTGGTCCGGCCTCGTACCACGGCACGATCTTGCTGCCCGAGCGGACCATTCGGGCCTCGGGTTCGGCACCCTGGGCAAGTCGGTTGGCGTCCGCGAGACAGACCGGAATCTCGCGGGCCACCCCCCCCAGGGGTGCCCACTCCACTTCGGTCTGCGCCGGCCCGTGAGCAGGGTTGAAGAAGCACGGCGGGCGACGCTCGGGCAACGCCTCACCGCTCTGTCCGGGCCAGCACGCAGGCCTTGGCGTAGCGCCCGTCCTCGAGCGCCTTGGTCACCCCGGTGACGTCCTCGGGACGGCGGGCGTCGCGCATCAGTGACTTCGCGTTCTCATAGGCGTCGAGGGCGCGCTGGTAGTCCTGACGCATCGAGGGATCGAGCTTCGTGGTCAGGGTGTCGATGTGCAGGTCCTGGAGCTCCTCGCCGAACTGGGTGACGTCCTCGTCGGCGACCTTGCTGACGGCGCGCAGCTCGAAGTCACTTTTCTGCTGCTTCCGCTGGGAGGCCCTGCGGCGGGCCACCAGGTAGGAGACCCCACCGGCAGCGAGGACGACGACCATGATCCATTCCATCTGGCCAGCGTAGTTCCGACGCGACGCGACGCGGACAGGGCTTGCGCGCGTCTACCGTGGACGCGTGGACGGTGAGGAGCAGCGCGACCAGTTGCTGGAGAAGGCGCGTGCTGCCCATCGGAAGCACCAGTACGACGTCGCCTACCGGACCTTGCAGGCAGCGGGGGAGGAGCACTCCCTTCCGGCCGACGACATGCGACTGCTCGCGGATGCCGCATGGTGGCTCGGGATGATCTCGGAGTGTCTGGGGCTCACCGAGACGCTTGCACCAGCGCTACCTCGCCGAGGGCCGCCTGGACCGCGCTGCCCTGCATGCGATCGACCTGGGCGGTCTCTGGTTCATGCGGGGGGAACATGCGCTGGCCTCGGGTTGGCTGAGCCGGGGGCGCAGACTGCTCGAAGGACAGCCTCGCGGTCCGGCCCACGGGTACCTTGCCTACCTGGAGATCTCGGGCGCTCTGGAGGAGCAGCGGCTCGACGAGGCAACGGCGGGCGCACGGGACCTCCAGCGCCTCGGCGCCGAGCTCGGTGACGAGACGTTCACGGCTCTCGGCCTGCTCTGCGAGGGACTCGCCGAGATCAGACGCGGACACCTGCGTAACGGGTTCGGACTGCTCGACGAGGCGATGCTGCCCGTCGTCGCCGAACGGGTCTCGCCTGACTGGGCCGGCCACATCTACTGCACGATCGTGACCACGTGCATCGACCTGATGGACGTTTCCCGAGCCCGTGAGTGGGCCCGGAACACCGAGCGCTGGGTCGAGCAGTTCTCCGACGCGGTGATGTTCGTGGGCGTGTGCCGCGCGCACCGCGTGCAGCTTCTCGCGATCGAGGGCGCGTGGACCGCGGCCGAAGGGGAGGCCGCGCAGGTGACCGCCGACCTGGCCGACATGAACGTCGCCGCGGTCGCCGAGGTCGAGTACCAACTCGGCGAGATGTGCCGGATCCGCGGCGTACCCGGCCGGGCCTCGGCACACTTCGCCCGCGCCGCCCAGCTCGGGCGCGACCCACAGCCCGGTGCCGCTCTCCTGCAGCTGTCTGCCGGCGAAGCCTCGGCTGCGTGGTCCGCGGTCAGCGAGGCGGTCGCCGCGGCCGTTGCCAGCCCGTTCTCGGCTGCCAGGCTGCTGCGCGCCCAGGTGCAGATCGGGCTCGCGACCGGTCACCTCCAGTCTGCGGAGGCGGCAGCAGGCCGGCTCGAGCAGATCCGGGAGACCTACAAGACGCCCGGCTTCGAGGCTTGGGCCGACGAGGCCCGTGGCGCGGTGCTCCTCTCCGATGGACATCCGGACAGGGCGGTGCCGCTGCTGGAGCGGGCCAGCCGGCAGCACCGAACGCTCGGCGCGACGTACGACGCCGCCGTCGCCGACACGCTGCTGGGCGCTGCACACCGCGCACTGGGCGACGACGAGTCGGCTCGAAGCTGCGCCGATGCCGCCAACGCGGTGTTCGTCCGCCTCGGCGTGCCACCGGTGGTCGCAGCGGTGCCGACGGAGCAGGCGCCGCCGGGTGGCCTGACCCGGCGGGAGGTCGAGGTGCTCATGAAGATCGCAACGGGTTCGTCGAACCGGGAGGCAGCCGCCGTCCTCCACATCAGCGAGGCCACCCTGCGTCGCCACCTCGCCAACATCTTCGTGAAGCTCAAGGTCGAATCACGTACGGCGGCCGCGGCGTGGGCGCACGACAACGGGCTCGTCGGCCGCGCCCGCCCCTGACGGCTGGTCGCCGTCGACGTACATCATCCGGACCATGCCGGCGTCCACAACGAGCGTTCCGGTCGATGCTCGCTGCACCCGCGCGCGCCTAGCGTGACGGTGCATCGGGCAACCGCCCGGCCTGAACGAGGAGCTCAGATGACCACCGTTGAACTGCCAGCACAGCCTGATGCCGCTGCCGTCGAGGAGTTCGGGGACCGAATGGTCGGCATCCTGAACCAGGCGTGCACCGCCCTGATGACCAGCATCGGGCACCAGACCGGGCTGTTCGAGGCCCTTGCCGGGCGGCCCCCGGCAACCAGTGACGAGGTCGCCGCCGTGGCCGCGCTCGACGCGCGGTACGTGCGGGAGTGGCTCAACGCCATGACCACGGCTCGCATCCTGGACTACGAACCAGAGAGCCGGAGCTACTCGCTGCCGGCCGCGCACGCCGCCTGGCTGACAGAAGCGGCCGGACCCGACAATCTCGCCAGGGTGATGACGTTCCTGCCGATGCTGGCCGAGGTCGAGCAGGGCATCGTGCGCTGCTTCCGCTCCGGCGGAGGCCTGTCGTACGCCGAGTACCCCAGATTCCACACGTTGATGGCCGAGGACAGCCGGGCGTTCGTCGATGCCGCGCTCCTTGACGCCGTCGTTCCCCTCGTGGACGGGTTGGCGGACCGGCTTCGCGACGGCATCGACGTCGCCGACATCGGATGCGGCAGCGGCCACCATGTGAACGTGCTGGCGCGGGCCTACCCGAACAGCCGGGTCACGGGGTTCGACTTCTCGGAGGAGGCAATCAGCGCTGCCCGCCGGGAGGCGCGCGCACTCGGGCTGACCAACGCGCGGTTCGAGGTGCTGGACGTGGCGACGCTGGACATCCGCGACGGCTTCGACCTGGTCACCGCGTTCGACACGATCCATGACCAGGCGCACCCCGCAAAGGTGCTGGACGCGGTCGCCCGGGCGCTACGGCCGGACGGGACGTTCCTGATGGTCGACATCCGGGCGTCGAGCAACGTCGAGGACAACCTCGAACTGCCGTTGGCGCCGTTCCTCTACACGGTCTCCACCATGCACTGCATGAGCGTCTCCCTGGGCCTGGACGGTGACGGCCTCGGCACTGCCTGGGGCGAGCAGCTAGCGACGTCGATGCTGCATGCGGCCGGGTTCGCGAACGTCGACATCCGTTCGGTCGAGAGCGACCCGTTCAACAGCTACTACGTCTGCCGGCGCAGCTGACGACGCCGGGCCGTGGCTCGGCGGCGGAGGCTCAGAAGCCGCCGCCGTCGAAGCCACCGCCGCCGTCGAAGCCACCGCCGCCGTCGAAGCCGCCGCCCGCGTCACCGCCATAGTCACCGCCGTAGTCCCCGCCGGAGTCGCCACCGGAGTCGCCGCCGGAGTCGCCGCCGGAGTCGCCGCCGGAGTCGCCTCCCCAGCCGCCGTCGCCACCCCAACCACCCATCATCGAGCCCAGGATGAACGCCGGGAACAGCCCGCTCATCGCCCACGAGCCGTAGTAGCCCTGCGCGTAGGCGCCGTACGTCGGGCCGCCCTCGAACCAGGGCACCATCTGGTTGCCCGAGCGCACCATCCGGGAGTCGGGGTCGGCACCCTGGGTGAGCCGGTCGGCGTCGGCGAGGCAGACCGGCACCTCGCGCGGAATCCCACCGGGTGGGGCCCACTGCGCATCGGTCTGCGCCGGGCCGTGGGCAGGATTGAAGAAGCACGGCGGGCGTCGCTCGGGCAGCGGCTCACCCGCCTGACGGGCCAGCACACACGCCTTCGCATAGCGGCCGTCCTCGAGGGCCTTGGTCGCCTCGGTCACGTCACCCGGGACGGTCGCATCGTGCAGGAGAGCCTTGGCGTTCTCATAGGCGTCCAGGGCCCGCTGGTAGTCCTGGCGCATCGCCGGGTCGAGGTCGGTGGTGAGCGTCTCGATGTGGAGCTCCTGCAGCTCCTCGCCGAAGCGCGTCACGTCCTCGTCGGCCACCTTGCGGACCAGTTGCAGGTCGCGGGCGCTCTTGAGCTGCTTCTCGGTCGCGGCCCGCCGTCGGGCCACGAAGAAGAGCATCCCCAAGGCGGCGATCACGATGACGAGGACCCATTCCATTCACCCAGCCTAGGTCGTGACCGGCCGGCGCTACGATCGGTGACGTGCCAACCGCCGCCAACAGCGCGAACCCGCCCCAGGTGATCCGGTTCTGCCGGGCGCCTGACGGCGTGCGCATCGCCTACGCGGTGCACGGCTCCGGGCCGCCGCTGCTCATTGCCACCTGCTGGCTGAGCCATCTCCAGTACGACTGGGAGAGCCCGGTCTGGCGACACTTCCTCGCGGCGCTCGGCAAGGTCGCCACCGTCGTGCGGTACGACGAGCGCGGGCACGGGCTGTCCGACTGGGACGTCGAGGACTACCAGCTCGAGGCACGAATCGGTGACCTCGAGGCGGTGGCCGACGATGCGGGGTTCGACCGCTTCGCCGTGATGGCGATGTCGCAGGGTGGGCCACCGTCGATCGCGTACGCCGTACGTCATCCCGAACGGGTCTCGCGCCTGCTCTTCTACAGCAGCTACGCCGCTGCCCTCCACAACCCCTCTCAACACCAGCTGGAGCTCGTCGAGACGTTCGAGCAGATGATCAAGGTCGGCTGGGCACGCCCCGACTCGGCATTCCGGCGGGTGTTCACCTCGCTGATGATCCCGGGCGCGACCGAGGAGCAGATGAAGTGGATCGACGAGCTCCAGCGGGTGTCGGTGTCGGCGGAGAACGCGTACGCGTCACGGAAGCAGCGGATGCGGGCCGACGTCATCGACCTGCTGCCGCAGCTCGACGTGCCGACCCTGGTGCTCCATGGGCGGGACGACCGGATGAACGAGTTCGAGTACGGCCGTCTCCTGGCGTCGAGCATCTCCGATGCCCGGTTGGTGGCGCTGGAGACCTCCAACCACATCCTGCTCGAGGACGAACCGGCCTGGCCGGTCTTCCTCCGTGAGGTGACTGCCTTCCTCGAGCCCGACCGGCAGCCGGCCTCGCACACGTACTGGGCACCGATCCGGCGGCCGCCCTGTCACGCGCGCGAGCTCGAGGTGCTCACCCTGGCCGCCGACGGTCAGGACAACGAGGACATCGCCCGGGTGCTGCACCTCAGTGTGCGGACGGTCGAACGGCACCTGCAGAACATCTACGTCAAGCTCGACGTCCGCGGGAAGTCCGCCCGCACGGCCGCGGTCGCCCGCCTGCTGACCCGCGCCTGACCTCCAGCGGTCGGCCGGCACTACGCGCAGGCCGCCAACCTCGACGGCCGCACCGGCGCCGAATGCGTGCCGGCGCCGATGCGCGCTGCTGCCCCTCCTTCCTAGCTTCGACGCAGCAGCCGGACAGTGGGTCCGGCCCGTGAAGGAGAACAGACATGACTCAGACGATCGACGCGGTCGAGGCCGACCGCGCACTCAAGGCCAAGCACCGTGCCATGTGGGCCATGGGTGACTACGCAGCCGTCGCCACCGAGGTCATCTCGCCGCTGGGACCCGTGCTGGTCGACGCGGCCGGCGTCGGCCCGGGAGATCGGGTCCTGGACGTCGCGGCGGGTGCGGGCAACGTGGCCATCCCGGCGGCGCTCACCGGCGCGAACGTGGTGGCGAGCGACCTGACGCCGGACCTGTTGGAGACAGGTCGCCAGCACGCCGAGAAGCAGGGCGCCAAGCTGGAATGGCGCCAGGCCGACGCGGAGGATCTGCCGTTCGGCGACGGCGAGTTCGACACGGTGCTGTCGTGCGTCGGGGTCATGTTCGCCCCACACCACCAGGAGAGCGCCGACGAACTGGTGCGCGTCTGCCGACCCGGAGGGACCATCGGCCTGGTGAGCTGGACCCCCGAGGGCTTCATCGGTCAGATGTTCGCGACCATGAAGCCCTACGCCCCGCCGCCGCCTCCCGGGGCCCAGCCGCCGCCGCTGTGGGGCAGCGAGGAGCACGTCCGCGAGCTGTTCGGCAACCGGGTCACCGACGTCGTGGCCCAGGTCCAGGAGTTGAGGGTGGAGCAGTTCAGGACAGGTGAGGACTTCCGCGACTACTTCAAGCGCAACTACGGCCCGACCATCGCGGTCTACCGCTTCATCGCCGACGACCCCGAGCGCACCGCCGCCCTGGATCGCGATCTCGCCGAGCTCGGCCGCCGTTACCTCGACGAGAACGGAATGAGCTGGGAGTACCTGCTGCTCACCGCCCGGAGAACTACAGATTCGTAATTCTTTGGTAAGCCAGACTCGCAATTGCGGAGGGGCTAGTTTCGTGTTCCGATCACTTGGTCACACCTGTCCCTGGTGTCCCAATCGAAACGGAGCACCCCATGTCTCGCACCCGCGTGGTGACCTCCCCGGTCACCGTCGCAGTCACGTTCGCTGTCGCCCTCGCCCTGTCGGGGATCGTCGCGTCCGTCGCCGTCGTACGCCGCCGACGGCCCGGTCCGGATCCCCGGCAAGGCCTGGATCACGATCACCGGGCATGGCTACGGGCACGGCCACGGCATGTCGCAGTACGGCGCCGAAGGGGCGGCGCGGCGGGGCCTGAGCGCGCAGCAGATCATCAACTTCTACTACCCCGGCACCAGGGCTGCCCGGCTGACCGGCTACATCAGTGTCCACATCACCGCCGATGACGACAACGACACGGTCGTGCTCCCCCGCGCGGGCCTGAAGGTCCGCGTCGTCGGCACCGACGACGCGTGGACCCTGCCCGCCAACGGAGCGAGCAAGTGGCGCCTCGCTGCCGGTCCGGCCGGGGCTTCCCAGGTCGTCCTACCGGAAGGCCGCGTGCGTGGCACCGGTGGCGGGTACTCAGAAGCGACGGGGCGTTCACCGCGTCGGGGAAGCCGGTCACGCTGGTCACCCCGAGCGGGCAGGTGAAGTACCGCGGCACACTCCGCTCGCTTCGGCCCGCACCCGGCTCCAGGAGCCGTGACACCGTCAACGTCCTGCGGCTCGACGACTACCTCAAGGGCGTCGTACCCCTGTGAGATGCCGGCGTCCTGGTCGCCCGCTGCCGTGCAGGCCCAGGCGATCGCGGCCCGCACCTATGCGGCGTACGGACGGGCGCACCCGCTCACCGACACCTACCAGATCTGCGACACCACCTCGTGCCAGGTGTACGGCGGCTACTCCAGCGAGCACCCCGACTCCAACGCGGCGATCGCCGCGACGGCCGGGAAGATCCAGACGTACGGCGGCGACCCGGCGTTCACCCAGTTCTCCTCGAGCAGCGGCGGCTGGACCTCGGCCGGCAGCGTGCCCTATCTCGTCGCGAAGCAGGATCCCTACGACGGCTGGTCGGGCAACCCGATGCACACCTGGTCGGTCCGCGTGGACGACAGGGCGATCGAGAGGCGCTGGTCCAGGATCGGCAACCTGAGGGCGATCCGGGTGACCTCGCGTGACGGTCACGGCGACTGGGGCGGCCGGATCGTCACGATGGTCCTGGACGGCAGCAAGGCAAACGTCCGACTCTCGGGGGACGACTTCCGCTCCGGGATGGGCCTGCGGTCGGAGTGGCTGAGGTTCACGGCAAGGGCCAAGTAGGCCGTCACGCATGGAGGTGACCCCGTTGGTCACGGTCGAGGATGTACGCCGCGTCGCGCTGAGCCTGCCGCGCACCACCGAGCACCTCATCCGCGACCGGGTGAAGTTCCGCGTCAAGCAGATCGTCTACGTCGCGTTCTCCCGCGACGAGACCCTGATGGGCTTCGCATTTCCCGAAGGAGGAGCGGCTTGCGCTGGTCGAGAGCGAACCGGACAAGTTCCAGATGCCCGGGACCGCCGACCTCCGCTACAACTGGGTGGTCGCCCGGATGGCCGCGCTCGACCACGACGAGATGACCGAGCTGGTCACCGACGCCTGGACGATGGTGGTGCCGAAGTTCCTGGTCCGCGAGCACCTTGGCCGCTGAGTCGAGTCGGCTCTCACGCATGGCGGCGCGCTCATCACCGGATCGGTTGATCTCCTGCGGGTCGCCTCGACCAGTAGCCAGGAATCGGAGATCGAAATCGCCAGACCGAGGAATAGCCAGGTTGTACTCGCCCCTTCAGCGAAGCCCAGAGCCCGCAGCACGAACGCCGCTACCAGAAGGGTGCCCGCCGGCCCGATGAACGTGGAGCGGCGGGTGGTCGAGGCGATGGAGAAGACCAGGACCATGGCCAAAGCAGCCGCGACGCTGGCTGCCCCGAAGTAGCGGAACACCGTCGCCGAATCGTCTGCGAGGTCCGTGGCGGCGAACAGGCAAAGCGCGGCCAGCGCGCCGTGGACGATCGTCATCGCGATCGCCCCACGGCGCAGCGCCTGCCTCCGAGTGACCGGACTGGTCATCCGGTGACTGCGGCGGGCCAGTTGTTCGCGCCGAAGTCGGAGCTCTCGTCGGCAAGGTTGTCGAAGATCGTCTCCGCGGACCTGGCCGAGGCCAGGAGCTCGTTGGTCCCGATTGCGATCGAGGCGATGGCGCCGGCGACGGCGACGTAGACGGCGGGTGGCACCGCGGGAGCACCGACGACGCTAACTGGCCGCGGCGATGGCAGCGACGATGCCGACGATCAGGAGGCCGATCGCCACGATGATGCTGAGGAAGAAGGTGTACAGCGCGGTGGCCACGTCACCGAGGGCTGGGCCGACCACTGCAGTCAGCTTGTCGCGCACGGCGGCCAGTGCGTTGCGCTGCTCGCCCAGTGCCATGGCGTAACGATCCGCGGCGCGCCCCTTCCACGCGAAGTCGACGGCGCTCTGTCCCCGCGTCGCCTCGCTCGCGCGCTCGGCGACCGGTCCACCCACGTCCCCCCACTCTTCCTTGGCTCCGTTGAGATCCCATGGAGCGCCGACGTTGGAGAGGATCTCGCCCATCTTGTCCCAGAACTCTCCCAGCTTTGCCATGGCCTTGTCCCACAGTTCCATGAACTTGTCGACGACCCAGCCCAGTCCCCACGGCACCCAGCTCAAGATGTCGTTCATCTTGCCTCGCAAGTCCTCGATCTTTTCCTCGACTTCGTCCAGCAGGTCGCAGATTCGTTCTACGGTGTCCATTGCCCAGTCTCCCTACGTGTTGTCTGCCAGTGACGATGTGCTGCCCGGTCTGCGTGTCACTCGAGTGCCCACACGGCAGCGACTTCGTTGCGCACCGACTCGTCCGTGCTCTGGAAGTCCGCGCGCACCTGCCTCAGGGCATCCGCGATCTTCTTTGTCTCGCGCTCCCCGGCACGGAGGATGTCCTCCACGTGCTGGCGACTGTCTGAGTAGCTCGAGTCGACGCCCGTCTGTCGACGCCAACGCATGAGAACTGGGCGCTGGTGAGCTGTAGTCCGGCCACCACGCCGGCCGCGGTGGCCAGTGCCTCGGAGGTGGTGTCCCACTCCTCGGCCTCGCTGGTCAGCGCTTCGAATCCTGCTTGCATCGACATTGTCGTTGTCCTACTTCCAGAAGTTGTGGGCGGTGTCCGGATCGGTCACCATCCGGGCGATCTGTGCGAGCCGGGTCGTCTTGATGACCGCTGCCAGACCCTCTTGCCGGGCCTTCTCCGCCGCGGTCCCGGATGGCTTGGGTGGCCTCGCGGCCGAGGTTGGCCGAGTGAGCGCTGTCAAGCCAACCGGCGTCGAACTCGATCTTCATGGAGTTCGCCGTTGCCAGCCACGTGGGCGGTGACGACCCCCCTGCCGCTGCGGCCCATGAACTGGCGTCCCTCGTGAGCGTCCAGCAGACGGTTTGCTTCCTCCAAGCCTTCGACGACGTCGTTGAGCACCGTCTCGACCATCTCCGCGGCCACGCCTGGGGACGAGCCCTTGCTCACAACGCGCTCCTTGAAGCCTGCACCATGTCGACGCCGTCGTTGGTGGGGCGGGCACGAGGGGCGGGCTCGTCTTCGCTGTCCTTGTAGGCGTTCGCCCACAGCTCGAATCGAGCCATCTTGGCGTTGCCGAGCGCGTCGAGCACAGCAGCCGGCAGCTCAGTCTGGGTCAGTCGCTCCCGCCACCCGAACCCGACCTGCACTGAGTCCAGCTGGCCATCCGCGTCGACCGTGACGACCACCTCACCTGTGCTGTCCTCCCCACGGACCGGCTCGAGCCGACCCTGGACCTGGTCGAGTTTCTGCATCATCACGTCGGTCTCTTCCCGAGCGATGTTGAGGTCTTCCAGCAGGTTCGACATTGGGCTCCTTGTGTGACTTCCTTCACCAGCACTGCCCGAGCCCACGGGCTGCTAAACCATTCCGGTGCAAACTCTTCAGTCCATTCGCGCTCGGCGAGGGGATTCAGGCCAGCACCAGGACCAGGTCGCCACCCTCGACGGACTGGGTGCCACCAAGCGCGACCCGCTCGACCTGACCGGCGATCGGCGCCGTGATCGAGGCTTCCATCTTCATCGCCTCGATGGTGGCCACGGTGTCGCCGGCCGCGACCGTGTCGCCCTCCTTCACGCCAACGGTCACGACGCCCTGGAAGGGTGCGGCGACGTGGCCGGGCTTGCCGGTGTCCGCCTTCTCGGCCACGGGTACGTCGGCCGCGACGGTGCGGTCGCGCACCGACACGGGGCGGAGCTGGCCGTTGATCGTGCACATCACCGTGCGGAAGCCCCGCTCGTCGGGTTCGCTGATCGCCTGCAGGCCGATGAGCAGCTTCTTGCCCTCCGCGATGGTGACCTCGTGCTCCTCGCCTGCGCGCAGCCCGTAGAGGTAGTCGAGGGTCGGCAGCACCGAGGTGTCGCCGTACCTCTCGCGGGAGTCGGCGAACTCGCGGGTCGGTCCCGGGAACAGCAGCTCGTTGAGCGTACGGCGGCGCGCGCTGCCAAGTGCTGAGGACTGCTCGGCGGTCAACGAGCCGACCGGCTGCTTCCACTTGCGGCCGGTGAGGGCCCTGGTCCGGAACGGCTCCGGCCAGCCGCCGGGCGGGTCGCCGAGCTCGCCGCTCAGGAACCCGATCACCGAGTCCGGGATGTCGAACTTCGCCGGGTCCGACTCGAACTCGGCCGGATCCGCGCCCACGGCGACGAGGTGCAGGGCGAGGTCGCCGACCACCTTGGACGACGGAGTCACCTTCACCACGTTGCCGAGGATCCGGTTGGCGGCGGCGTACATGTCCTCGATCTGCTCGAACTTCTCACCCAGCCCGAGCGCGATGGCCTGCTGGCGCAGGTTGGACAGCTGGCCGCCCGGGATCTCGTGGGTGTAGACCCGGCCGGTGGGGGACGGCAGCCCCGACTCGAAGGGTGCGTACACCCGCCGGGTCGCCTCCCAGTAGGGCTCGAGCTCGCACACCGCCTCCAGCGAGAGCCCGGTCTCCCTGGCGGAGTGGTCGGTGGTGGCGACCAGCGCCGACAGCGCGGGCTGCGACGTGGTGCCGGCCATCGCCGAGCAGGCGGCGTCCACCGCGTCGACTCCGGAGTCGATGGCCGCGAGCAGCGTCGCGAGCTGGCCGCCCGGAGTGTCGTGGGTGTGCAGGTGCACGGGCAGGTCGAACTCGGAACGCAACGCGGTCACCAGGGTCCGCGCCGCCGGCGCCCGCAGCAGACCGGCCATGTCCTTGATCGCGAGCACGTGGGCGCCGGCATCGACGATCCGCGACGCGAGGGACAGGTAGTAGTCGAGCGTGTAGAGCCGCTCGGTCGGGTCCGACAGGTCGCCGGTGTAGCAGAGCGCCACCTCGGCGACCGAGGTCTCGGTCTCTCGGACGGCATCGATCGCGGGCCGCATCTGCTCGACGTCGTTGAGGGCGTCGAAGATCCGGAACACGTCGATGCCGGTCGCCGCCGCCTCGGCGACGAAGGCGTTGGTGACCTCGGTGGGGTACGGCGTGTAGCCGACCGTGTTGCGACCGCGCAGCAGCATCTGGAGGCAGATGTTGGGCACCGCCTGGCGAAGCTCGGCCAGCCGCTCCCACGGGTCCTCGGCGAGGAACCGCAGTGCGACGTCGTAGGTCGCCCCGCCCCAGGCCTCGAGCGACCACAGCTGAGGCGTCATCCGCGACACGTGTCCGGCGACCGCGAGCAGGTCGCGGGTCCGGACCCGGGTGGCGAGCAGCGACTGGTGGGCGTCGCGGAAGGTCGTGTCGGTGACCGCGACCCGGTCCTGCGCGCGCAGCCTGCGGGCGAACTCGACCGCGCCGACCGAAAGCAGGAGCTGGCGGGAACCGTCCGGCGCCGGGACGCTCAGGTCGATGTCGGGCAGCTTGGACGCCGGTGCGGTCGACACCGGGGCCGGCCCGTGCGGCTGGTTGACGGTGACGTCGGCGAGGTAGTTGAGCAGCTTGCTCCCGCGGTCGCCGGACGCTCGTGCGTTGAGCAGCTGGGGGTGGGTGTCGATGAACGACGTGGTCACCCGCCCGGCCACGAAGTCGGGGTCCTCGAGGACTGCCTGCAGGAACGCGATGTTGGTGGAGACGCCGCGGATCCGGAACTCGGCCACCGCCCGGCGAGCCTTCTCCACCGCCTTGTCGAAGGTGCGGCCGCGGCAGGTGAGCTTGGCGAGCATCGAGTCGAAGTGCGCGCTGACCACGGCGCCGGTGTACGTCGTACCGCCGTCGACCCGCACGCCCGCGCCTCCCGGGGAGCGGTAGGTCGTGATCTTGCCGGTGTCGGGACGGAACCCGTTGGCGGGGTCCTCGGTGGTGACCCGGCACTGGAGCGCCGCCCCTCGCAGCACGATCGAGTCCTGCGTCAGCCCGAGATCGGCCAGGCTCTCTCCCGAGGCGATCCGGATCTGGGACTGGACCAGGTCGACGTCGGTGACCTCCTCGGTCACCGTGTGCTCGACCTGGATCCGCGGGTTCATCTCGATGAAGACGTAGTTGCCGGAGGGGTCGAGCAGGAACTCGACGGTGCCGGCGTTGCGGTAGCCGATCTCACGGGCGAACCTCACGGCGTCGGCGCACATCCGGTCCCGCAGATCCGGGTCGAGGTTGGGTGCCGGCGCGATCTCGACGACCTTCTGGTGGCGGCGCTGGACCGAGCAGTCGCGTTCGAAGAGGTGGATCACGTTTCCGGACGCGTCGGCGAGGATCTGCACCTCGATGTGCCGCGGGTCGACGACGGCCTGCTCGATGAACACCGTGGGATCGCCGAACGCCGCCTCGCCCTCGCGCATGCAGGTTTCGATCGCCTCGCGGAGCAGCGCCGGGTCGTCGACCCTGCGCATGCCCCGGCCGCCACCGCCGGCGACGGCCTTGACGAAGAGCGGGTAGGGCATGGCCTCGGTGGAGGACACCAGCGCGTCGACGTCGGTGGACGGCTCGACCGAGGCCAGGGTCGGGACGCCGGCGGCCTTCGCGGCTGCGATCGCCCGCGCCTTGTTGCCGGTCAGGGTCAGCACGTCGGCGGTCGGGCCGATGAAGGTGATGCCGGCGTTGGCGCAGGCCTCGGCCAAGTCGGGGTTCTCCGACAGGAAGCCGTAGCCGGGGTAGATCGCGTCGGCACCGCACTTCACAGCCGCCTGCACGATCGCGTCAGGGTCGAGGTAGGCGCGGACCGGGTGCCCCCGTTCGCCGATCTCGTACGCCTCGTCGGCCTTCAGCCGGTGCTCGGACCAGCGGTCCTCGTAGGGGAAGACCGCCACCGTGCGCACGCCGATCTCGTACGCCGCGCGGAAGGCACGGATGGCGATCTCGCCCCGGTTGGCGACCAGCACCTTGGTGAACATGGGGGCAGGCTATCGACGTCTGAGCTCCCTGGGCTCGGTTGTCCGTACGCCGGGCGGCTGGTCTCTCCGTGCGCCGTTGTGCTGGAGTGGCCCGATGGATGCCGCGGACATCGCTCGACGCTTCGGACTCGGCGGCGCGGCGAGACTGTCGGACGAGCCGGTCGCCCGCGGCAAGCAGGGCATCGTCTGGCGGCTGGAGACGGCGGACGGCAGCTGGGCGGTGAAGGTGCCGCTCCATCAGCGCACTGATGACGAGGTGCGGGTCGCGACCGCCTTCCAGGAGGCGGCGTACGCCGCGGGGGTGCCGACGCCGCAGGTGCGGCGCACGGAGGACGGGTCTGTCTACGCCTCCATCGAGGGCAGTCAGGTCAGGGTGTTCGAGTGGGTTGACCTGCTGGCTCCGGACCCGACTCTCGATCCGGCGCTGGTCGGTGCGGTAGTTGCCGCCATCCACCGGGAGATCGGTCGAGAATCACGGTCCGCTGGACCCGTGGAATCACGAACCCGTCGGTGCCGATCGTTGGGACCAGCTGGTCGAGCTGCTTCTGCAGGCGGGAGCGCCGTTTGCCGGCCGGTTGGCCGATCTGCGCGACGAGCTGGTCGCGCTGGAGTCCTGGATCGAACCGCCCCAGGTGCTGCGGACCTGCCACCGCGACCTGTGGGCCGACAACGTCCTGCCGACCGCGGACGGCGGGCTGTGCGTCATCGACTGGGAGGACAGCGGGCCGGCTGATCCGAGCCAGGAGCTGGGCTACGTGCTCTTCGAGTTCGCTCGCAGCGACCCTGGCCGGGCCCGCGCGCTCATCGACGCCTACCGGGCGGCCGGTGGCCCGGGCGAGGTGAGCCGGCGCGGACACTTCTCGATGCTGATCGCGCAGCTCGGGCACATCACCGAGATGGCGGCCACCGACTGGCTCGAGCCAAACCCTCGCTCGCCGGACCGTGCCGACTCGGAAGCCTGGATCTCGGAAGTCTTCGACGAGCCCCACACCCGCGACTTGCTGGACGGCCTGAGGGCGGCCATCTGCCACTAGATCGAGTCCAGCACGCACCCGATGCGTGCTGGA